>VGZG01000065.1 GCA_016872675.1 Planctomycetota bacterium
TCCGCTGCGGCGCCGCGGCGCCGTGCTCGGCCACGCCGTCGAGCTCGACCGCGCGCTGCCGACGACGGCGCAGGCGAAGGCGCGCTGGGACGCCGGCGAGCCAGTGTTCCTGCCCGGCATCCTCGGCGACGCGCCGGCGCGTCACGGTGCGCCGATCCGCGCTTGCCTGCGCATGTTCGACCGCCTGCGCGCCGGCGGCAGCTTCCTCGCCGAGCTCGAGGCCCGCATCGGCGACGATCCCGACCTGCGCTATGCCGGCAGCACCGTCGACAAGAACGACGCGCGCGAGGTCGAGCGCGTGTTCGTCGACGCCGAGCGCGGCGGCGCGCTGGTCGCCAAGGACCTGTGGGCCAAGCTGGCCTGGATCGCCAACGACGAGAGCGATCGCTCGCTGCGCATCCGCTTCTCCGCCGGCCTCGAGCAGCTCGAGGAGTGGATGACCGCGACCGACCGGACGGCCGGCTGGGTCGACCAGTTCGCGCTGCGCGCGTTTCCCGAGTGCCGCGCAGCGCTCGACTGCGCGCCGCTGCGGCGCCTGCTCGGCGTGCTGATCCCGCGCCCGCACCGCCTGAGCGAGCGCATCCTCTACAACAACGCGCCCGGCGGCGGCGCCGTGTTCCACCACGACGCCGAACCAGGCCAGCTCGGCGTCTGCTTCTCGCAGCTCGAAGGCAGCACGGCATGGCTGACGCTGAGCAAGCGGCGGCTGGCGCAGCTGCTCGTGCGCGTCGGCTTCGCGCGCGACGACCGTCGCGCCATGGCGGCGCTCGACGACAACTGCGACGAGGCCATGTGGCAGTTGATGAACCGCGACGAGTCGTTCACCGCGCAGCTCGCCGCGCACGGCGCGCTGTTCGTGCTGCACGCCGGCGACAACATCCTGCTGCCGTCGCACGGCATCGACGACGTCGCGTGGCACAGCGTGCTCGCGCTGGGCCGCATGCCGAGCCTCGCGCACAGCTACGGCCTGTTTCCACGCCGCACGGACTACACGGTCGCCGGCGATAGCTGGCTCGCGGCGGGGCGCTGATGGCCGAGTTGCGGCAGATCCTGCAGCACCTCGAACTGGCGGCGCAGGCCTACGGCGTCGACCTGACGCTGGCCGTGCCGACGCTGCCGCCGCGCCGGCCGGCCGCGCCGGCATCGGCGACGCCGGTGGTCGCAGCGCCGGCCGCACCTGCTGCGCCCGCGCGCTTGGCGCCGACGCCTGGCGAGACGACGCTGCTGGCGCCCGCCGGGCCCCCGGACCCCGTCGAGGCAGCTTTCGCCGCGCTGCGACGCGAGATCCAAGCCTGCACCCGCTGCGCGCTGCACCAGGGCCGCGAGCACGCCGTGCCGGGCGAAGGCAACCCGCGCGCCGAGGTGTTGTTCCTCGGCGAAGCGCCGGGCGCCAGCGAAGACAAGACGGGGCGGCCGTTCGTCGGCCCGAGCGGCCAACTTCTCGATCGCATCCTGGCTGGCGCCATGGGCTTGCAGCGCAGCGACGTCTACATCGCCAACGTCGCGAAGTGCCACCCGCCAGGCAACCGCAATCCCGAGCCCCACGAGGTCGCCGCCTGCCTGCCCTTTCTCACCCGGCAGTTGGCACTGGTTCGGCCGAAGGTGATCGTCTGCCTCGGCCGGGTCGCGGCGCAGAACCTGCTCGGCGCCAGCGAGTCGGTCAGCAAACTGCGCGGCCGCGACCTGTGCCACGACGGCATCCCGGTCGTCGTCACCTGGCATCCTGCCTACCTGTTGCGCGAACCGGCGGCCAAGCGCGACACCTGGGAGGACATCAAGCGGGTCAACCGCCTGCTCGGTCGTCCCGAGGTGCCCAAGTCACCCGGCGCTTGAAC
This sequence comes from Planctomycetota bacterium, assembly GCA_016872675.1. Lineage (GTDB taxonomy): Bacteria > Planctomycetota > UBA1135 > UBA1135 > UBA2386 > UBA2386. Next base: position 1,836 of record VGZG01000065.1, read on the forward strand.
TGCGGGTGGTCTGCATCCCTGGTCAGAACGGCACTTTGCATTCTTGACCGACTCTTGGCGCATCGCTACGGTCGCGCGCCCCTGTAGCCCTCCAGCGTCCCTCGACGGCACAGGTCCCTCGACAACGGCCGACCCCCCGCGACCGTTCTCCGCCCACGACTGTGGCATGCAGTCGCGCGGAGCCCGCGGAATCGTCGTTGCCGGTGGGCGTTCTTTGCCCGTGTAGCCATCGCCGCCGCTCGCCGGTCCTTCGCGCGCTGTCGACGGCGACTCGCCCCTCTCCCCGTTCGCCATTTCTGCAGGCATCTCACGATGATCCAGGTTCAGTCCCTGCGCTTGCGCGGCTTCGTCGCCTCCTCCCTGCTTGCGCTGGCCGCTTGTTCGGGAACCCCCGCGGACCATGTCGATGTCCGCCCATACGAGTCGGATGGCCAGCCTCTCACTGACAACGCGCCGGCCGCACAGACTCAGGACCCGCAAGGTCAAAGTCCGGCCCGCGATCGCGAGGCGGTGATCTTGCAGGCGCTCGACAACGCGCGCCGGTCGCTCGACCTGCGCCTGTTCCTGGACGCGCGCATGGAAGCCGCCTACGTGCTGGAGCTGGACTCGGGCAACAAAGAGGCGCGCGAGATCCTGCTGCGCGCCAACGAGGTGCTCGGCAACACGGATCAGGTGCCGCTGCGCAGCGTGGTGTCGGACGCGATCGTGCAGGACACGATCCGCCGCGAGCGCGAGATGGCGCTGATCGAGCGCGAGCGCGACCAGGGCCGCGCCAACATGGAGATCAAGCAGTACGGCAAGGCCGTCGAGAACTTCGAGCGCGCGGCGATGATCGCCCGCTTCTCGGCGTACATGCAGCCGAACGACCCGGTCCGCAAGGAGGCCGAACTGCTGCTGACGCAGGCCCGCGAGGCCAAGGTCAAGGCCGAGCAGGACATGCTCGACAAGGCCAAGACCGCGTCCGAGGCCGAACTCGCGCGCATCGCGCGCACGCAGGCGATCAGCAAGGAGCAGCGCCTGCAGAGCCTGCTCGAGGCCGCCAACCTCCAGTTCCAGGACGGCAACTACCAGAAGTCGGGCGCGTTGGTCGAGCAGGCGCTGCTCCTCGATCCGGGCAACCCGGACGCCGAGGCCCTGCGCGAGGTCGCCGACCGCGCCCGCCACCAGAGCTCGGTCGACAACAGCCGTGAGCGCTGGCGCACCGAGTGGAACAAGACCTTCCTCGAACTGCAGCACAGCAACGTGCCGCAGACGGAGACGGTCGTGTTCGATCCGGCCCGCTGGTCGGAAGTCAGCAAGCGCATGCCCGCCGGCTACACGATCCAGAGCGAGATGGACTCGCCGGAGAATGCCGCGGTCGCCAAGCTGCTGCGCGAGACCGTCGCCGAGCACAACTTCGCCAGCGCCACGGTGCAGGATTGGGCGAGCTACTACGGCCAGCTGACCGGCGTGACGTTCTTCGTCTCGCAGGAGGTCAAGGACATGGCCGCCGAGACGACGACGCTGACGGACTTCCGCCTGCCGCGCCGCTCGGTCGACGACGCGCTCAAGGCCATCCAGATGAAGACGGGCGTTGCCTTCCGCGTGAAGGACGGCCTCGTCCACCTGGTGACGCCAGCGAATGCGATCGGCAACCTGATCCAGCAGCCCTACAACGTCAAGGAACTGATCCAGGGCGTGCCCGACAAGAAGGGCCCGAACCTGCGCCTCGTCGGCCCCGGCGACGACGCGCCGGTGTTCGCCGAGGACGAGGGCGACGCCGAGGTGCCGATCGCCGTCGTCGACGAGGGCCGCCTGCAGGAGCTGATCAAGTCGACGATCGCCAGCGACAAGTGGGACGGCAGCCCGTTCTCGATGCAGATGCTGTCGGGCATGCTGTACATCCGCGCCGACGCGGAGACGCACGCGGCCGTCGCGGCGCTGGTCGACGACCTGCGCCGTCACGTCGGCATCCAGGTCGACGTCGAGTCGCGCTTCCTCAAGGTCGAGGACAGCTTCCTCGAGGACATCGGCATCGACCTGCGCGGGCTGGGCAACCAGGCGTCGCAGGGCCTCCCCGGTCGCGGCCTCGAGAACCGTCCGAACGCCGGCTTCGACGACTTCGGCCCGCGCCAGCAGCAGAACGCCGCGGTGCCCGGCACGGTCGGCACCGGCACGACGCCCGGCTTCTTCTACGACGACGGCAACGACGGCGACATCATGGGTCGCATCGAAAACCTTTACAACCAGACGCTCGGCGGCCGCAACGGCGGTTTGACGAACGCGGGCGGCCTGTCGCTGCAGTACGCGTTCCTCGACGACACCGAGGTCGAGGTCGTGCTGCGCGCAGTCAGCAAGCAGGAGCGCAGCGAGCAGATCGACGCCCCGCGCCTGCTGGTCTACAACAACGCGCGGGCGAACATGAGCCACCTGCGTCAGTTGTCCTACATCAAGGACTTCGACGTCGAGATCGCGCAGGCCGCCGCCGTCGCCAATCCGATCATCGGCACGGTCTACGACGGTGTGTCGCTCGACGTCCGCCCGGTCGTCGACAGCGACCTCAAGTTCATCACGATGGAGCTGCGCCCCAGCGTCGTCACGCTGCAGACGCCGATCCCGACCTTCACGACGACGCTCGGCGTCGGCCAGCCGATCTCGATCCAGCTGCCGGAAGTGACGCTGCAGCGCGTCCGCACGACGGTCACGATGCCGGACGGCGGCACGATGATGCTCGGCGGCATGCGCCTCGTGGAGCGGCAGAACCTGCGCTCGACGGTGCCGCTGCTCGGCAGCCTGCCGGGCCTGTCGTGGCTGTTCAGCCGCAACGGCACGTCGGTGCAGAACCGCAAGATCCTGATCCTCATCCGCGCCCGCATCGTGCTGATGGAGGAGGCGGAGCCGACGCTGGCGCCCGCCGCCGGCGGCCCGGACATGGCGATGAAGTGAACTCGCGCGTTGGCGAGTTGGTGGGCTGGCGCGAGCCGGTCCACCACTCCACGACGCACCACGAGCAAGGGTGCGGCCGCTCTCGCCCCACGGCAACGGCGGCCGCAGTCGTTTGGGGCCCGGGCGCCTGTGCGCACTGCCGGCGTTGGATCGTCTGAACGCCCCGCTATACTCTGCGTTCCCCCTCTGTGAGGCCGCGCTGCGCCTACGGCACGCCCTCGATCACAGCGCGCGCCGCGCGCCGTTTGGCTTTCGTCAACGTCGACACCCTGCTTTGGAGTCCCCCCTTGACCGGTAGTAACAAGGCGCGCTTTAGCGCGCCGACCCTGCTCGTCTTCGCCCTCGGTTGCCTGTCGTCCACGCTCTGGGCACAGAACCAGAAGATCGACCGCGAAATCGCGTTCGTGCGGGCGCTCGCCACCGACTTGCGGTTCATCGAACTCGCGCGCATCGAAGCCGAAGGGCTGGCGAAGAACAACGTCGCCGGCGGCGACCAGGAGAAGATTGCGCAGCTCGCCGTCGAGATCGCCTACTACGGCGCCCGGTCGCGCAGCGACCGCGCCCAGCAGCGCACGCTGTTCAAGGAGACGGTCGCGAAGTCGAAGGAGCTGATCGAGACGTCGAGCAACGTCGCGCTGCAGCAGAAGGCGCGCGCGACGCTCGCCAACGCCTCGCAGGACTTCGGCCAGTTCCTCGTCGAGGAACTGGAGATCGCGCAGCAGGACAATCCCGACAAGGTCAAGGAGCTCGCCGACGAGGCCAAGAAGGTCTTCAGCGACGGTATCGACGCCTGCGGCAAGGTCATGGAGGACCTGAAGGACGCCAAGGACGAGAAGACCGAGTTCTACCTGATGTGGATGAAGAAGGCGGTGCTGTCGCGCGAACAGGCCCGCGCCGACAAGGAGAACCGCGGCGTGCTGGTGCAGCGCGCCATCAGCGAGCTCGAGGAGATGGTGCTCGTGTCGGGCGAGGAGACCGCGTTAGGCCTGCGTGGCCTGTTCGAGATCGCGCAATGCCGCGAGGTCGAGGGCAACGTCGCCGACGCCATCGACACCTACAAGGGCACGCTCAAGCAGATCTCGACCTCGCTCGAGGGCGCGCAGAAGGGCGAACTCGACCTCAGCGGCGAGATGCAGGGCTTCCTGTTCGACATGCTGCAGGAGGTCTACGTCAAGACCGCCGAGGTCATGGCGCGCGAAGGCGCCGCCGACACCGCCAACCTGTTCGCTGAGTTCCGCCAGAAGATGACGGCCTTTGGCGAGAAGGGGCAGGAGCTGTTCGAGGTCGTCAACGACACGTCGGGCCACCTCATGCTGCTGGCCGAGGCGCGCTTCAACGCCGAGTCCGGCGACGCCAAGAAGGTCGGCGATGCGCTGGCGATGGCGCAGAAGATCAATGACAAGCACCCGTCCGACTTCGTCGGCGTGCGCGCCAAGGCCGTGCTGCGCGACATCCTCGGCTTCCAGCAAACCCTCGTCTCGGGCGCGCTGCTCGTCGAGGTCGCCAAGGGCGAGCTGCAGAACAAGAACTATGAGGCGGCAGTCCGGGGCGCGCGCAAGGCGATCGCGGCACTGTCGACCGACGAGCAGCAGAAGCTCGGCCTGCAGACCTACGAAATGCTCGGCATGGCCTACGCCCTCAGCGATCGCTACCTGGAGGCAATGCTTGCCTTCGGCGAGGGGCTCCAGAAGTTCGCGTCGACCGACGAGAAGCGCGCCAGCGACGTCGCCGACGCCGCCGACCGCGCGCTCGCGGCGCACAAGCGGCAGGTGAAGAACGACCCGGCGTTCAACGACTTCTACCGCGCGACCTCCGAGATGATCGCGACCAGCAGCGTCAGCGCCGGCAGCAAGCTGTTCTGGAAGGAGGCAAACGAACGCTTCAACGAGAAGAAGTACGGCGAGGCGATCGCTTCGTACGGCAAGATCACGGCGGACTTCACCTTCTACGAGCAGGCGCTGGTCAACGTCGGCCGCGCGCTCGCGGCCAGCGGCAAGTTTGCCGAGGCGCGCAAGGCGCTGGGCGACTTCCGCGAGTATGTGGCCAAGACGACGTTGCCAGCGAGCGAGACCGGCAAGCAGCAGGTACGAGCCAGCGCGCTCGCCGACGCCGAGTTCGCCGACACGCAGATGGCCTTCAGCGAGGCCCGCGGCAACGACGAGTTCAAGCTCAAGCGCGACCTGACGAAGTACCCAGCGGCGCTGGAAAAGGCCCAGGGCTTCGTCGCCAACTTCGCCAAGGAAGGCGAACGCAACATCCCGGTCACGCTCGAGTACATCGGCCGACTCAACACCGACCTTGGCAAGCTCGACCTCGCGGAAGCGGCGTACGTGCAGCTCAAGGAGAAGGACCCGCCGCGCGCATCACGCTTCGCGACCGAGGTGTTCAAGGAGTACCAGAACCAGGTGGAGGCGCTGAGCAACGAGCTCGACAGAGTCAGCGCCAAGGACGGCGGCGACGCGCAGATCCAGAAGGCGACCCAGGACGTGACGGCGGCGCGCCAGAAGCTGGTCGCGCTGGGCACGGACTACATCGCCGGCGCGTCGAAGGCGCAGTTGGGCATCCTGGTCCACACGTTGCTCAATTGGGAGAAACTGCGCGAGTGGACGAAGGTCGACGAGGTGGCGCAGAAGACGCTGGCTCTCTACGGCGCGGACACCAACGACGACACCAAGAAGGTCATCGACCAGATCGTCCGCCCCATGGTCGGCGAAGCGCTGCTACATCAGCGCCGCTTCCAGGAGGCATATGACATGCTGGTCTCCGCCGAAGCCGCCAACCCCGCACAGTGGGAACTCAAGCGCCAGATCGCGCGCGCGCTGGGCGGCTGGTTCGAGTTCGACAAGGTCGGCACCGGCCAGAAGGTCGCAGGCCTGGAGAGGCCGGTCGATGCATACATCAAGTACTACGGCGACAAGGAAAAGGCCTATCGCGTCTGGGCGCTGCGTGCCGACGTCAAGCCGTACAGCCTCGAGTGGTACCGCTTCCACTGGGAGACGTACTGGTTCTGCAAGCAGGCCGGCGCCACGGACAGCAAGTACAAGGACATCGCGACGACGATCTACAAGAAGGCGCGCGCGAACGACGACTTCGCCACGCTGAAGCGGCACGGCGCCCAGGGGCTGTTGCTGTTCCGCTACTTCCAGAGCAATCGCTGAGCCCAACAACCTCAACCTGACCCGGGCTGCCGATCGGCCTGCCGCGGACGCCGACAGCGGCCGCCGAACGATCGACGCGCCGCATGGTCCCTTCCGCTCCCCACACTCAACTGACCGCACCCACCGACCTCTGATGCGCACGCTCCCCCTGCTGCTGACCGCCTCCCTCCTGGCGCCATTCGCGGCCGCGCAAGGCCAGAAGATCAACGACGTCATCCAGAAGAAGGATGGCTCCCGCATCCGCGGCGTCGAGATCACCGAGTTCCTGCTCACTGGCGTGCGCGGCAAGCGCGGCGCCGAGGCCTATGAAGTTCCCGCCCACCAAGTCGTCGGCATCGAGTGGGGCAACGCACCCGAGCAGTTCATCGCCGGCCGCGCGGCGCTGGACCGCGGCGACTTCAAGGCCGCGGCGCAGTTGTTTGGCGACGTGCCGTCCGACCGCGCGTTGGTGAAGGCCGACGCGAATTTCTTCAAGATCAAGGCGGCTGTCGCCGGCATCGGCATCGACAAGGCGGCGGCCGAGACCGCGGCCACGCACGCGAAGAAGTGGCTGAGCGACAATGCCAACCACTGGCACACGCCGGAGGCGCTGCTGCTGTGCGGCCGCGCCGAGCGCCTCGCCGGCACCGGCGGCGCCGCCGCAACGACGCTCCGCGAACTGGAAGACCGCGCCACGCGCGACGGCTTCGGCGCCGTTTGGTTGGCGCGCGCCAAGTACGAGCTAGCGCAGACGCTGATCGCCGACGGCAAGGCTGGCGAAGCGCGGACGACGTTCCAGTCGTCGGCCGCAGCGGCCGACACCGCGCTCCTCACGCCGTCGAACGACGAGGCAGAGCTCAAGGCCCTGAAGACGCTCGCCCGCGTCGGCGAGGGCGAGTCCCACCTCGCTGAGAAGGACTTCGCCAAGGCGGAGTCGTTCTTCCGCGGCTTGATCAGCAGCAACCAGCCGGAACTGATCGCTGCCGGCCACGCCGGCGAAGGCGAGGCGGTGTTTCTGACCGCAATCGCCAACAACCGCCCTGAGGACCTCCGCCGGGCGCAGATGAGCTTCGCCAAGGCCAGCGTCGTCGACGCCTTGGGCGGCGAGGCGAGCGCCAAGGCCAACTACTATCTCGGCTGCTGCCTGCTCGCGCTCGGCGCCGAGAAGGAAGGCGACACGTTCAAGCAGCGCGCCAACGCCTACTTCCAGATCGTAATCGCCAACTACCCGACCTCGCGCTGGGCCGGCGCAGCGAAGGTCGAGCAAGGCAAATAGTCGACGCGAGCCGCAGCGGCAGCGCTGCGGCCGAGATTCTGCCGGCCGGGGCTTGCGACTCCCCGACTGGCGCGCAAACTTTCCCACCCCCTCCGTCCCCACCCGACCCCTCTTCCCAAGCCCGCCTTCCCACGGGCCCTCCTGTTCCATGACCCGCATGAACGTGCCCTTCGTTCGTATCCTCGCCGTGGCTACCCCGCTCCTGACCGCGACCCAGTTGATGGCCCAGGGTGGCGGCGGCGACGCGCCAAGCAGCGCGATCGCCGACTTCTTCGCCTACAAGAACTGCGGCACGATCGGCTACCTGATCATGGTGCTCTCCGTCGTCGCCGGCGCGCTGATCATCGAGAACTTCATGACCATCAAGCGCGAGAAGCTCGCGCCGGCGGACCTGCTCAACGACATCGAGGCGCTGTTCGAGCAAGCGAACTTCCAGGAAGCCGTCGAACTGTGCGAGCAGGAGAAGAACTACATGACCAACGTGATCGGCGCCGGCTTGTCGAAGCTTGGCCACGCGTTCGAGACGATGCAGACCTCGATCCGCGAGATGCAGACCGAGGAGACAGTCAAGCTGTTCCAGAAGATCGGCTGGCTGTCGCTGATCTCGGCCATCGCGCCGATGATGGGCCTGTTCGGCACGGTGACGGGCATGTTCATCACCTTCGGCACGATCGCGGCGGCCGGCGGCTCGGTCAGCCCGGCGACACTGGCGAGCGGCATCAAGATGGCGCTCATCACGACGATCCTCGGCCTCACGGTCGCGATCCCGGTCGGCGTCGCGTTCTACACGCTGCGCAACCGCGTCATCCGCGTCTCGACCGAGACCAACGCGATCTCGGAGAACCTGTTCGAGCGCTTCCGCAACACGAAGTGACCTGCTAACTACGGCGCGGGCTGAACCAGCCTACTGTCGCTGCGTTCCCGTGAACTTGATGCCACACCGCGAGCGCCGTCCGACCGGCGTTCGCCCTTGGAAACCAACGGATGACTAACGTCCATAAACTGGTTCAGCAGAACGTCGAAATGGACATGACGCCCATGATCGACTGCGTGTTCCTGCTGATGATCTTCTTCGTTCTGGTCATCGACCTGAGCCAGAAGAACCTCGAAGACCTGATCCTGCCGCGCGCCGTGTTCCAGGAGCCGGACGACTCGCCGCCCGACAACCGTCCGATCATCAACGTGCTGCAGAACGGCAGCGTCGTCTACAACCAGCAGGTCTTCTACGACCCGGACAAGCACGGTAGCGACTTCCGCAATCCCGCGACCGCCAAGCCGATCAGGGACCTCCTGGTCGCCATCCGCACCACTGGCATCACCGAGAAGAAGCTGAAGCTGGTCGAGGAGGACATCGGCGGCAAGAAGGTCCAGCTGATCGACGATCCGATCCTGATCCGAGCCGACAAGTGGACGGAGTGGAACTTCGTGGGCGAGATCATGAAGCAGTGCAGCCAGCCTGACGTCGCCTTCTGGAAGGTCGAATTGGCGATGTCCGAGCAGGACAAGGAGACCGGCGAGAAAAACCCCAAACTCAAGGGGCAGAACCAATGAGCGCCCTCGACGACGCCCAGGAAGAGGTGAAGGGAGACATGACGCCGATGATCGACGTCGTGTTCTTGATGATCATCTTCTTCATCTGCATCGACTTCAAAGTCCTGGAGTCGAAGCTCCCGGCCTACCTGCCAAAGGACAAGGGCAGCCAGAGCACGGTCGTCGAGCCGCAGGACCAACTCTCCGTGCGTATCCACGTCGACACCGATGGCACGAAGGACTACAGCAAGTCGGGGCCCGGTGCCGGCCCTGGAGTGATCAACATCAACACCGGTCGCGCATACCGCTTCGCGCTGGTGAACCACAAGATCAAGTGGGAAGTCGGTGCGACGCCGCTCTACAAGCTCGAGGACGTCAAGGCAGAGCTGACGCGCATCGCCAAGGACCCTAACAGCCAGGTCAAGGACCCGAAGACGGGCGGCAAGAAGCTGATGGCCTGCGTCGTCGAAGCCATGCCCGGCACGTACTACGACGACGTCGCCAAGACCACCGACGCCTGCAACGAGGCGGGGTTCGAGGAAATCAACTTCGGCGGCGGCCTAGGCCCAGCGAAGAAGTAGGCGCTACGACCTGTTCGGCCGCGGCGACGCGGCCGCTTTCGCTCGGCCTGGCGCAGCGCCCGCCGCGGTCGGCTGATCGGTGTTTCGGGCCGGCGGTTTCCGGTCGATTCGCCGGCCTCGCGCAGTCGCGCCCAGCCCTGCGCGCCGTTTCGGCACCCGCGCGCAACCCCAGGAACAGCCGGGAAAAACCGCTGGCACACCCCCACGAAGCTGGCTACCTTGTCGCTCCCTTCCGATGGGCTCGTGCCCGTTCGGCAGATCGCTGTTTCGTCGTCGGCAAGTCCCTCTCGACCGGTCGTCGTTCTGGAGTCGTCCCCTCCGGAACGCGGCGGCGCTCCCCGCGCCGTTTCGTCCCCCCGGTCGCTTGCCGGCGCGCGTTGCAGCGGGACTCCGTGCCCACGGAGTTCGCTAGATCTCGCATGCTTTGAGCGTGAACCGATGGCTCTCGAACATTCGCGCCTTCTCGCTGCTTCCCTGACCGCCGCCGTACTTGGCGCCTCCTGCTCGACCTCGTCTGACACGCCGCCGATGTACGGCGACGCTGGCGATGCGCCGGCGACCGGGTCGCAGGACTCGCAGCAGAACCCCGGGCAGCAGGACCCCGTGCAGAACGAACGCCGCGACGCGCTGGTCGCCAACTACCTGCGCAACGCGCAGACGCTGCGCAGCAACGGCGACCTCAACGCAGCCAAGTTCGAACTGCTCAAGGCGAAGGAGCTGTCGCCGGGTAACCAGGACGTGCTGACCCTGCTGGCCTCGGTGCAGGCCGAGCTCGGCGAGCCGGTCGGCCGCATCAACGACTTCGCGGACGAAGCCGTGCGCCTGCGCCTGATCGGCGAAGAGCGCGCGCGCACGACCGTGCAGACGCAGTTGCAGAAGGCGCACCAGATGTCGGGCGAGAAGGACTTCGCCGGCGCCATCGAAGAACTGCGCGTCGCCGCGCTCGCGATCCAGGTCAAGGACGACATGGAATGGGGCACGCTGCCCGCCGACGTCGCCCAGGCGCAGAAGCAGGCCGAAGCCAGCTACGACGAGCAGCAACGCCAGAGCCAGGCGGAGCTGAACAGCAAGCAGGCCGAGGAACTACGCAAGCGCTACGCCGAGGCCGAGGCGCGCAAGCGCACCAGCGTCGACGCGCTGATCCTGCAGTCGCAGATCGCCTTCTCCGCGCGCCAGTTCCAGCGCTCGCAGGACCTCGCGCAGCGCGCGCTCGAGATCGAGCCCAACAACGCCGTCGCCTACGAGATGCAGAACGCCGCGGTCAAGGCCGCGCGCGACGGCAGCAACGAGGACTACTGGCGCAGCCGCACCGCCGCGATCCGCAAGATGATCGAGGCGGACGAGGACCTCAAGATCCCGGAGACCGGCGTCCTGCGCATGGACGCCGACACGTGGGAGAAGGCCAGCGGCCGCGCCAAGGCCGCCTCGAAGACTGCCGCGGTCGATCCGCAGGACGCCGCCGTGTGGGACCAGGTGCGCACGACGCAGGTTGGTCGCCTGACCTACACCGAGGAGACCGGCGACTACAACGAGGTCGTCAAGAACCTCAACCTGATCACCGGCGTCCAGATCATCACGACGCCTGAGGCCCGCGAAGTCATCGGCAGCGAGAGTCTCAAGGTCCAGATCGAGCTCGTCGCCTCGATGACGCTACAGAACTTCCTGAACCACATGATTGGCAAGAGCGCCAACCTCGCGTGGACGGTCAAGAACGGCGTCGTTGTCATCGGCAACAAGTCGCAGGCGGCCGGAACGATCATCAGCAAGGTCATCCCGGTGAAGGACCTGGTGTTCAAGCAGACCCAGTTCCAGGCGCCAGTGCTGCGCGACATCCCCGGCGAGCAGACGGCGGAGACGCCGCGCTCGGGCGGCGAGGGCGAGGACCCGGTCGCCGGCATCGAGCTGGCTGACCTCGTCACCGCGCTCAAGGACGCCAGCGATCCCAAGTACTGGGAGACGGAAGGCGTCGGCATCCAGCCCGAGGACTCGGGCATCCTGTCGGTGAAGGCGAGCCCGCAGATGATCGCCCGCATCGAGAGCCTGCTGACCGACATGCGGCGCAACCAGACGCCGATCGTCACGGTCGACTCGAAGTTCCTGACGATCTCGCGCAACTTCCTGCAGGAAATCGGCATCGACTTCCGCGGGTTGGGCGGCTCGGGCAACAAGGGCACGGCTGTCTCGCTCGACGACACAACCAACGGTTTGGTCAGCAACGCCTCGCAGGGCCTCGACAACGGCGGCACCGGCGACCCGGCGGCCAACCCTCTGGCCGGCTACTACTACAACGACGGCGGCGACGGCGATGTCCGTGCCCGCACCGAGAACTACTTCGCGAGCGACCTGGGCCGCGTGCTCAGCCCGACCGGCGGCCTGACTGCCGGCTGGACGTTCCTCGACGACTCACAGCTCAACATGATCCTGAAGGCCGTCGAGAAGCGTCAGGACGGTGAAGTCGTCAACAGCCAGATCCTCTCGGTCGTCAACAAGGGTCGCGGCCACGTCGCAGTCATCAACCAGACGACGTACGTGCGCGACTTCGACGTCGAAGTCGCCCAGGCGGCATTCATCGCCGATCCGAAGGTCGACGTTGTCCAGGACGGCATCGTCCTCGATGTTCAGCCGACGATCCTGAACGACCGTAAGTACATCATCCTCAACCTGAGCCCGACGGTCGCCGAATTGGAGCGCCCGATCCCGACGTTCACCACGTCGCTCGCCGGCTCGACGCTGCCTGTCACCCTGCAGATGCCGGTTCTGACGGTCACGAACTTCGCAACGACGGTCAAGGTGCCGGACGGCGGCACGGTGCTGCTCGGCGGCCTACGCCAGGTGCTCAACAAGGAGCGCCGCGCCGAGATCCCGGCGCTCGCCCGCCTGCCGCTCATTGGCATGCTGTTCAAGCAGGAAGGCACGGCCGACGAGAGCCGCAGCCTGATGGTCATGGTGCGCGCGCAGATCACCGACGCGGTCGGCGACAGCTAGGCCGCCGACGCGATGCGCTGATCGCCAGCGAGGCCGACGCCCCCACGCGGGGCAGGCGAACCAGGAAGCAGCCGCGGGCCGCCCGATCACATCGGGCGGCCCGCGCGCGTTTCCGGGCCGATCCGTCGCCGGCGCGGCGCTCCCACCTTGCGGAGCGACGCGCCGATGCGGTCAACTCATGGCGTGACACCGCCAGTGCAAGCAATCTTCTTCGACATCGACGACACGCTGTTCTCGACCACCGTGTTCGCCGACAAAGCGCGCCGGGCCGCCGTCGACGCCATGGTCCGCACCGGCCTACAGGCCGACCGGGTCGAGGCAACGCGCGAACTCGACGACGTCATCGCCGAGTTCTCGAGCAACTACAGCGGCCACTTCGACAAGGTGCTCGACCGCCTCGGACAAGAGTCGTTCGCCGGCCACAACCGCGCCGTCATCGTCGCGGCCGGCGTGGTCGCCTACCACGCGACCAAGTGGCGCGAGCTGAAGGTCTATGACGACGTCTACGAGGTGCTGAAGTGGCTCAGCGGCACGTCGCTGGTCCGCGGCGTCATCTCGGCCGGCATCACCATCAAGCAGGCGGAGAAGCTGATCCGGCTGGAGGTGCTCGAGTTCCTCACCCCGTCGGCGATCTTCTTCACCGACCAGGTCGGCTTCAGCAAACCCAACCCCAAACTCTACCGGCGCGTTCTGCAGCGCCTCAAGCTGGAGCCGCAGCACTGCATCTACGTCGGCGACAACCCGACGCACGACATCGACCCGTGCAACCACGAGGGCTGGACGACGGTGCGCATCCGCCGCAGCGGCCGCCACTCCGCCGAGGAGGGCGCGACACAACCCACGCACGAGATCCGCGACTTCTACGAACTGCGCCGGCTGCTGCAGGATGAGTACGGCGTGCGCTGAACGCGCCCCTCCGCCGACATATCATCCACAGCCGCTCCTCCACCGGCCGCGATGGCCGGCGGGCGTCAGCCCCGCCCGCTCCGCCGGTCAGCGCAGCTGCTCCCAGTAGTCCGCGGGCATGTCGTGGGCGATCTTCAACGCGCCGTTGGCGCCGCCGTAGATCGGCTCCTCGATGCGCAGCACCTTGCCGCCGCCGAGGCGCTCCTTCATCGCCTTCTCGATCGCGGTGTCCAGGCCGCGGATCATCGAGCCGCCGCCGGCCAGTAGCACGCGGTTCTTCAGCCGAGCCTGGAACTCCGGATCGAAGGTGGCGATCAGCTTGGTGATGCCCTTGCAGATCGGGTCGATCAGGATCGAGCAGGCGGCCCGGATCTGGTCGGTGAGGTCGAACTGGGTCGGCTTGCCGTCGACCGGCAACTCGACGAGGCACTTCTCCGGCGCGTCACCGACGAAACTCCAGCGCTCCTTGAGGTCCTTCACCATCTGGATGGTGAACTGCGCGCCTGGGCAGCTCTGCTCGATGCGCTTGGCCAGGACGGCGTCGACGGCGTCGCCGGCGACGTCGAACATGATCTGGTCGGCCTCTTCCGGCATCGTGCCATGCATGCGGCAGAGGTCCGTCGTGCCGGCGCCGATGTCGACGACCAGCACGTCCTCGAGCATCTCCATGCCGTAGGCGACCGAGAACGGCTCGCTGCACAGCATGACGGCATCGACGTGGGCCTTGGCCGCCTCGACGATGGCCTCGCGGTTCTTCACCGAGGCCTCGGCCGGCGCGCCGATGACGCAGTAGACCAGCTCGTCGGCGCGCGGCTTCGCCAGCCGGATCGCCTCGCCGATCAGGTCCTGCGCGGCCTTCAGGTTGGCCTTCGCCTCCTGGTCCTTGGCCTCGCCGGTGTACTTGAGCACGCCCTTCTCGAGCGGCTTGTACATGCGCAGCGACAGGCGCTTCTCCAACGCCTCCTTGCCGAACAGCACGTCCTTCTTCAGCAACTTCTGGCTGACGACGTCCTTCGGGTAGCCGACGACGGAGCAGACCGTCTCGCGCACGCCGTTGCTGGCCGAAACGGACGTCCGCGACGTGCCGAGGTCCATGCCGATGTAGAGCACGCCGTGCGTCTTGGCGTCCTTGTCCTTGTTCTCGCTCATCATGGTCTTGCTGGTAGTGCGTCCGGTCTCATGCCGTGCCGCGTTTCTGTAGCCGGAGGTTGGCCTCGAGGATCGCGGCCATCATGCCCTTCTTGGTCTCTGCTCGCTCGTCGCCGGGCGCCAAGCCCTGGACCTCGCGATAGATCGACGAAATGCCGCTGTCGAGGCTGTGCTGCGCGGACAGCTGTTGCAGCTTGTGCTCGGTCAACGACAGGCTCCCGGTCAGTTTTTCGATGCGCCGCTGCATGGCCGCGACGTCGCGGTCGATGAGCGCCTGACGCGCAGCCTCGGCGTCGCGCCGCTCGTCGGACACGACGTCCATGACGAGTTCGGTCAGGCGCCTCTGCACGTCGTCGGCCGACGTTGGACCGCCGTTCGCGAGCGCCTGAACGATGGCGGCGACCTTGCCGGCGATAGCGCCGTCCTCGCCGTGCCACCGTCCGGCGGCGGCCGGATCCAGGCGCTCGAGCTTGAGCTTCAGGGCGCTCTGCTGCTGCGCCAGGTCACGGCGCAGCGCGTCGAGCTCCTCCTCAGCGCGTTCGCGCATGCGCTCGACCTCGCTCTTCTCGCGCAGCAGGTCCTCGTTGCTGCGCAGCAGGCGCAGGAACTCGGCCTTCGTCGCATCGGCGACCACTTCGCGGTCGGCGCCGACGAGCCGCGACTTGAGGCTGCGGTGCACTGCAGCCTCGATCAGCGCGGCGATGCGGTCGAGGCCGAGCACGTTGACCTGCGTGACGCCTTGCTTCTTCAGGCGGTCGACGGACGTGCGGAACGCCAATTGCTTGATGGCGTCGCGCATCGAGTCCTTCAAGCCGCCCATGCGTCAGTCCTCGTCGCTCTGCGGCGAATCGAAGGCGAGGCGGTTGTCGCTGTCTGGATCGGCGCCGCGCAGGTCGGTGACGAACGTGCCCATGACGTTGCCGCCCATGTCCTGCAGCAGGCGCACGGCCTGACGCGACTGCTTCTTCAGCGACTTCTCCAACCGCACGACCAGCAGCGTGCCGTCGGCGCGGCTGGCCAGCACCCCGGCGTCGGTCGACGGCAGCGCCGGCGGCGTGTCGACGACGATGTACTGGAAGTGCTCCTTCAGCCGGCGAAACAACTCATCGAGACGCGCCGAGCCCAGGATCTCGGCGGGGTTCTCAACACGCGTGCCTGGGCCAAACAGCATCAGGCTGCGGTGGCCGGCGGTGCGCAGGGCGCGCTCGACCGTCGTGCGGCCGAGCAAGACGTCGCTGAGCCCGATGTCCGGGTTGAGGTTGAGGTAGCGCTCGCAGCTCGGTCGGCGCAGATCGGCGTCGACCAGCACGACCTGCTGGCGCTCGAGCTCGGCGAGCGCCATCGCGAGGTTGATCGCAGCCACGGTCTTGCCTTCGCCGCGCACCGCCGACGTGACCACCAGCGTCTTCGGCTCGCCGTCGGGGTTCATTGCCACCAGCCGGTTGCGCAGCGCGCGCACCTGCTCGGCGCGATAGCCGGCGGGATCGTGGAACAGCACGACGTACGGGTTGACCGCCTGTTCGACGACGACGATGACGTCATCGAGACCGCCCGCCGGGGCATTGGGCAAGTCTTTGGCTTCGGTGTCTTTGCGGCGGAACATTGGAATGGTCTCGGTACGGATTTCGGCTGACAGGGTATCAGGACTTGCTCCCGATCCGACGCCGGACGGCACGAAGTCCGGCGGGCCGATGGCACCGCGCCGTTCGCGCGGCACATCAGCTATAGCATGAGCGTCGGCGAGCGACTACGCGCGGCGGCTCAGCGGCGCAGCCACCCGCGGCAGCCCGCGCTTCGGTCACGCCGTCGCGGCGCCGAACGGCGGCGACCCGATCCGGCGCCACCGGGCCGGCCAATTCGCCGACCACCGCCGCGAGCGCGCGCGACGATGCGGCTGGGCGT
>VGZG01000066.1 GCA_016872675.1 Planctomycetota bacterium
GGCGCCACTGCCGGCCGCCGAGCGCGCGGCGGCCTTGGCCCGGTTCCTGCCGATCCTGCGCGGCGCGCTGGCGACGCCGACGCAGGGGCCGTGCGGACCCGGGTGGCGACGCGTCGTCGCCGATGCCCGCGTCGACGACGTCGCGGCGAACTTCGCGGCGCATCCCGACGCGCGCGCGCTGTGCGCCACCAACCCGGTGACGCCTGACCACGTGCTGCGCACCAAGGGGCCGTATGTGTTCCTGACGCGCGCGCAGGCCGCCGACGCCGAGGCCGTGCGCGCCGAGGTTGCCGCCTACGTCGCGCGCTACCGCGCCTACCACGCCGCGCACGCCGCGCGCTGCGCCAACGAGCTGCTGCTTCCGACGCCGGTTGTCGCCGTGATCGAGGGCGTCGGTCTCGTTGCCTGCCAGGACACGCGCAAGGCCGCGCGCATCGCCGCCGACGTCGCCGCGCGCAGCCTCGTCGTCAAGGCGACGGCGCACGCGCTCGGCCGCTACCAGCCGCTCGGCGACGCCGAACTGGCGGAGATGGAGTTCTGGCCGCTCGAACTGGCGAAGCTCGGCGCGCCGCAGGCGCCGCCGCTGCAGGGTCAGATCGCGCTGGTCACCGGCGCGGCGGGCGCCATCGGCGTCGGCATCGTCGAGGCGTTGCTCGCCGCCGGCGCGTGCGTGTTCGCGACGGATCGCGACGGGGATCGTCTGGACAAGGCGCTCGCGCGATTTGGCGACCAGAAGGGCCAACTCGCCACCGCGACGGCCGACGTGACCGATGCTACGGCGGTCGTCGGGTTGTTCGCCGCCTGTTGCCGGGCCTTCGGCGGCGTCGACGTCGTGGTGCCCAACGCCGGCATCGCGCACGTCAGCACGCTCGCCGAAATGGATCCCGCGCGCTTCGCCAAGGCGCTCGAGGTCAACACGACCGGCACGATGCTCGTGCTCAAGGAGGCGGCGCGCGTGTTCGCGGCCCAGCGCACTGGCGGCAGCGTCGTCGTGCAGGCGAGCAAGAACGCCTTCGCGCCCGGCGCTGGCTTCGGCGCTTACTCGGCCAGCAAGGCCGCAGCCCTACAGTTGGCGCGCATCGCCGCGCTCGAGTTTGCGCCGCTCGGCGTCACCGTGAACGCGATCAACGCCGACGCCGTGTTCGGCGACGACGACGCGCCGAGCCTGCTGTGGCAGGAAGTCGGCCCCGAACGCATGCGGGCGCGCGGGCTGGACGCCGCAGGGCTGCGCGCGTTCTACCGCGAGCGCTCGCTGCTCAAGACGACGGTCCTGCCGCGCCACGTCGGCGAGGCGGTGGTGTTCTTCGCCAGCGCGAAGACGCCGACGACGGGCGCGGTGCTGCCGGTCGATGGCGGGTTGCCGGAGGCGTTTCCGCGGTAGGGCGGGGTGGGTGGTGGTGGCGCGGCTGCGTCGCCGCGGCTGCGTCCACCTGCCGCGCGTGCAGCCAACCCCCTGCCGCCCTTCTACCGCACCCGCAGCACCGGATAGTGCTCGCCGGTCGCTCCCTCCAGGAAGTTCCACGTCGACAGCGAGTCCTCGCTTTCCGGCTCCAGCAGCGTTGCTGCGACGCGCGCGAACCGCTGCCGTGCGTCGATCCACAGCGTGCCCTTCGGCAGCGTGAACTGCGTCGCCGGTTCCCATGTTCCGCCGAGCGCCAGCTCTTGATGGCCCTGGTATGGCCGCTTGGGCTTCTTCTTCTGCGTCACCGCGAAGCGCTCGCAGGTGGCCTGCGTCTGTGATGCGAGCACGGTGAACGCGACCCCATGCCAACGCAGCCGTTCGAGCACTTCCGCCGGCGGTTCGGGCAGCGCCCAAGCCCTGGGCAACTCACGCCGCTGGCGTGCGACGAACGCGCGCACGACCGGCATCTCCTCCGCCGCGCCGTCGCCTTTGCGAACGTGCCGCATCGGCTTGCCGTCCTTCGCGGCGATGGTGTCGACTGCGCCGACCAGCACCGGCAGCCGCTCCGGCGGCGCGAAGACCGTGTCGAAGCCGAATCCTGCCGTTTCGCCGGTCATCAGCCGTTTGTCCGCCGCGGCGCCTGCCGCCAGCGTCTCTGCTTCGCGCGCGACCAGCCCCTGCAGCAGGCACAGCACGAACGCGCGCGTCGCGGCGATGCGACCGGCGAAGTCGAGATTGCTGTACGCCTCGCTCAGGATCGCCACGCGATTGCGTAGCGCGAAGCCGTTGACGCAGTAGCGCGCGCGATGGTCGTACGTCCACCAGCCGCGCACCTTGGGATCCGATGCCGGCGCGCCGCTGCCGTCCCAGTCGCGCGTCTCGAAGTTGCCGTAGTCGAACGTCGCGAAGCCGTGGTCGCCGCGCATCGCCGTCTGCGCGTCGTCGAGCAGCGCGCGCGACAGCCGCGCGATCTCGGGGTCGACGCTCGGCGACAGCGAGGGGGCGTAGGTCAGGTGGTAGCCGTGGTAGCTGCCGTTCGTCGTGTGCAGGTCGACGAATAGGTGCGGGTCGAACGCCGCCATCGTCGCCAGCAGCGCGCGCGTCTCCGGCGCGTCGGCTTTGACGAAGTCACGGTTGAGGTCGAGACCCTGCGCGTTCGGCCGTTGGCCGGTGGCGTCGGGGCCGTTCTGGCCGGCGCGGTTGCCGACCTTGACGGCTTCGTTGCCGTCGACGTTGTAGACGGGCAGCAGCCAGACCTCGATGCGCTGCAACAACTCGTCGTGGCCGCCGAGCGCGAACTCGCGCGCCAGCAGTTGCAGGGCTTCCTTGCCTTCGACTTCGCCGGCGTGGATGTTGCCGATCACCAACGCTCGCAACGGCTTTGGCGCGTCATCGCGCCGGACCTTGACGAGCCGCAGCGGCCGGCCCTCGTTGCTGCTGCCAGCACTGGCGAGCTTCAGCCGATTGCCGTGCGACAGGGGGAGGCATGCCGCCAGGAAGGCCTCGACGTCGGCGAGGCGGGAGGTTTCGGTGAAGTCGGCGCGCTCCGGCGTCGTGCGCGGCGGCGCCGCGGTCGCAGCCGCTTGCGCGGCCACCTGGCAGACGGCCGTGGCCAAGACGAGAACGTGGACGGCCAGGGTGACAGCGCGGCGCATCGCAACTTCGTACCGGCGGCGCTCACGCGCCGCCACCCGGACGTGCGGCGGTCGCGGTTAGTGCCGCCTCGCCGCGCCGGTCTGAGGCGGCGCTGGTGACTTCAGGCGCCGCGGCCCGACGCCGGCTGGCCAGAGCCCGCCGCGCCGGACGGCACGGTCAACTCGGCGCCGCGCAGCTTGCCGTCGCGGTCGATGTCGGCCGCGCGCAGGATCTCGGCGGCCCACGGCGCGAGTCGCGGATCGACGCGGCGCAGGGCCTTGCCGAGTTCGTCGCCGTCGATGCCGCCGTCGCGGTCCGTGTCCGCTTCGCCCCACGGCGCTGGCATGCGCAGCGACGTGGTCCGGGGATCCTTCTTGGGGTCGACGATCGGGAAGCCGGCGAGCGCAGGCGCGAGTTCGTCGGCGCTGAGCTTGCCGTTGCGATCAGCGTCGAACTGCGCCAGCGGGTTGGTGAGCAGCAGCAACGGCGGCAGGCCGGTGTCGCGCACGAAGCGGGCGAACTCGTCCTGGCCGACCTCGCCGTCGGCGTCGATGTCGTAGAGGCGCAGCAGCAACTGCTGCGGCGTCGTCGGCGCCGCTTCGGCTTGCGTCGGCGCGTCCGGGCGCAGCGGGCGCACCCGGAACGGGGCGCCGCGCAGCAGCGTCTGCCGCAGCGCGCGGTCGAATTCCGGCCACGACACGAAGCCGTCGCGGTCGCGGTCGAACTCGGCGAAGCCGCTGACGTCGCGCGGACCGTGCACGATCTCGATCGCAGCGCCGGCCTCGAACACGTCCAGCCGGTCGTCACCATCGGCGTCGCAGCCGACGAACAGGTTGCGGCTCTGCGTCTCGGTCGCCATGCCGCGCACCACGCGCTCGACGGGCGGGCGCTTCGGCGCCTGTGGCTGGACCTGGGCCGCGGCGGTGGCGGCCAGGAGCGACAGCGTCATGGGCAACAGTCTGAGCAGCATGCGATGGCGGCGTGCCGGCGAATCATCGCCGGGATCGACACGAAAGGATATCGGAGTCTCGCCCGTCGCGCTGGCGGGCGCGTCGGCGGCCCCATGGCATCGGTCCCACGCGCGTCATTTGCCGGTCGGACTGGGCGCGGCGAGCAGACGGTCGCCGTACACCGGCATGCGCGCGAGCCACGCGATCGCCTGCGCCGGATCGCTGCCGCGGGCGTCGAGCTCGCTGCGCAGTCGGCCGAGCAGAGCCAGTTGCGCCTCGCTGAGGCCGGCCTCCTTCAACCATGCGTCGAGCGCCGTCTGCGCGCTGGCCAGCACGACGGCGGGTTCGCCGGCCGTGGCTGGCGGCTTCCACTCCGGAAAGTAGATCGCCCGCAGGCTCGCCGCCTGCTCCGTCTTGCCCTCGAACTCGCGCTGGGCGACGTCGAAGGCGTGCATGCGTCCCATGCGCTCGGCGTCGTTGCGGTCGGCGGGCGTGCGCGGCCGGCTGCTGGCAGCGCGCTGCCGCTGGCGTTCGTTGGTGTTCGGTCCGGACTGGCTGCGCACCCAGTTGAGCGTCGCGGCGGTCGCCGGGCGCAGGTCGGGCAGGCGGGCGGCTTCGGGGCCGCTGGCCTGCGGTTGGCGCAGCAGTTCGGCGAGCGGCAACGGCGTCAGCAGCGCCAGCGCGGCGCGGACCGGGGCCGGGGCCTCGGCGACGGGGCCGGGGTTGCCGATCGCCGCGCCCTGGCGCTGCAGCTCGGCGAGCCGCGCCACGGCGACCCAGCGCTCGATGCGGCCACTGCGGTCAGCGGCGATCGCCTCGTAATCGCCGATGGCCGCCTTGCCGTCGAGGTCGAGCGTTTCGCGCAGCCACGCCGCGTGCAGGCGCGTCGCCACGTCGCCGCCGGACCCGGACTGGGCGACGGCGGCGGCGGCGAGCGCGGCGGCGACGGCGAGCGCGCGGGCTGCGATCACGACGCCCCCAGCAACTGCGACTCGAAGCGGTAGCCGAGACCATGCACGGTGACGACGTGCACCGGGGCGTTGACGTCGCGCTCGAGCTTCTTGCGCAGCCGCGCGATGTGGTTGTCGACCGTGCGCGTCGTCGGCAGGTGCACGTAGCCCCAGACCTTGCGCAGCAGGTCCTGGCGGCTGACCACCTCGCCGCGCCGCTCGATCAGCATGCGCAGGATCTCGGCTTCATAGCGCGACAACTGGATCTCCTCGTCGTCGCGCTGGATGGTGAATCGGCGCCAGTCGATGACGAGGTTGGGGAACTTCATCACGCCGCCGACCGTGGCCTTCTCGCCGACCCCGGCTTTGGCGCCGACCTGGGTGCGACGCAGCACCGCGCGGATGCGCGCCAGCAACTCGCTGAGGCCGAACGGCTTGGTCAGGTAGTCGTCGGCGCCAAGTTCGAGGCCCTGCACTTTGTCGCGATCCTGGCCCTTGGCCGAGACGATGATGATCGGGATCTCGCGGCCGATCTCGCGCAGATTGCGCAGCACCTCGAGGCCGGGCATGCCCGGCAGCATCAGGTCGAGCAGCACCAGCGAGGCGGCGCCTTCCTTGGCCTTGCGCAAGCCTTCGCGGCCATCGGCGGCCGTGATCACCTTGAAGCCCTCGGCCTCCAGGTTGTGCTGTAGGCCGGCGCGCAGGTCCGGTTCGTCCTCGATGACGAGAATGCAGGTTTCGGCGAGATTGGTCATGTTCAAGGGTCGTTCGTGGTCGCGTCGTCCGACGCTTGGGCCGCGACGGCCAGCGGTAACGTCAGCCGCATCACCGTACCACCGCCGTCGCGCGGCGCGGCGACGACGTCGCCGCCGTGGGCGCGGGCGAAGTGGCGGACGAGGTTGAGGCCCAGCCCGGCGCCGCGCACCTCGGCGGCGTTGCTGGCGCGGAAGAAACCGTCGAAGACGCGCTCGCGGTCCTCGGTGGGGATGCCGCGGCCATGGTCGCGGACCTCGACGACGGCGACGCCGTCGACCGCGGCAAGCGCGAGGTCGACTTCGTGCTCGCTCTCGCCGTCGTGGCCGTACTTGGCGGCGTTCTCCAGCAGGTTGATGACCGCGCTCTCGAGCGCATTGCTGTCGACCATGACGACGATGTCCGACGGCAGGTCGTCGATGACGAATACGCCGCGCGAGGCGAGGTGGGGGCTGTAGTCCTCGACGACGCGACGGAGGTGTTGGCCGAGGTCGAGCGTGGTTGGCGCGTAGGTGAGCGTGCCGGCCTGCTGGCGCGAGAAGTCGAGGATGCGCTGGATCAGTGCGGTGAGCCGCTCCGCTTCGCGCGCGATGATGCCGCCGAACTCGGCGGCCTGGCCGGGGTCGCGGGCGCGGCCGAGGCTCAGCGTCTCGCCGTACATGCGCACCAGCGCCAGCGGCGTCTTCAGCTCGTGCGAGACGCGCGACACGAGGTCGATCTTGAGCGCCGCCAGTTCGCGCTCGCGGCTGACCGAGCGCCACGACCAGAGCGCGCCGCCGAGGGCTGCGACGAACAGCGCTGCGATCAGCAGCGCACGGTTCGTCGCGCTGGTCGTGGCGGCCGCGCGCAGCGCCGCCGGATCGGTCGGATACGCCGACAGCGTCAGGTCGTTGGTGGTCTCGCGCGGCAAGACGAAGCCGGTCGGGTCGGCGGCCGGCGGCGGCAGAATCGGCGTCTCGTCCTGGTCGTGCGCCGCCAGCACGAACGTGCCGTTGGTGGCGCGGAACGACGCCCACGTCGGGTTCAGCATTTCGCGTAGGTCGAAGTGCAGCGCGATGCTGGCGCAGTGCCACTGCGCCGCCTCGGCCGGGGTCGCTGGGCGGATGCAGACGAGCGCCGCTTCGCTGCCGACCGACGCCAGGAATCGCTCGACCTCCGTGCCCTCGGCGAACGGCGTCTCGCCCTGGGCGGCGTGGCGCATGCGCCGCATCACCACGAATGGCTTGACGACTTGCTCGTAGGCGGCGGCGAAGCCGCTGATCGCGGCGCGCCGTTCCTCCTCGCGCAGCAGGCGGTCGACTTCGCCGCGGTCGGGGTCGTCGTTGGCGAAACCCGCCGCCAGACGCTGCGCCAGCGCCGAGGTGAGTCCATCGGCGTAGACGTCGCGCTGGTTCTCGGCCAGCGCGCGCAGCAGACGCAGCCGCTCCGCCGGCTCGCCGAGCTCGGCGAGCAGCGCCTCGGCCAGCAGGCCGACAGCGGCGAGGCCGGCGTTGAAGCGCGGGTTGACCTGCGCGACGTCGCTGCGGACCCGTTCGAGCTGCGCGCGCGCCTCGGCGCGGTTGCCGACCTTGCGCAGCGCCGTGGCCAGGCGGAAGCGTGCCTGCGCCTCGGTCTCGACGAGCGTCGGCCGGCGGTCCGGCCCCGGCGGGTTGGCGACCTCGAGCGTGCGCACGAGTTGCCGCAGCGCCTTGATGCCGTCGTCGAAGCGGCCGAGCTGCAGCAGCAGGTCGGCGGCGGCGAGATCGCCGCCGGCGGCTTCGCCACTGCGCTGCGGCTCGCGCGCGAGCGGCAGGTAGACGCTCGCCACTGGCAGCGCCGGCCAGACCACGCCGCCCTGCTCGTCGAGCAGCAGGATGCTGCGCAGCGCCGCGAAGTCCTGTTGCTCGGCGATGCGCAGCGTGGTGCGGATCGGTCCCTCGGTTTCAAGGTGCGCGCGCGAGGCCTCCAGCACGGCGGGCACCAGTTGCTCCAGCCGTTGCTCGATCGCCTGGCGCGCCCGCAGCACGAACTGCTCGCCTTCGCGGACGAAGGCGGCGTCGGCGGCGGCGCCGCTCTGGCGCAGTTCGCTCCAGCCGAGGCCGGCCAGGATCACAAGCGGCACGAGGAACGTGCCGAGCGCGACTAGATGGCGGGGGCTGAAGCGGGTACGCGCGGCAGGCATTGCGGCGGCAGGCGACGTGGGCGACTCAGCGTACCGCGGCGTGCGTCCGGGGAGCAGCGCCATCGCCGTCCCGCGTCATTCCCTCGTCACGAGCCTTGTCGCGTCCCTGCGGCCAGCGTGGCCGCAGGCGCGCTCACTGCAGCGTGACCGAGAAGCCGTCGGTCAGCGTGAACAGCGGATCCGGGCAGCCGCCCGGCGCCAGGAAGTCGAGGCCCTGCATGTAGAGCGTGAAGCCGAACAGCGCCGGGTTGTTCGGGACCGGCAACGTCGCGCTTGCGCCGCCGAGCAGCACGGAGAAGTCGTGGACGACCGTGCAGTTGCAGTACGGCAGGCTGAACGGCACCACGCCGTAGCCGATGAACGGCAGGCCGAGCGCGCCGGTGACCGTCGTGACGATGTCGGTGCCGATCTCGCCGTTGCCCGCGACCTGGATGCCGGCCGCGCCGCACGTCGCCGGGAGGCGGGTCGCCGTCGTCGGCTTCTGCAGCAGGCGCACGCCGCGGAACGCCGTGTTCGTCGCCACCGTCGCCAGGATCGTCGCCGGCGAGCCGGGGCCGCTGTCGACGAAGCTGACCAGCTGGCCGTTGGACGTCGTCGCGTACAGCGTGGTCACGCCGTTGATCTTGCGGCCCGACAGGCCGCGGCAGCCGGCCGACGGCTGCAGGATGTACTGCTGCGTCCAGGTGCCGTTGACGTTGGCCCACTTTTGCACGCCGCCGTTCGACAGCACTGCGCGGTCGTCGGCGAAGTACAGCGTCGCCGGGTCGGCGAACCAGAAGTCGTAGGTCGATGGACCGCTCGCCGCCGGCAGGCCCGGCAGCACCGAGATCGTCTGGTTGCCGGTCGTCGGCAGGCCGACGCCGACCGAGCAGACGCTCTGATAGACCGTCGAGGCGCTGGTGGCGTACAACTGGCCGTTGTAGATGCCCGCGACGCGCACGTTGGTCGGCGCGCCGGCGTTGAGGCCGAGCGAGGTCGACTGGCCGTGTTGGACGTAGCGGACGCCAGCCGCGGCCGTGGCGCCGGTGCCCGAGCACCAGTAGGCCGAGCCGTCGACCGTCGCGGCGCTGCGGATGTTGCCGCTGGTCGTGATCGTCGACGGCGGCACCGCCGGAACGCCGTTGTAGCCGTCGGTGATCGTCGTCGAGGTGTCGATCTGGCCCAGCAGGTCGATGCGCGCGATCACGCGCGGCGTCGTCGACGCCGGCGACGTCGCGATGGCGGCCGTGCCCGGCGCGATGCCGTAGCCGCAGAGCGTCAGGTACAGGCCGTTCTGCGAGACGTTGAGGAAGCCCTCCGACGTCGCTGTGCCCGAGTTCGTGAACGGCTGGTTGCTGCCACTCGCCACGGTCGGCAGCGCGATCGACTGCACCAGCACGCCGGCCGGCGTGTATTCGTCGAGGAAGGTCGCGGTCGACGCATTGGTCAGCGCCGCGGCGCCGTCACCCACACGGACCACGACGAGGTTGCCGATAGTGAGCGGCGTCTGCGCGACGGCAGCGACCGCGAACAGCGAAACGGTGGCGAGGGTCCGGATCATGGGAAGGCAAGAATGGGAGCGGTGCGGAACGCGGCCGGGGGCCAAGCGAACAAAGGATGCAACACCATGCGGCCCGGGTTGTCGACCCGGCGACCACATCTTCGCGATTTGCGAGTAAGTGCGTCGCTTTACGCGGCGGCGGATTGCGGCGTGCTCAGCCAGACGCGCGGCGGAGCGTGACCCGGGTGATCAGCCGCGTCGGCGCGGCGTCGCCGGGGGCGCGGAGCCGCAGGGTGCAGCGGCCGTCGCCGGGCAGCGCGAAGGCGCCGTTGGCATCGACCGGCACGTCGTCGATGGCGAGGCCGCTGGCGGCGTCGGCGGGTTCGATCTCCGCGCGCCACCGTCCGGCCGGCAGGCGCAACTCCAGGGTCGCCTCGCTGCCCGCGAGCCGCAGGCCGAGGCGCCCGTCGGGACCAGGCGCCGCCAGCGCGTGGCGTTGTTTGAGCCACGGCACGAGCGCAGCGAGTTGTTGGTCGGCCGCCGCGGCCTGCTCCGGCGTCGGCGGCTGGTAGCGCTGCACGATCGGCGCGCGCAGCTGGAACGCGCCGAACAGCCACGCCGGGATGGTCACGGTTTTTTCGGTGCGGACCACGCCGGCGCGGCCTTCGAGCCGCACCCACAGCGGCGCGGTGATCGGCGTGGCGAGGTCGCCAACCAGCGGCCGCACGCCGAGATCGAGCTGCACCAGGCGGTAGCCGTCACGGAAGCGCGCGTCCTCTTCCGCTTCGGCGCCGCTGGCGAACACCGGCAGCGGCAGGCCGGGCGGCGGGCCGAAGACGAACAGGTCGGGCGCGCGGTCGAGCACGTAGCCGCCGTTGCCGTGCAGATGGCCCGGGGGCTTGGGCGTGCCGGGCAGCGTCGTGTCGAGCCAAGCCGGCAGCGGCGTCGTCGCGATGGTGCGGTCGCACAGGCCGAGCAGGTCGAGGCACGGCAGGCCGCTGTAGAACGGCAGCGCGCCGGCGGCGTCGACGGCGAGCAGCGGTCGCTCGTCCAAAAAGGCCGCGGCGAGCGCGCGGCCGACCTCGCGGCCTTGCCATTCCCAGGTCTCGGCGCGCAGCTCGTGGCTCTCTGCGTCGGTGCGCGCGACGTAGAGGTTGGCGCCGATGCCGAGCAGCGCCGCAGCGCCGACGACGCCGGCGAGCGGCGTGCCGCGGCGGCTGGCGACCGCGACGAGCACGGCGAGCGGCGCCAGCGCGCCGTGCAGCAGCCTGCGGCACGGAAAGTGGTCGCCGCCGACGCTGGCGAGATACAGCAGCCACGCGACGACCGGCAGCGCGAGCGCGGCGAGCAGCGAGCGACGCGACCGGGCGCGCCAGAGCGCGACGACGGCGAGCGCGGCGACGGCGAAGCTGCCCGGGTGCGCGGCGATGGCCTTGCCGACGTAGGCGCAGCCCGCCGGCCACGTCGCTGGATCGAACTCCGCCTTCACGTGCGCGGTGTTCGGCACCGTGTCGCCGTAGTAGGCGAGACGGAACGCCAACTGCGCGCCGACGGCGAGCGCCGCCGGCGCGCCGAGCGCGAGCGCCACGCGCAGCGAGCGCGCGCTCGCCGCCAGCGCGAGGCCGGCGACGAGAACCCACAGCGGCGCGTCAGGCCGCGTCCAGCAGGCGAGCGCGAACGGCAGGCCGAGCCCCAGCAGCGTGCGCGCTGGCCAGAGCGCCGGGTTGGCATCGCGGTCGTGCGCCGCCGCGAGGCCGGCGAAGCCGAGCGCCAGCAGCAGCAGCACGAGCGGGCCTTCGAGCCCGGCCTGCGTCCAACCGAGCGTCGCCTGTGCGCTGGCGACCAGCAGCGGCGCGACGGCAGCACGCAGGAGCGACGGCAGGTCGCGCGGCGCGCCGGCGCAGGCCAGCACGACCAGCGCCAGAGCGCTGCAGCCGAAGCCGAGCAAGCGGGCCGCGGCGACGAGGTCGACGCCGACGCCGAGTCCGCCGTGCAAGGCGACGCCGAGCGTCCACAGCAGGTTGCTGTAGCCCTCGACGCGTTCGCCGTCGGTCCACGTCAGGCCGTCCCCGGCGAGCAGTCGCCCGGCGTAGCGCAGCGAGATGAACGCGTCGTCGGACACGAAGTGCGGCAACCACACGCACTGCGCCACGAGCAGGGCCAGCGCTGGCAGCGCGGCGAGCAGGGACAGCTCCCAGCGGACGGCGGTCGGCGACGCGGGCAAGAGGGGCACGATGCCGCAAGACTAGGTGCCTGCGCCGCGGAAGGCCACGCCGCGAGACGACGCATCTTCGCGCCCTGGAACTCGCCGCCGATCCGCGGCGAAGGCGCCGATTTGCCTGCGGTCCCAGGCGTTGCCGCGATCGCGAATCCACGCACTGCTTGGCGCGCGGCCGATGCGGGCGCCGGCGGCCTACGCCGACAGCAGCGCGCGCAGCGTCGCCACCAGTTCCTCGGCGGCGAAGGGCTTGGGCAGAAAGCGGTGGTGCGACGGCAGATGGCCGCTGCGCAGCCGCGAGTCGTCGTTGTGGCCGCTGATGAACAGCACCGGCAGTTCGCCGAACTCCTTCTCGACTGCGGCGGCGAGCTCCGTGCCCGACATACCCGGCATCACCACGTCGGTCAGCAGGATCTGGCAGCGCGCGCCGTGGCGCAGCGCCGACAGCGCCTCTTCGGCGCTGGCCACCGAGGTGACGCGGAAGCCGGCGTTCTGCAGCACGCGCTCGAGCGGACGGCGCACGTGCGTCTCGTCGTCGACCAGCAGCACGTGATCACCGGTCAGTCGCGTCATTCCCTGGCGCGCCGGCGTCATCGCCGCGGTCGCGGCGATGTCCGGCAGCAGCACTTGGAAGGTCGTGCCCATGCCGAGTTCGCTGTCGACGCGGATCGCGCCGTCGAGTTGCTGCACGAGGCCGTAGACGGTCGACAGGCCCAAGCCCACGCCCTTGCCCAATGCCTTCGTGGTGAAGAACGGCTCGAACAGGTTGGTCTTGGTGCGCTCGTCCATGCCCGTGCCCGTGTCGGTCACGGTGACCGCGACGAACGCGCGCGGCGCGCTGCCGTCCGGCGGCGCCTCGACGCGGCGCGCGACGTCGATCGCGATCGTGCCGCCCTTGGGCATGGCGTCGCGCGCGTTGAGCACGAGGTTCATGAAGATCTGTTTCAGGCTGTTGGTGTCCGCGTGCAGCGTCGTCACCTCGGACGCGATGCGCAGATGCAGCTTGACGTTGGCGGCGAGCAGAGGCTCGACGAGTTTCTGGATGTCGGCGAACTCGGCGCCGACGTCGAGCGCCTGGATGCGCACCGGCTGCTGGCGGCTCATCGTCAGCAGGCCGCGCGTCAGCGACGCGGCATGGTCAGTCGCCGTGCAGATTTGCTGTAGCCAATCGTGCAGTGGATCGCCTGGCGTGAGCTCTGCCAGCGCGAGGTCCGCATGGCTGCGGATCGCCATCAGGATGTTGTTGAAGTTGTGCGCCATGCCGCCGGCGAAGCGGCCGACCAGCTCCATCTTCTGGATCTGGCGGATCTGGCCCTCCAGTAGCGATTGCTGGCGGATGCGTTCCTGCAGGTTGACGGTCAGCTGCCGCAATTCGGCGAGCTGCGATTCCTGCACCTGCATCATCACCAGCAGGTCGCCGCGCGGGTCGTGCGACGGGAAGTCCGACATGGCGAGCCCGAGGTGCGCCATCGTCGCGAGCTTGGTAAGCCACGGGCCGCCGGCGAAGTGCAGCGTGCCCGGCGCATCGGGGTCGCCGGCGGGAAGGAACTGGCCGCGCAGTTCGAAGTCCGGCCGATTGCGCAGACGCAACAGGAAGACGTCGCCGAGGTGCTGGCCGAGGTCGGCGGCGCCGGCGAGGCCGATGGGCCGCGCGATGGCGAACATGTCGTCGAAGTGCGCGCCGAGGTCGATCTCCGGCATGCAGGTGCGCCAGCGTTCGCCGACGGCGCCGAGCCGTCCGTCGGCCGCGACGGTGAAGTAGAACGGGAACAGGGTGCGAAGCAGGCGCAGCTCCGCCTGCCAGCCGGCCGCCCTGTCGCCGTCGTGTCTCACACCGTCGCCTTGTTCGCGGCCGCCGGGCGCACGCGGATGTGGAAGGTGTCGTGCGGTCGCGCGCCCTGCACCGGCACGTGTTGGACGTCGATCTCGAGCCGGAAGCGCACGCTCAGGCCTTCGAGCATGCCGATGACCAGCGGCGCCAGGCCCGGGCGCTCCGAGTAGTAGTGCACTACGCAGCTGTTCGGTGTTTCGTCGGACACCGTGAAGCTCGGTGGTTGCAGGTGCGTGAACGCCAACTGGATGCGCGTGTGCATCTGGTCGAGGTTCTTGAGGAACTCCGGCAGCGTGCGGCCGACACTGTGCAGCAGTTCGCCGTAGCCGGCCTCCGCCGAGTAGACCGTCCAGAAGCGGCCGAACTCCTTCAGCACCGCCTCGGCCGACAGGTTGAGCACCTTGCACGCCGCGCCGACGAGTTTGTACGTGATCTCGTCGGGGTACTTCTCCATCCGCAGGAACGGTTCGTCGGGCAGGCCGGCGTCGCTGCGGATGCGGTCCCAAACCGCGTTGCCAAACTTGGTGCGACACAGGTCCTCGACTGCCTGGTTTATTAGTCCGTACATGGGAGGTCGCTTGGTGTGACGTACATCGGCGCCAAGACGCGCCGGGACAGGCGTGCTGAACCTGGGCCGGCCCGCTGTGCCGTGCGTGGTAGACGCCCATGGTAATGCGCCGTCTGCGGCGCAGTGGCATGGCCGTCAGTAAAGCAGGAACCGCCGCACGCGCTTGTGCCAGTCCGCTGGCGCTGCCGACAGCGAATCGAGCTCGCGCAGCGGCCGCTCGCCGTCGATGAACTCGCGCGCCGCCGGACTGCCCGCCAGGATGTCGATCGGCAGGCGCACGTGCTCGTACTCGTACGGCGGTTGTCGCCAGTCGAACGCGCGCGGCCACAGCTCGCGGGTCGCCCGCAGGATCGCCAGCGTCGTGCGGTAGCTGCGGAACGCCGCCGCATCGGTGACGTGCAGGAACAGGCCGCCGCACGCGGCGTTGGCGTGCTTCTGGAACGTCGGCTCGAAGCGCACCGGCCGCACCGCCACGCCGCGCAGGCGGTGCGTCGACACCAGCGCCTGCAGTTGCCACGGGTCGAGCCACGGCGCGCCGAACTGCTCGAACGGCGTCGTCGTGCCGCGGCCTTCGCTCAGGTTGGTGCCCTCGAGCAGCACCTGCCCCGGATAGACGAGCGCGCCTTCGAAGCGCGGCAGGTTGGGCGACGGCGGCACCCACGCGCGGCCGGTCTCCGGCCACAGCATCGCGCGCCGCCAGCCTTGCATCGGCACCACGCGCACGTCGGCGCCGAGCCCCATCGCGTCGTTGCAGAAGCGCGCCAGTTCGCCGAGCGTCAGCGCGTGGCGCATCGGCACGCTGGCACGGCCGACGAAGCTCTGCCAGCGCAGGTCGAGCAGCGGCCCTTCGGCGACCTCGCCGCCGAGCGGATTGGGGCGGTCGAGCACGAGCGCCGGGATGCCCTTCTGCGCGCACGCCTCCAGGCAGTGCGTCAGCGTCCACACGTACGTGTAGACGCGCGTGCCGACGTCCTGCAGGTCGATCACCAGCAGATCGAGGCCATTCAGCATCTGCTGGGTTGGCTTGCGCGTCTCGCTGTACAGGCTCCAGACCGGCACGCCAAAGCGCTCGCTGCGCGCGTGCCCGGTCGCGATCATGTTGTCCTGCTCGGTCGACCACAGGCCGTGCTGCGGGCCGAACAGCGCGCCGAGCTTGCCGGGAAAGCGCGCGTGCAGCGCGTCGGCTGCATGGCGGAAGTGGCGGTCGACCGAGGCCTGGTTGCTGACGAGGCCGAAGCGCTTGCAGCTGCGCAGCGGCTCCGGCGGGGACTGGCAGGCGACTTCGAGGCCGATCGTCGTGGCGGGCGTCATGGCGCGGCGATCACTCGTAGAGCAAGAACGGCTTGCGGCGCAACCGGAAGAGCTCGAGTTCCTTCTGCCAGCCGGCACAGATCGCGTCGGGTTCGGCGCCGGCGAGCAGCGCGTCGGCCGTCGGCTGGTGCTTGAGCAGCCAGTCGATCTTCTTGGTGTCCCATGCGTCGGCGAACAGCGCGCGCAGCGCGCAGCCGATGTGCACGCCGGTGCGAACCGGCTCGAACGCGCGCCAATCGGTGACCAGCACGTGCACGCCGCCGCAGGCCTTGCCCTGGTGCTTGCTGCTGGTCGGCGTGAACGTCGTCGCCACGAACGCCACGCCCGGCAGCTTGGCCGCCGTCAGCCGCGCGGCGAGCTTGCGGCCGTCGATCCACGGCGCGCCGAGGATCTCGAACGGCGTGTCGGTGCCGCGGCCGACCGAGACGTTGGTGCCTTCCCACAGGCCCATGCCGGGATACGTCAACGCCTGCGTCAGCCGGCGCATGTTGGGCGACGGGTGGATCCACGGCTGCCCGGTCTGGTCGAGCAGGTCGGCGCGCTGCCAGCCCTCGCACGCCACGACGTGCAGGTCGCAGCGCAACGCGTCCTCGCCGACGATCATGCGCGCGAGTTCGCCGGCCGTCATGCCGTGGCGCAGCGGGATGCGGTGGCTGCCGACGAAGTCCTGGCGCTCGGCGGCGAGCACCGGACCTTCGATCTTGACGCCGCCGATCGGATTGGGCCGGTCGAGCACGACGAAGCGCAGGCCCTTCTTCGCCGCCGTCTCCAGGCAGTTCCGCATCGTCGAGACGTACGTGTAGAAGCGGCAGCCGATGTCCTGGATGTCGAACACCAGCGTGTCGACGCCCTGCAGCATCGCGTCGGTCGGCGTGCGCGTCTCGCCGTACAGCGAGTAGACGACGAGCCCGGTCGCCGCGTCGGTGGTGTTGCCGACCTTGTCGTCGACGAGCCCTTCCCAGCCGTGTTCGGGCGAGAACAACGCGACGAGGGTGCAGTCCTTGGACTGCTTGAGCACGTCGACCGTGCGCACGCCGTCGGCGGTGCGGCCGGTGTGGTTGGTGATCAGGCCGACCTTGCGGCCGGCGAGTGCGGGCACGCCGCGGGCTTGCAGCACGTCGGCGCCGGTCTGGACGGTTTGGGCGGCGAGTGGCGCGGCGAGCGAGGCCGCGAACGCGGCGGCGAGCAGCAGCGGAGCGAACAACGCAGCGGGCGCGGTGGGCATCACGCGGCGGATGCTAGCGACGGCGGCGCACCGAGCACGCGCCAGCGTCACTTGCCCTTGCCGGTCGGCAGCGGCGTGCTCGTCTCCCACGCCATGCTGCTGAACGCCTGCACGAACTCGCGCAGCGGCAGCGCGAACACGCCCTTCGTCGTCGTGTAGCCGTTGGCCAGCCCGGGTTCGCCGTTGACCTTGCGGCTGCGGCCGTGCGGGTTCCACACCGTGACCACCTGTGCTGCCGCGTCGTAGCCGAGCACGGCGTAGGCGTGTTTGCCGGCGATGCCGGGTGGATGCGCGGCCGTGTTCGTGCTGCAGGTGACGAGCCGCTTCTCGGCGAACGCCGCGGCCAGCGCTGCGTGCGCCTTTGTCGCCAAGGCGTCGACCGTGTCGGCGGGCTCGGCGGCGGGCGGCTTCGGTGGCGGCGTCTTCGCCGTCGGGACCTTCTTGTGGAACGCGAGCCGCTCGGTCGTCCTGCCGGTCAGCATGCGCAGCACGGTCGCGGTCGAGCCGCCGGCCAGCGCGTCGCTCGCGGTGTCGGCGGTGTGCTTCTGCGGGTTCTGCAGCTGCCGCACGTGTCCCATCGCCTTCTCGACGACCGGCAGCCACAGCCCTTCGTCGCCGGTCGTGCCCGACAGCGCGAGTTCCGCGTCGGTCAGCGGCGCCACGTCGGCGGACTGGCCGTCGGCGAAGCGCACGCGGTAGCCGTCCTTCGTCGGCGTGATCAATGCGTGCAGCGCTTTCGGGTCGCGGTGCACGAACGCGCCGAGGCTCGCCAGCAACCAGCAGTCGCCGATCGGGCCTTGGCGGCACGCGTCGAGGTCCGGCGTGTCGTCGGCGAACAGCACGCGCGGCGTCGTCTCGATGCGCGTCAGGCCGGAGCGGAAGCTCACCGCGAAGTTCGGCGCGCGTTTTGGCGTGCCTGCCGCCGGGCGCGTCTCGCCGGAGTCGGCACGGTCGGCGTCGCCGGGGGCCGGCGTCGGCTTCGTCGCATCGGCCTTCGGCGCCGCCGCGCGCGTGCGCGGCGCCTTGGTCAGGCCGTCGAGCGTCAGCGGCGGCACTTCGTAGCTGCCGCTGCGCACCACGCGCTTGATCGCCGCGATCGCCGCAGCCGCTGCGCCCGTGACCTTTGGGTCGAGGCAGGCGCGATCGATCTCGTCGGCGCTGAGCGTCTGGTCGTCGTCGGCGTCCCAGGCGTCGAAGTGCTGGGTGAGCGTGGCGTCGAAGGTGGGCGCAGCGGCCTTCGCGGCCGCGGGCGCTGTGGGCTTCGGCGCCGGATCCTGCTGGGCCGCGAGCGCGGCGGTGAGCAATGCGACGACGGCGAGGCGGAGCGGGCGCATGGCGGGGGAGGATAGCGGGTGG
>VGZG01000067.1 GCA_016872675.1 Planctomycetota bacterium
CGCCGCGGCGCTCGGCACGCCGCGCCGCCGTGCGTCGATCGCGAGCACGACGCCGACGAGCGCCGCGCCGCCGAGCAGGCCAAGCGCTGACGTGCGCAACACGCCCTGCGCCCCACCGCCGCCGGCGACCACCGCCGCGAGCACGGCGCGCACCGCCGCGTCGCCGAGCAGGTAGCTCTGCGACAGGAACGCCATCGTCGTCGCCAGTCGCGCGCGCGGCGTCATCGCCGCGGCGACGTGGCCGACCGACGGCCAGGCGCAGCCGAGCACGAGCATGCCGACCACGCGGCAAGTGGCGAACTGCAGCGGCGTTTCGGCGACGACGGCGCACGCTTCGGCCACGCCCGCGCCGGCCAGCGCGGCGACGAACGTGCGGCGGCCGCCGAAACGGTCGGCGAGCCAGCCGCCGAGCAGCTTGCCGGCGGCGTAGACCAGCATGCCCAGCGAGGCGAGGTCCGGCAGGGCCGCGCGCAGCGTCGCGTGCATGCCATCGCCGGTCCACACCGGCGCCAGCGCCGACAGGTCGGCGCGATGGAAGTAGCTGCACGAATAGCCGACGAACAGCGCCGCGAGGGCGAGCAGCGGCAATCGGTCGGTCGCGCCGGGCACGCCGCGATCATGCAACGTCGGCCGCGCGTTCGCCACGCGCGCCGGCGTAGACTGCGGCGGTGACCCCGCGCCCGCTCGCCTCGCTGACCACGCCGCGGCTGCTGCTCGACGAGCCGCGCATGACGCGCAACCTCGCCCGCATGCGCGCGCAGCTC
The DNA here is from genome assembly GCA_016872675.1 of Planctomycetota bacterium. Classification (GTDB taxonomy): domain Bacteria; phylum Planctomycetota; class UBA1135; order UBA1135; family UBA2386; genus UBA2386. The sequence goes on from VGZG01000067.1 coordinate 765, forward strand.
GCCCGCCTCGCCGTGCGCGCGCGGCCGCACGGCAAGACCTGCAAGTCGCCGGAGATCGCGCGCCGCATGCTCGATCCCGAAGCGCCGGCGATCACCGTCTCCACCCTCGCCGAAGCCGAACGATTCTTCGCCGCCGGCATCCGCGACGTGCTGTACGCCGTCGGCATCGCGCCCAACAAGCTCGACCACGTGCTCGACCTGCGCGCGCGCGGCTGCGACCTGACCGTCGTCGTCGACGGCGTGCAGGCGGCGACCGCCGTCGCGGCGCGGCGCGCGGGCATTCCCGCGCTGCTCGAGATCGACAGCGACGGCCATCGCGCTGGGCTGCGACCAGACGCCGACGCGCTGCTCGCCACCGCCGCTGCGCTCACGGCGGGCGGCGTCGTGCGCGGCGTGATGACGCACGCCGGCGCGTCGTACGACTGTCGTTCGGCCGACGCGATCGCGGCGCTGGCCGAGCAGGAACGCGCGGCCGTCGTCGCCGCCGCCGCGCGCCTGCGCGCCGCCGGTCACCCATGCCCGATCGTCAGCGTCGGCAGCACGCCGACCGCGCTCTACGCGCGCGACCTGACGGGCGTCACCGAGGTGCGCGCCGGCGTCTACGTGTTCATGGACCTCGTCATGGCCGGGCTCGGCGTCTGCGCCGTCGACGACGTCGCGTTGTCGGTCATGGTCAGCGTGATCGGCCACCAGCCCGACAAGGGCTGGCTGCTGACCGACGGCGGCTGGATGGCGCTGTCGCGCGACCGCGGCACCAGCGGACAGGCGGTCGACCATGGCTACGGCCTCGTCTGCTCGCTCGCCGGCGCGCCGATCGAGGACCTGTTCGTCGTCGGCGCCAACCAGGAACACGGCATCGTCGCGCGCCGCGGCGGCGGACCGCTCAAGCCAGAGCTGTTCCCGGTCGGCACGCTGCTGCGCGTGCTGCCCAACCACGCCTGCGCCACCGCCGCGCAGCACGCCGGCTACGACGTCGTCGCCGGTGGGCCCGACGCCAGCGCGCATTGGCCGCGCTTTGGCGGTTGGTGAGATCATTGCCACGCCCCCCGTTCCCACGGCGGGCGATCGTCGCTATCCTGTTTGCGTTCCAATCGCCCCGCGCACCCGCCTTGGTCCCGAAGGACCTTCGGCGCACCAAGGTGCCCCGAAGGGGAGACCGACCCGCCTGAACGATTTCGCGGCGCCCACCGCAGGAGCGGACCGACGCCGAGGCGAGTCATGCACTGAATGACCCAGACCGACTTCCCGTCGCTCGGATTGTCCGAGCCGATCCTGCGCGCCCTCGCGGCCCGCAACTACACGACCCCGACCCCCATCCAGGCCCGCGCGATCCCGCACCTCCTGCAGGGACGCGACCTGCTCGGCATCGCCCAGACCGGCACCGGCAAGACCGCGGCGTTCGCGCTGCCGATGCTGCAGCTGATGACGGCCGCCAACCGCCGCCCGCGGTCGCGCTGCCCGCGCGCGCTCGTGCTGGCGCCGACGCGCGAGTTGGCGACGCAGATCGCCGAATCGTTCGAGGCCTACGGCAAGCACCTGCACCAGCGCGTCGCCATCGTCTTCGGCGGCGTCGGCCAGACGCCGCAGGTCCAGGCGCTGCAGCGCGGCATCGACGTGCTCGTCGCCACGCCCGGCCGCCTGCTCGACCTGATGCAGCAGCGCCACTGCGAGCTCGGCGACCTCGAGATCCTCGTGCTCGACGAGGCCGACCGCATGCTCGACATGGGCTTCCTGCCGGACGTGCGCCGCATTCTGCAGCGCATCCCAGCGCAGCGTCAGTCGCTGCTGTTCTCGGCGACGATGCCGGCGGACATCACGCAGCTGGCGCACAGCCTGCTGCGCGATCCGGTGCGCGTCGAAGTGACGCCGCCGGCGGCGACCGCCGACCGCATCGAGCAGAGCGTGCACTTCGTCAAGAAGGACAAGAAGCGCGACCTGCTGATCGAACTGCTGCAGAATCCCAACTTCGTCCGCACGCTGGTGTTCACGCGCACCAAGCACGGCGCCGACCGCGTCGCCAGGTCGCTGAGCAAGGCCGGCATCGAGGCCCACGCCATCCATGGCAACAAGTCGCAGGGCGCGCGCGAGCGCGCGCTCGACGGCTTCCGCGAGGGCAGCGCGGCGGTGCTGGTGGCGACCGACATCGCCGCCCGCGGCATCGACGTGCCGGAGATCACGCACGTCATCAACTTCGACCTGCCGAACATCCCGGAGAGCTATGTGCACCGCATCGGCCGCACCGCGCGCGCCGGCCGTGACGGCATCGCCATCTCGTTCTGTGACGAAACCGAGCACGAATACCTGCGCGACATCGAGAAGCTGATCCGCAAGCGCATCCCGGTCGTCGGCCAGGGCCAGCGCAGCGCGCCGGCGGGCCGACAGGAGCCGCAGAGGCAGGACACACCGCCGCGCGCGCCACAGCCGACCGCGCGTCCGGCCCGCGACGACCGCGGCTGGGCCGCCAACGTCGAGCTCGAAGCCGACGCCGACGCCACGACGCCGCCGCCGCGCGAGGTCCCCAACCGCTTCCGGCCCGAACCGCGCCGCGCACCCGGCCCATACGAGCCGGACCCGCGCCAGCGCAAGCCACGGCCGCACACGCCGCCGCAGCCGCGCCACGAGCGCCAGCGCCGCGAGGGCGGCCGGCCGGCGATGCCGTACGCCGTTGACCCGGAGTCACGCCGCGAGCGCGACGCGCAGTACGCGCCGAAGCCGGCGCAGGATGGCCGCGGTCAGGGTGGTCGTGGTCAGGGAGGCCCCGCGCACGGCGGCCCGTCGCGCGGCCCCAAGCACGGCCACGGCGGCCGTCACGGCGGCAACCGGCGCGGCGCGCGCGGCAGCCGCGGCTGACAATCGCTCAGCGGCGGATCGCCGTCCAGACGGTCCGCCGCGGTCCCTTGCGACCGCGCGCGCGCGTGCGGTGCGTCGTCACCGTGAAGCCGCAGCCCTGCAGCCGCCCGGCGAACGTCGGCGCTTCCGCCGACGACCACACGCCGAGCACGCCACCGGCGCGCAGTGCGGCGCGCGCGACCAAGAGGCCCGCCGGCGCGTAAAGGCGCGCGTTGCCGGGATGCACCAGCGCCTCGGGTCCGTTGTCGACGTCGAGCAGCACGACATCGTAAGCGTCGGGGGACTCGACGAGCGTCGCGCCGACGTCGCCGATGATCACGTGCACGCGCGGGTCGTCGAGCGGCTTGCCGGCGCAGTGGCCGAAGTGCTCGCGGTTCCATGCCACCACCTCGGGCACCAGTTCAACCACGTCGACGCGCGCGTCGGCGCCCACGCCGACGAGCGTGCGTGCGAGCGTGAAGCCCATGCCGAGCCCGCCGACCAGCACGCGCGACGCCGGTCGCGGCCCAAGCGCCTGCACGACGACGTCGGCGAGCAGTTCCTCCGATTCGTGCACGCGGCTGCTCATCAGCTCGGTGCGGCCGATCCACAGCGAGTAGGCCCCGTCGTGGCGCCAGCACTGCAGCGCGGCGGCCTCGCCGGGGACCATGGCGCTGGCGACGAGTTCCCTCGGCTTCATGCGCGCACCGTATCGCATCGGCGACGCCGAGCTGCGGCCGGCTTCAGCCGCCGGCGAGCTTGACCGTGTGGCCGGCCTTCTGCAGGTAGGCCACGACCCTGTCGCGGTGGTCGCCCTGGATCTCGACATCGCCGTCCTTGGCCGTGCCGCCGCTGCCGCACGCGGCCTTCAGCTTGGCGGCCAACGCCGCCAGTTCGTCGGCGCGCAGCGGCAGATCGCACACGACCGTCACCGACTTGCCGTTGCGTTGCTCGCGGCGCACGCGGACAACGCCGTCGGTGACGGGCCGCGCGTTCGCCGCCACCTGCCTGGCGCAGCCGCAGCGGTCGAGGCGCTTGCGGCAGCGCGGGCACGTGCCGCCGGTCGCCGAGTCGTAGACGAGTCCCATCGGCACAGGATGCGGCGCGATGCCGCGGCGCGTAACGCGCGGCCGACCGCGCGGTCAGAAGTGGATCAACTCCGACGTCACGCCCGGGCCGAGCAGCACGAGCGAGTTATCGGGCAGCAAGCGGGCAACGTGCGTCGCGCGCGGCTCGGCCAGCGTCGGCAAGTCCGTCCAGCTGTTGGTCGCGGGGCTGAAGCGCGCGACGGCGTTGATGACGATCTGGGTCTGCACGACGCCCTCGGCGCCGCCGCAGACGATGACGTTGCCATTGGGCAGGCGCGTCACCGTGTGGCCGGTGCGCTGGCGGCTCATCGTCGTCGCCTGCCAGGTGTTGGTCGTCGGGTTGTAGATGTCGGCAGCGGCGATCGACGTGGCATTGAGCGCGTTGAGGAGGTCCGGCACGAACACGCCGCCGGTCATCAGCACGCGGCCGTCGGCGAGCGTCACCTGGTTCTCTTGGTGGTACGCGCGGCCGGACGGCATGTTCGGGCCCGTGGCCCACGAGTTGGTCGACGGCGTGTACAGCTGCGTCTTGTTGGTCGAAGTCACGCTGATCGGGATGCCGAGCAGCAGCGTCACCTCGACGCCGCCGGAAACCATGATCCTGCCGTTGTTCAGCAGGGTCAGCGCCGGCACGACGCGGCGGCCGCCGAGCGCCGGCGCGTTGGCCCACGTGTTCGTCGCCGGGTTGTAGATCTCGACCGTGTTGATGGCGTTGGTGATCGCCGCCGTCAGGTCGGTGTAGTTGTTGGTGCCGCCGGCGACCATGACGCGGCCGTCGGCCATCGTCACCGCAGCGTGGCCGGCGCGGATGTTGTTCATGTTCGCCGCCGGCGTGAACGCGTTGGTCGCCGGGTTGTAGATCTCGCAGCTCGACGTCACTGCGCCGAGCGCATTGACGCCGCCGGTCACCAGCATGCGGCCGTCGTTGAGCCGCACGGTGGTGAACAACGCGCGCGCGGTGTTGAGCGCCGGCGCCGCCTCGGCGCCGAGCGTGCGAAACGAGAAGAACTGGTTGGTCCCGCCGTTGATGACCAGGAAGTCGCCGCCGCCGGCGTTGCGGTTGGGAGTCGCCAGCACAGCGGCCGCGGCGGCCGGGGCCAAGAGCGCGCCGGGCAGCAGCGCGCTGGTGTTGACCAGCGTGTGGTGCGTCGTCAGCGGATTGCTGATCTGGCCGAGCAGCGTGCCGGCGCCGAACAGGGTTGCTCCTTGCCAATACAACACGGCGCCCTGCACCGCCGGGTCATTGGGCAACGCCGCGCTGAACGAGCCCGTGCCGGTCGGACTCATCGTGCCGACGGCCCACAGCGACAGCAGGTCGATGCCGACCGACAGCACGCGCGTGTCCGCCGGATCGATCAGCGCGATCGGCGTCGGCCCGGTCGTGCCGCTGACCATCGTCAGCCACGGCACGTTGGGCAGCGCGTTGCGTGCTTGCAGCGTCAGCGTCGTGCCCAGCGTGCCCGAGGTCACGCGGTCGAAGTCGAATGTGCCTTGGGCGGGGAGAAACGGCGCGCTGAGCGCAACGACGAGAGGAAGGTGGCGCATGGCAGTTGGCGAGATACGAAGTAACGACGGGCGCCGGAAGCGAAGCCGGCGCGCGCATCCGTTCAGCATAACCTAGAACGCCATGGCTGGCGTGCAGTTACCCACGGCAAGGACCCTGCCGGAACTCCTACGGGCCCAGCGGCGGGTTCCCCCACCGCCGAGCCCGTCGGGCGCGGCCCGGACAGTGCTCGCGCACTGTCCGCTCCGCCAGACCGTCAGTTGCCGACGCGGACGCAAATGCCGTTCGACAACAGCAGGCCGGCGGTGTTGTAGCCCGCCGTCAATGGCGCGGCCTGGAAGACCAACTGCGAGTTGATGAGCGCCGGCGTGTTCGGGACGTTGAGCGGCTGATCGAACGCGTTGTTCGGCGTCAGTATGTTCGTCAGGAAGACGAATGGGTTGGTCGTCAGCGCGCAGCCCGGCATGCCGATGAAGCCGAGGTCGATCGGGACCGGCTGCAGCGCCGAGCCGCCCGCAAGCACCTGGACGATCGTGCCCTGGGTGATGTTGGTCGTGCGGATGTTCGGCGTGGTGCCCAGCACCGGACGGCCGGTCATGCCCAGGACCGGCGGGATGGCGCCGTCGCCGGTGGTCAGCGGCAGCGACGCCGAGATGTCGATCGAAGTGCCCAGGCGCGCGCCGTTGCCCTGCGTGTAGCCCCAGTACGCGTTGTTGCCGTTGCCGACGCCAGTGTTTGCGAGGCCGCCGAGGTACATGTCGACGTTGCCCGTCGAGTACAGCGTGACCTGCATCGTGTTGAGCGCGGTCGGGACCGGCCACTCCGGCACGTTGAGCCACGTGATGCGCACGAACTGGTTCGCCGGGTCGACCTCGTAGTGCATGCTGCCGCCGGCCGACGGATCGAGGTCGTGGAAGTACGGAGCGATGCGCGCCGGGCCGTCACGGAAGGAGGTGCCGCCGTACGACGCGCCGGTGTAGGGCGTGTAGGCGCCGTTGGTCACGGCTTCGAGGTAGATGCAGCCGTTCGAGGCGATCGTGATCTGGTTGGTCGAGACGCCGCCCGGCGCGTTGAACGTGAAGGGCAGCGTGATCGGGGCCGTGATCGCGTCGTCCCAGCAAGCGCACGACGAAGCGCCGAAGGCGCCGAGCACGAGGTTCGGCGACGTCGGCGGCACGAGCGCGAGGCCGGCGGGCACGACGATGTAGTTCGTGCCGACGTTGATCCACTGCTGCGAGGTGTTGGCGATGTCCGGCGCCGTCGCGCTGGCCGGGAAGTTCTCGTAGAAGGCCTGCGGACGGAAGTAGCAACCCTCACCGATGGCCGTGAAGTAGCCGGCGTTCGGATCCGGCGTGTAGTTCAAGCGCAGGTTCGGGCTGTCGACCGCCGCGCCGGTCCAGGCGATGCCCTGGATGCCATCGTTGCTGAACGTCAGGAACTGGTCGCTCGTCGGCGTGTTCGGGTTGGGCGACAAGCCGATGCAGTGCAGCGGTCCTGGATTCGGGCCGTTGGTCGTCGGCAGGTAACGCAGCGCGACGCCGTACTGGCCGGCAGCGATGTTCAGCGGCGGGTTGAACACGCAGGTCGACTCACCCACGAAGGCGACGACCGTGATCGTGCCGCTGCCGACGAGCGTCCACGGCGAGCCGGTCGAGCCAGGCGCGAGCGCCTCGTTGCCGATGCGCGTGTTCGGGCAGGTGTAGACCTCGACCGTGCCGGTGGCGCCGACCTGGTTGGGGACGGGGGGATTGCCCGTGCCCTGGTCGTACAGCCACGTGCTGAACGAGTTGAGCGAGATGCCAGCGCTGGCGTTCAGGTCGAAGAAGTGATTCGCGAGGTTGTAGTAGAAGCTCGCGCCGAACTCTTCGCGGTTGCTGAACGTTTGCGCCGGGGACGGCACAGAACAGTTTTGGGCGACGGTAGCAGCGTTGAGGCCCAAGAGGACGATGGCCGCAATCGATGTGTTGCGCATAGGGATGCTTTCGGTGACAGGTGGGACGGGACGGAACTTCGCATCTTGACTGTGCCGCGAGCCACCGACCCCGGTCAACCCCACCCAACTCCAATGGCGTTGACCCCCCCCTCTTGCGGCGCTCCGAACACTGCGACGCCATCGCCAAACAACCGCGGCGGCGATGTGGCGCGCGAGGTGTGCACGCAGGCTGGACGCATCACCGCCACCATGGCGGCGACCGCGCATTTCCACTTCGCAGCGGCCACGGGACTGCGATTGCGCCGCACCACGTCAAGGCGGCGGCGGGTAGCCGGGACAACGGCCGCGGACGCCGCCCAGGCCGCGATGGGATTCGCGCAAGATTTTCAAACTTGCATAGTTGCAGCCATCGAATTCCAACTGGCTGGCCCGAATGCTGGTGCCATCGGACCACTCCCGCGGCGACGAAGCCCTACGCGCTGGACGGCTGCGCCAACCCGGCCAGAATCGAGCGGCCATGGGAACGCTGCGCCTGCTACTCGCCCTCGCCGTCGTCGCGGCGCACGCCGGCCCGGCGTTCGGCTGGTCGTGGCTGACGATGACCGAAGGGCCCCGTTCAGTGCAGGCCTTCTACGCCGTCAGCGGCTTCTACATGACTTTGGTATTACACGAGAAGTACGTCGGCCCTGGCATGTACGCCACGTTCCTGCGCGCGCGCCTGCTCCGTTTGTTCCCGATGTACGCGGTCGTGGCCGCGGCGACGGTGGTTGCAGCGCTGCTCTTCCAGGCCGCCGGCCTCGGCGTCTTCCCGCCGCTCGCCTGCTGGCAGGCGCATGGTGGCGTGCTGACCGCGACCGACGCGGCGCTGCTGGCGACGAGCAACGCGCTACTGGTCGGCCAGGACGCGCTGTGCTTCGCCGCGGTCGACCCGGCGAACGGCGCGCTCGGCTGGCACGCCAAAGCGCTCGCGCAACCGCAGCCGGCCTGGCCGTTCCTGTTCGTGCCGCAGGCGTGGACCGTGTGCGTCGAACTCATGTTCTACGCCGTCGCGCCGTTGCTGGTGCGCCGACCGGCATGGCTGCTCGCCGGCATCGCGCTGCTCAGTTTCGGCGCGCGCGCTTCCACGATCCGGTCGTTCGGCGTCGGCTGGGATCCATGGACGTATCGCTTCTTCCCGTTCGAGCTGGCGCACTTCCTGGTCGGCGCGCTCGCCTGCCGTGCGTACTTCGCGCTGCGCGCCCGCGATCTGCTGCCGCGGCCAGCGTGCCGGCTGGCGCTCGCCGCAGCAGTGGCGCTGCCAATCGCGGCCCCGCACCTCGATGACGCCATGTGGCAGGGCTGGTACGGCGCGCCGGGACTGGTGCTCTTGCTAGCGTGCCTGCTGCCGTTCGTGTTCGCGGCGACGCGCGACAGTCGGCTCGACCGCGCCGTCGGCGAGCTGTCTTATCCCGTCTACCTCGTGCATCTCCTTTGCGTCTACGCGGTCGACGCCGCCGACTCGCCGTGGCTGTCGGCGCATCGCAGCGAGGTCGTCGCCGCAGCTTCGCTGTTGCTGGCGGCGGCGCTCTGGCGCGGCGTCGGCGCGCCGCTCGAGCGGCTGCGCACGACCCTCGTGCCGCGCTGACCGCTCACACGACGGGAACGACGTAGCCGCCGCGCGCAATCTCGTCGGCGCAGCGCGCGGCGCTGGCGCCGCCCGTCTTTGGGATGTGACGAATGCGAGCGGCGGGTCGGCGAGGAACATCGTCCGCGCGAGCCTCCGAGTCTTCGTCGAGGCAGGCCCGCGGGAACCGCCCGCTGCTTGCGGCGTCCGCGCGCGTGCGGTCTGCTGCCGCTCGCCGCATGAAGATGGGCCTGCCTCCCGAGATCCCGTCGCCGCTGCCTGGCGGCGCGCCGTTGCGGTTGCGCCATGCCCTGCCGCACGTCTGGACGCAGCGCGCCGCGGCGGATCGCCGTCCATTCGGTCTCTACTGGTCCGCGCGCGATGGCCTCGGCTGCCTGCATCCGCAGCCATCCGACGCCGAGCTCGCGCGCTTCTACGACACGACGTCGTACGCGCGCTACATGGGCGACCAAAGTTGCGGCGACCGCAGCGGTGGCGGACGCGGCCCCGGCGATGAATTCGCGGCGATGCCGGCGCGGCCGTCGTTGACCACCCGCGTCCTGCGCCGGATCGCAGTCACGCTCGAACGCAGCGTGCCGCTCGACCCGGCACGCGTGCACCGTCTCGTCGGCGGCGCAGCGGCGCGCGTGTGCGATCTCGGCTGTGGCGGCGGCGAAATGCTGCGCGGCCTGCGCAACCTCGGCCATGACGTGCTGGGCGTCGATCCCAACCCGACGGCGATCGCGAACGGCGCGCGCACCGGCGTGCGCGTGCTGCCGGGCACAGCCGAAGACCTGCCCGCCGACTGCCCGCGCGACGCCTTCGACGTCGTGGTGATGTCGCACTCGCTCGAGCACTGCCGTGACCCGCTGCGCGCGCTGCGGCACGCGGCAAGCCTGCTCCGACCCGCCGGCAAGCTGGTCTGCGACGTGCCGAACCACGCCAGCGCCGGCTTTGCCAGAGCCGGTTCGTGCTGGTTCCACACCGACGCCGGCCGCCACCTCTGGTTCTTCACGCCGACGAGCCTGCGCGCGCTAGCCGCTGCGACCGGCCTCGCCGTCGACGGCTTCGAGTTCGACGGCTTCGCGCGCCAGTTCAACTGGCTGACGAGCGAACAGGAAGTCTGGGACGCGCTGTACGCCGGCGGCCAGCACGCGGATGCGCCGGCGCGACCGTCGGTCGCCGGCCAGATCGTCCTGCTGGCGAAGGCGCTGCTGGGCGGCGCGCCGGCGCGGCACGACGCCGTGCGCCTGCTGGCGACCCGCGTCTGACCGCGCCGCCGGCGCCTCGCCCCGGGCCCCAGTCGCCGTCAGCGAGCCGGTGCGGTCGCAGTAGGCGCTGGCCATGTCGATCCGCCGCCTGCAGTGAGCGGACCGAATCACGACGACGCGCGGGGCGCTGGCTCGGAGGGCCGACGCCCCGCGGTCGTCGATGGGCTCAGCCGCGCACGCCCGGGACGCCGGCCTGCACGACGAACGTCGCTGCCGTGCGCGCGATGTCGCCGGGCCGGGTGACGAAGTCGAAGCTGAGGTAGTCGGCGCGCCATTCCTGCGGCGTGACCGTGCAGATGACATAGCCACGCCGGCGATCGAGGAACCGCAGTCCAGGATTGTGCTGACGCAGCGCGGCGAACTCTTCGCGAGCTTCCTGGCCGTCGCCGCCGCTGCTGATCGAGCTGCCGACGAACTCGGTGGCGACGATCGCGGAGTTGGCGTCGCGGTCGTCGATGCGCAGGTCGTTGGCGTAGTGCGCGTGAATGTCGCCGGTCAGCACGATCGGGTTGGCGATCTTGCGCTCGGCGAGGCAACGCAGCAGTTCGGCGCGCTCGTGCAGGTAGCCGGGCCATTGGTCCATCGACCACCGCAGGCCGTCGTCGTCCGCCGTCGCCGCCTGGGCCGCGGCGCGCGCCTGCTGCTCCTTCGTCAAGTCCGCCAGCAGCGACGCTGCCGCTGACTTCGGGAAGCCGACGAGTCCCATCATCACCTGCTGCGCGAGCACGTTCCACGTCGCGTCGCTGGCGCTAATGCCGTCGCACAGCCAGCGCTTCTGCTCGGCGCCGAGCAGCGTGTTGCGCGGATCGCGCGCGGCGGCGTTGAGCGGGTCCTTGCCGTCGCCGTTGGGCTGGTCGCTGCGGTGCTGGCGCGTGTCGAGCACGAAGAAGCGCGCCAATCGCCCCCACGCCGCGTCGCGGTACAGTCGCATGTCCGGCCCCTGCGGCAGCGAGCGCCTTCGCAGCGGCATCGCCTCGTAGTACGCCTGGTACGCCGCCGCGCGTTGGCGCGCGAAGTCCGCTGGCTTCACGTCCTCGTTCTCGCTGACGAGGTCGGCGTAGTTGTTCTCGACCTCGTGGTCGTCCCACGTGACGAACCACGGGCAGCACGCGTGCATCGCCTGCAGCAGCGGGTCGCTGCGGTACTGCGCGTGGCGTGCCCGGTAGTCGGCGAGCGTCTTGAGCTTCTTGCCGTGGTGCTTGCGCACGAGGCCGTCCTTGCCCGCGTACTCGTAGATGTAGTCGCCGAGGTGGAACACGAGGTCGAGGTCCTGCTCCGCCATGTCCGCGTAGGCGGTGAACAGGCCTTGCTCCCAGTGCTGGCACGACGCGAAGGCGAAGCGCAGCCGGTCCGGTCGCGCATCCGCCGCCGGCAGCGTGCGCGTGCGGCCGATCGGGCTCTCGGCGTCGCCGGCGCGGAAGCGGAACCAGTGCCAGCGGTCCGGCGGCAAGCCGGCGACCTCGACGTGCACGGCGTGGCCGAGGGCTGGCGACGCCACGGCCGTGCCCTTCTGCACGACCTTGTGCATGCGTTCGTCGGCGGCGATCTCCCACGACACTTCGACCGGCTCCGCGCCCATGCCGCCGTCGTCGGCGAGCGGCTCCGGCGCGAGCCGCGTCCACAGCACCATGCCGTCGGACGACGGATCGCCGGACGCGACGCCGAGGCGGAACGGGTCGGCGGCGAAGCGATGCGGCCGCGCGCGGTGGCGCGGACCGAACGACGGCAGCAGCGGCAGCAGCGCGAAGCCGGCGACGAAGGCGCGGCGCGTCGGATCGTCGGCGTTGGTCATGCGCGTATCCTGCCGCGCGTCGTCAGCACGACAACGCCCGCCGCGTAAAGAGACCGTCAGGACGCCGGCGCGACCGGTCGGCGCAGCGCCAGCAGCGCGGCGACGGCGAGCGCGGCCGTGATGCCGCCCACCGCCGCCGGACCGAGCAGTTCGTTGGCGCCGAGCATGATGACCGGCCCAGCGCCGCCGACCAGCGCGAACGCGCCGTCGTAGCCGAGCGCCAGCCCGCTCGCCCGGACCGGCGTCGCGAACAGGCGCGGCAACAGCGCCAGGTACGCGCCGATGAACACGCCGCCGATGGCGCCGAGCACGACGAGCGGCCACCAGCCGGCCGTCGGCGCCAGCGCGTAGCCGGGCATGGCGAGCAGCGCCAGCGCGACGAGCGCGCCGCGCGCGACCGCCAAAGGCGCGCTGCGATCGCCGAGCCAACCAGCCAGCAGGTACAGCAGCGAACCGCACGACGCCGAGACCAGCGCCAGACGCTCCGCGGTCGGCAGGTCCATGCCGCACGCCGCCTTGAGGAACGACGGCAGCGCGAGGTAGAGCGCGGCGACGACCCACGCGTGCACGGCGCACAGCGCGGCGGCGCGCGCCACCTGCCCCGGCGCCTGCCGCAGCAGCGCGCGCAGCGGCAGGCGCTCCAGCCCGCCGCGCGCCCGCAGCGCTTCGAAGGCCGCAGTTTCGCCGACGTGCCGGCGCACGAACCACGCGACCGCGCCGACGACGCTGCCGAACGCGAACGCGAGCCGCCAGCCCCACGCCGTCACCGCCGCTTCGCCGAGCGCCGCCGTCAGCAGCGCCGCGATCGCCTGCCCGAGCAGCATGCCGGAGTTGACGCCGGCCATCAGCGTCGCCGCCGCCAGCGCGGCCCGCCGTTCGCCGGCGTGCTCGACCAGCCAGCACAGCGACGCCGGGATCTCGCCGCCGAGCGCCATGCCCTGCAGCAGGCGCAACCCCACCAGCAGCCACGGCGCCGCGGCGCCGAGCGTCGCGTGGCCCGGCAGCAACGCGATCAGCAGCGTCGTCGCCGCCATGCCAAGCACGGTGTGCGAGAACACGTAGGCGCGGCCGCGTCGATCGGCGACGTGCGCCCAGAGCACGCCGCCGAACGGCCGCGCGAAGTAGCCGACCGCGAACACCGCGAAGGCGCGCAGCGTCTGGGCCGTGTCGCCGGCCTCGGCCGGGAAGAACGTCGCGCCGATCTGCGGCGCAAAGACCGCGAACAGCACGAAGTCGTAGAACTCGAAGACGCCGCCGAGCGCGGAGACGATGGTCGGACGCAGCAGCGGGCGCGGCATGCGCGCGAGACTACGCCGCGGGCGGCGATGGCCGTCAACAGCGCGCCGGCGAGCCGGAGCCAGGACGGGCGCTTCGGCGTCGCGCGCAACAGCGCATCCGAACGCGAATCCGACGCCGTTCGCGCTGGTCGACACAGTCGATGTCTGGAGCCGCTGATCGCCGGCGCGCGGCCGGTGGGTTGACACCCGTCCGCCGCGGCGCGAGCCTCTGTGCCGTGCGCCGACGATCGGCGCTGAGACTCCGCACCATGCACGTGATCGCCGTCGCCGCCGTCTGCGCCTTGCTGTCCGCGATGCTTGCCGCCCAAGCCAAAGATGCCGGCAAGGAGGCGAGCAAGGGGCTGCCGAAGCCCGATTGTCCCGACGGCCGCCTCGATGCCTTCTACGTCGGCCACAGCCTCGCCTACCAGATCCCCGACGTCGTCGCCGCGCTGTTCGCGGCCCGCAAGGGCGACGGCGGCAAGCTCGACTTCCGCTTCCGCGAGCAGCACGTGGTCGGCGCGTCGCTGGGCGCCCAGATCGACCAGCGCAACAAGCCCGCGGCGCAGCGCGCGGCGCAGGAGCCGACCTTCATGGGCTTCTGGTTCGACGAGTTGCCCAAGGGCGGCTGGGACGCGCTCGTGCTGATCGACAGCGTGCCGCGCAGCAAGCCGGAGATGCCCGAGACGCTCGACGGCGCGTTGACGCTGGCCAAGGCGCTGATCGAGAAGTCGCCGAAGGGCCGCGTGTGCGTCTACGAGCCGTGGCACTGCATCCACAGCGGCACCGAGGCGGGCTGCATGTACGACCGCGGGCCGACCATGAAGCTGCCGTGGCGCGAGCGGCTCGTCGCCGACGCGCCGATGTGGGACGGACTCGTCGCCGACCTGCAGAAGGCGCTGCCGAAGACGCGCTGCGCGCTGATCCCGGCCGGTCGAGCGCTCGGCATGGCCGTCGCCGCTGCCGAGTCCGGCACGCTCGACGGCTTCGCCGGGGTGAAGGACTTCTTCGAGGACGACATCCACCTCAATCCCTACGGCAAGTGGTTCGTCGGGCTCGTGCACTACGCCGTGCTCGCCGGCGACTCGCCGCTCGGCCTGCCGATAGACGTCAAGGACCGCTGGGGCCGGGCGCTGTTCGACGGTCCGGACCACCGCGGCATCGCCACCAAGTCGCCGTCCGCGGCGGCGCAGAAGCGCCTGCAGGAGATCGCGTGGGCGGCCGTGCAGGGCAATCCCGACCCGGGTGCGGGCAAGGGCAAGAAGAAGGCCGCCGGCAAGTAGCGGCAGCGAAGCAAGTTGTCGGCGGCCGGCGTGGCGAGCGGGCGATCGTCCGTAACCGGCCGACCACGGCTTCAGCCGACATGTTGCACATGCGCCTTCTGCCGTCCTTCACCGCTCTCGCCCCCGCAGCCCTCGCCGCCGCCCAGCAGTCCGCCGACGGTTTCGCAGGGCGGCTCGACGACGCGCGCATCAGCAACGTCGTCCGGTACACCGCCGACTTCGCTCCGGCCGCCCGCTCACACCGCGACGCCGACACCGTGCTGCTGCTGCCGTGCGACGTCGACTTCGGGCCGTGGACCGCCGATCGCTCGGGCCACGGCCGACACGCGCGCCGGCTCGGCACGGCGCACTGCACGCGCGCGCAACGCTGACGCAACGGCGCGCCGACGCCGGCGCAATCGCCGCGCGCCGCCGCTAGCCTGCGCGCATGCTCACCGCCCTCGTCGCCGCCGTCGCCGCGTTCGCCGGTGCCCCCCTCCCGCAGGACCCGACTGCCGCGGCGCCGCAACTCGCCGCGTGGGCCGCCGACCGCGACGCGCGCATGGCGTGGTGGCGGCAGGCGCGCTTCGGCATGTTCGTGCACTTCGGCCTGTACGCGCCGGCCGGCGGTTCCTGGAACGGCAAGGTCTACCCGCAGCACTACGCCGAGTGGATCCAGCACTGGGCGGCGGTGCCGTGCGCCGAGTACGCGGCGGCGATGAAGCCGCAGTTCCAGCCCGAGCCCGGCTGCATGGACGGCTGGGCCGAGCTCGCCGCCGCCGCCGGCATGCGCTACGCGGTGATGACGAGCAAGCACCACGACGGCTTCACTCTGTTCAACTCCAGCGACCCGTACTCGCGCGACAACCCGATCACCGGCGGCACCAACATCTCGCCGGCGGGGCGCGACCTCGCGCGCGAGTTCGCCGACGCGATGCGTCAGCGCGGCCTCAAGCCGGGCTTCTACTACTCGCTGCTCGACTGGCAGCACCCCGAGGCCTACCCGATGGCGCTGCCGGCGTACCCGCTCGACAAGCGCGGCCGCGACCACGCGATCTACAAGGCCTACGTCCGCGCCCACGTCGACGAACTGCTGGGCAACTACGGCGAGCTGGCGACGATCTGGTTCGACTTCTCCGACAAGCAGCGGCAGGGCGAGGCCTGGGGCGCGTCGGCGCTGCTGCAACTGCTGCGCGACAAGCAGCCGGGCATCGTCGTCAACAACCGGCTGTACGAGGGCCTCGAGAACAAGAACGGCGACTACGGCACGCCGGAGAAGTACGTGCCGCCGACGGGGCTCCCCGGCATGGACTGGGAGGTCAACCACACGCTCAACGAGAGCTACGGCTACAGCGCGCACGACGCCAACTGGAAGGACACGACGACGGTCGTGCGCCTGCTGTGCGACATCGTCAGCAAGGGTGGCAACCTGCTGCTCAACATCGGCCCGGACGGCAAGGGCCGCGTGCCCGCGCCGGCGCAGGCGGCGCTGCGCGGCGTCGGGAGTTGGCTGCAGACACACGGCGAGGCGATCTACGGCACGACGGCGAGTCCGTTCGCGAAGCTGCCGTGGGGACGCGCCACGCGGAAGGGCGACACGCTCTACCTGTTGGTGTTCGACTGGCCCGCCGACGGCGAACTGCGCGTGCCGGCGAAGGCGCAGGTCGATGGCGCGCAACTGCTCGGCAGCGCCGCGCCGGTCGCCGTCGGCGCGACCGACGCCGGCCTCGTGCTCAGCCTGCCGACGAAGCCGGTCGACGCCGCCTGCAGCGTCGTGGCGCTGCGGCTGCGCGGCGGCCTGGTGGCGCTGCCGTTCGCGGTCACGCCGGTCGCCGATGGCAGCCTGACGCTGCTGCCGCACGACGCGACGCTGCACGGCCCCGAGCTGCGCGTCGAGAAGGTCGGCGCCGTCGAGGACGTGACCTACAACCTCGGCTACTGGCTCGATCCCAAGGCCCACGCCAGCTGGCCGATCGCTGTCGAGCGCGCGGGCCGCTACGCCGCCGTCGCCGAACTCGCCTGCGCGGACGCCGCGGCGGGCAGCGAGTGCACGCTGGCGTGCGGCGACGCCAAGGTCGCGTTCCGCGTCGCGGGCACCGGCGGCTGGCAGCGCTACCGCACGACCGAGCTCGGCGAACTGACGCTGCCGTCAGGGCGCAGCGAGATCGCGCTGCGCGCCACCAGCAAACCCGGCGAGGCCGTGCTCAACCTGCGTTCGCTGCGGCTCGCGCCGCGGTGAGCCGCGCGCAGCCACCCCTCCTCCACGACGCCCGCTCCCACCAACCGTGACGATCGCCATGCGCTCCATCCCGACCGCCCTGCTCGCGCTGCTGCTTCCCCTCGCCGCCGCGGCACAGGACGCCGCGCCGACCGTCGCCGAGGTCACCGAAGCGCGGTTGTAAGCAGCCGACGACCATGATGGCCAGCCCGCC
>VGZG01000068.1 GCA_016872675.1 Planctomycetota bacterium
TGCGTCGCCGCCGTCGGCGCGATGCGCGCGCCGTTGGCGACGAACGGCGCGACCACGCGCGCGTCGCCGGCCGCTTCCGCGCGCAGGAAACCGGCGAGCGTCGCGCGCGCGCCGAGGCGGGGATCGGCGGGGGCGGGCGCGAACGCGATTGCGTGCTGCCACGGCAGTTCGTCCGTCTCGGCGACCGCGGCGAAGCCGTGGCTCGCCAGTTCGCGCAGCATCTGCGCCTTGGTCATCGTGTGCTCGGGCTTGATCGGCACCGCCGGGTCCTCGGCGCGGAACTCGACCAGCACGACGCGGCCGCCTGGCTTGAGGGCTTCACGCACCGACTGCATCACGCGCACCGGGTGCGACAGCTCGTGGTAGACGTCGACCATCAGCACGAGGTCGCACGATGCGTCCGGCAGCATGGCGTCGTCGACGGTCGACTCGATGCCGACAATGTTCGGCAAGCCGGCGGTCTCGGCGCGCTTCTGCAGCATCACGAGGTACTGCGGCTGCAACTCGATGCCGTACACCAGGCCGTTGGGGCTGACCGCGCGCGCCAGCGGCAGCGTGTGGTAGCCATTGCCACAGCCGAGATCGGCCGCCGTCTGGCCGGGCTTCATGGCCAGCCAGCGCTGCAGCGCGACGCCGTTCTCCTCCTCTTCGCGCGTCGCCCGCAGCAACCAGCCGGCGCCGGTCCAGTGCATCGTCTGCGCGATGTCGCGACCGAGGTAGCGCGTGCGGCCGACCGGCGAGGTTTCCGGATCCTGGGCGGCGACGGCGACCGCGAGCGCGCCGGCGGCCAGGAGGACCGGAGGGAGGATGGGCATCGACAGGCATCGTACGGCCGGCGCGGGGCGGCTGCTCACTCCGCGCACCAGCTGCCCTCAGCGCTCCGCGCGCGCCTTGACGATCTCGTCGGCGAGCAAGGCGAGTCGCACCAGCTTCTGCATGACGGGGTCGGCGACCAACGGCCTGCAGCTGCGGTTCGGCCACTGATCGCGCGGTCGCTGTCCTGCTCACTCGCCGCGGCGCGCCAGCAGGCTGTCGGCGGTGTAGGCCGCCAGCCCGGTCCAGATCAGCGCGAAGCTGACCGCGCGGCCGGTGGTGAAGGGCTCGCCGTAGACGAAGATGCCGAGCAGCAACTGCACGCTGGGCGACAGGTATTGCAGCAGGCCGAGCGTCGACAGTCGGATGCGCTGCGCGCCATACGCGAACAGCAGCAGCGGCAGCGCGGTGACCGGGCCCATGCTGACCGCCAGCAGGTGGTCGGAGGCGGAGCCGTTGCCGAGCACGCCCTTGCCGTCGGCGGCGAGCCACAAGAGCCAGCCGAGCGCGAACGGCGTGAGCAGCAGCGTCTCGGCGGTCAGTGCGGTCGTGCCGGCGACCTTGCTGCGCTTGCGCAGCAGGCTGTAGCCGCCCCAACTGCCGGCGAGCAGCAGCGCGATCCACGGCAGGCCGTCGAGGTCGACGACCAGCACGGCGACGCCGAGCGCGGCGCTGCCGATCGCCAGCCACTGCGTCGGCCGCAGCGTCTCGTGCAGCACGAAGCGGCCGGCGAGCACGTTGACCAGCGGCACGAGGTAGTAGCCGAGGCTGCACTCGGTGACGCGGCCGCTGTTGACGCCGATCACGTACACGAGCCAGTTGGTCGCCAGCAGCAGCGCGGCGAGGAACGTCTGCGCGGCGCTGCGCGCGTCGGCGATCAGCGTGCGCACGCCGGCGAGCCCGCCGGTCGCGGCGAGGAGCGCCAGCAGCGCGACGAGCGCCCAGACCTGCCGGTGGGCGACGATCTCCCAGCTGTCGATGTGCTGCAGCTGCTTCCAGTACAGCGGCACCAGCCCCCAGAAGAGGTACACCGCCGAGGCGGCGAGGGCGCCGCGCGCGGCTTCGGGATGGTCGGGGGCGGTCAAGGGAAGGGCGCGAAGGCTACGCCGCTTCGCTGCGCCGTTCGCTTGCGGATGTGTCCAATGCGCGCAATGCGCCCGATGGCCGGTCAGTCGACCTTGAGCCTGGCGAGCTCGCCGGCGGCGTCCTCGGCGTAGCGGTCGCGGCAGGCCTGCTTGCAGAAGTGCATGGCATAGTCACCGACCTGCAGCGGCATCGTCGCCATGCCGTTCATGCCGAGCGCGCAGCCAGCGCAGCGGTGCACGCACTTGTCGACGGTGCCGTCCTTGGCGTCGGCGGCGGCGAGCTTGGCGATCATTTCCGGCGTGGCCGCGATGGGCGCGGCGGGCGGCGGCAATTCGGCGGTGCAGGCGGCCAGCAGGAACGCGACGAGGACGGCGAAGCAGCGCAGGGTCGTGGCCATGGCCGGGATGATACTGCGGCGGGCCGGCCGTGCCGCGTGCCGTTGGTCGCCGGCGGCCGTACGCTCGCGAGCCCGCATGCCGCCGTTGCCGCCGCCCGCCCCGCTGCCCGCCGACTTTCTGCTGTCGGTGCTGGTGCCGGTGTTCGACGAGTCGGCGACCTTGCGCGAACTGCTCGCGCGCGTGCAGGCGACCCCGCAGCGCAAGGAGATCGTCGTCGTCGACGACGGCTCGACCGACGCCACGGGCGCGATCCTGCGCGAACTCGCCGCCGCCGATCCATCGATCCGGCTGCTGCGCCACGAGCGCAACCGCGGCAAGGGGGCGTCGCTGCGCACCGCCTTCGCCGCCGCGCGCGGCGACGTCTGGCTGATCCAGGACGCCGATCTGGAGTATTCGCCGGAGGACTACCCGGCGCTGCTGCGGCCGCTCGTCGAAGGCAAGGCGCACGTCGTCTACGGCTCGCGCTTCCTCGGCAGCGGCAACGCGCGCGTCCACATCTATGTGCACTACCTCGGCAACAAGCTGCTGACCTTCCTCAGCAACCTGCTGACCGGCCTCGGCCTCACCGACATGGAGACCTGCTACAAGGCCATGCGCCGCGAGGTCGGCGAGCGCCTCGCCATCCGCAGCGACGACTTCGCCGTCGAGCCGGAGCTGACGGCGAAGTTCGCGCGTCTGCAGGTGCGGCTGGTCGAGGTGCCAGTGCGCTACGCCGGCCGCGCCTTCGCCGAAGGCAAGAAAATCACCTGGGTCGACGGACTGCGGGCGCTGTGGGCGATCGTGCGCTTCCGGTTCTTCGCTTGACCGATGGCGAACGCGCGCCGCCCGGCGGCAGCCACGCCGCTGATCCAGATCAAGCGGTCGACGCCGGCAGCCGTACGGTCGGCACTCGGTTCGGGAGGCGTGGGCGCGGGCATGGCGACGCGCTCATAGCGTTGGCAAGCCGGCTCGGCTAGAGACCGGACGCAGCCGGCGCTATGCACTAGAGTCCGCAACCCGACGGCCGCGACTCGACAAGCTGTCAAGCCGCTTCGGACCCACTCCGTACTCACCGCCGATGGCTAGGATCGTACTGATCGACGACGAGATGCGTTCGCAGCAGACGCTGGCGCGCTTCTTGGAGCAGCAGGGCCACACGGTTTACCGGGGCAGCAGCTTTCACGCTGTCGACGAGCACCTGCACCCTGGGTGCTTCGAGGTTCTGATCTCCGACATCGTCATGCCGGAGTTCGACGGCCTGCAGGTGCTGCGCGAGGTCGCCGAGGTCCGGCAGTGCCACGAGCCGGTCATCCTGGTCACCGGCGAGCCCAATTTGCAGACCGCGTCCGAGGCGGTGCGCCGCGGCGCCTTCGACTACATCAGCAAGCCGGTCACCAAGGACCGCCTCCTCGAGGTCGCCGCCCGCGGCCTGCGCCACGTGCAGTTGCTGCGTGAGCGCGACCACGCGCGTCAGGTGGAGATGCAGGTGCTGCGCAACCTCGCTTCGCTCGGCGAGTCGGCCTCGGTGCTCACGCACGAGATCCGCACGCCGATCACCAGTTTGCGGCACGCGCTGCGCGCCGTCGGCGAGAAGCTCGGCATCGACGACCGCGTGCTGATCGAAGAGTTCATCGCCAACCTCAACAGGATCGAGCGCATGCTCGGCCAGACCCTGTCGTTCGCGAAGCCGCTCAAAGTGCAGCGCCACGACGTCGCGCTGGGCCAGCTGGTCGCGCGCGCCGTCAGGGACGTAGCTCGCTTGCCGAATTGCTCGGACATGTCGACCGCCACGCGGATCCCGGAGGGCATGCGCCTGTTCGTCGACGGCCAGCTGTTCGGCGAGGTGGTCACCAACCTCCTGCACAACGCCGCCGAGGCCTGCAACGGCAAGGGCCACGTCGAGGTGACCGCATTGGTCTACAACGGCCGCCTCGTCCTCGACGTCGCCGACGACGGTCCCGGCGTGCCGCCCAACATGGTCGAGGAGATCTTCAAGCCGTTCCGTAGCCTCAAGGAGTACGGCACCGGCATCGGGCTCGCCCTCTCCCGCAAGGTGGTCGAATCGCACGGCGGTACAATCACCCTGCAGCCGCAGACCGGCGGCGGTGCATGCTTCCGCGTCGAACTGCCGCCGGAGGCGGTGTTGGCTAACGGGACCGTGCCGACGGGAGAGCAGTCATGACCGACAAGCAGCCGATCTCCATCCTCCTGGTAGACGACCAGGCCATCGTGCGCGCGGCCTTCAAGTCGCTGCTCGAGCGGATTTCGCACTTCAAGGTCGTCGGCGACGCGCCCGACGCGCGGCGCGGCATCGAGCTCGCCAAGCAGACCAAGCCGGACATCGTCATCCTCGACATCACGATGTCCGGCATGTCGGGCATCGATGCCGTCGGCCCGCTGAAGAAGGCCTCGCCGCACACGCGCGTGTTGATGGCTTCGCAGCACGAGGGCATGAAGTTTGTGCAGCAGGCGTTGCAGGCCGGCGCCGACGGCTACCTGTCGAAGGACAGCGAGCCGGAGGAGCTGGCGCTGGCGATTGAATCGATCCGCCGTGGCGACAGCTACCTGTCGCCCAAGGTCGCCAACGGCATCATGGCGCGCGCCGTCCGCGGCGAGGTTCCGACGACCAACGACAGCGGCGCGCTGTCGGTGCTGACACCGCGCGAGCGCGAGGTGTTCCAGTTGCTGGCGCTCGGCAAAGCCAACAAGGAGGTCGCGGCGATGCTCAGCCTGTCGCTAGGCACGGTGAAGAAGCACCGCGAGAACCTGCAGCGCAAGCTCGACTGCCACTCCGCCGCGGAGCTGGCGCGCCTCGCGATCCGCGAAGGCCTGCTGAGCGTCTGATCGCCGGCGTCGGTCAACTGTCCGACGCAGGGCCAGGAGCTCGGCGGTCGCGCCAGGACCCGAGAAGCAGCCGCAGCCTCAGCCCGGCTTGCGCACCGTCAGCGCCGGGCAGGCGAGGCGCACGACGCGCTCGGCCGTGCTGCCGAACAGCGCGGGCTCGAGATCGGTGTGGTCGTGTTCGGCCTTGGCGCTGCGCGCGAGGTCGCAGGCGTACGCCACCGCGTCGGCGGCGGTCGGCGAGAAGTCGGTCGGGCAGACGATGCGGTGGAATAAGGGCATGTGGAGGGGGGCCCGCTGGGTCCTTCTACCCATGCCATCGGCGCGGCGCGGTCGGCGGCGAATACGGACTTCGGCCGGTTCGGGCGGCGCACTATCCTCGCCGGCGATGGATCTCGAACCGCTCGGCATCGTGCCCCCCGACAGCGACGGCCAACCCGGCCACGACGTCATCGTCCAGGGCATCGAGGCGCTGCTCGAGGAGGACAAGCTCGAGGAGGCGATTGAGGCCGCGCAGGACGCTCTGGCCGCCGGCGAAGGCAACGTCATCGACCTCACCTTCCTGCTCGGCGATGCCTACCTCGGCATGGGCAAGGCCAAGGAGGCCGAGGCTCAGTTCCGCGCCGTGCTCGAGCACGACCCCGACTGCCCGTCATCGCGCTGCTGGCTGGCGCTGAGCCTGTTCCTGCAGTGGCGCTTCGACGAGGCCGAGATGGCGGTGAAGCTCGCGCGCGAGGTTCCCGATGCGCTCGCCGACGCCGACGTCGTCCACGGCGCGCTGCTGGAGCGCCGCGGCCGCTTCGACGAGGCCGAACCGTTCTTCCTGCGCGCCGCGGCGGCGCAGCCGGACAAGTACTCGCCGCCGGTCCGCATGACGCGCGAGGGCTTCGATCGCGAGGTGCGCAAGGCTGCGCGCAAGTTGCCTCGGCAGTTCCGCCAGTGCCTCGACCGCGTGCCGGTGATCGTCCAGGACGTGCCCGAGGCCTTCCTCGCCGAGGGCGAGGACCGCGACGAGGTCGCGCCGGACATCCTCGGCCTCTTCGATGGCGTGGCGCTGCCGGAGACCAGCGAGTTCGACCTGCCACCGACGCGGCCCAATCGCATCTACCTCTTCCAGCGCAACCTCGAGCGCGCGGCCAAGGATCGCGACGACCTCGTCGACCAGATCCGTATCACGCTCTACCACGAGCTCGCGCACTACCTCGGCTTCGACGAAGAGGACATGGACGAGATGGGCCTTGAGTGAGGCCCGGCGGCCGCGGCCGCGCCGGCTCAGCGGGCGTCGGTCTTGACCGTCTCGCCGACGTACGTCATCAGCGCGCGCAACTCGTCGTAGTCCTCGTGCTTGAGGCGGAACCACGTGTTGCACAGCCAACCCTTGTCGAGACCCTTCGTCGGCGTGCCGGCCGGCGGCAGCGCGTGCTCGTAGAGGTGCGGCCCGACGCGCGCGAGCGCTTCCTGCACGCCGCGGTGGCCGGCGATCACGCCGTCGCGGCTCGGCCGGATCTGGATCGAGCCGACGGCGTAGCGGCGCGACGGCTGCTGCTCGGCCGCACGGCCGAGGATCGCCAGCGCCCACTCGCGGTAGACGTCGAACTCATTGCCGACGCCGTGCATGTCCCAGATCTTCTCGCCCGCCGGCCGGGCGCCGATCTCGGAGAACTTCAGGCCCTTGGGGCCGAAGAACCACTCCATGTGCGCCGCGGCCGAGCGCAGGCCCAGCGCGTCGACGACCACGCGGTTCATCGCCCGCAACTCCTCGTAGCCGCCGCGTTCGATTCGGTTGGTCACCGCGATCTGCGGCGAGATCCAGCGCTGTTGCGCGGTTTCGAGGCAGCCAGGGAAGTAATGCGCCGCGAACTCCAGGCGGATGCCCTCGGGCCCGCACAGCGTGTCGAAGAAGCCCTCGTGGCCCTCGACGAACTCCTCGAGCGCGATCGGCTGCGCCGCAGTCGGTTGCAGCGTCTTAAGCGCGGCGCGCAGTTCGCCGGCGTCGGCGCAGCGGAACGTCGCCAGCGTGCCGAAGCCGGCGACCGGCTTGGCGATCACCGGGTAGCCACAGCGCTCGGTGAACGCCAGCGCCTCGGCCTCGCTCGCCGCCGACGCCGACTGCGCGCATGGCACGCCGCGCGCGCGCAGGAATGCCTTCATCGCCACCTTGTCGCGGCACAGCCGCGCCGTGCGCAGCGGCAGGCCGGGCGCGCCGAGCGCCTCGCGCAACGCCGCCGCCGGCTCGACCAGCGGCTCGTCGATCGTCTCGACGCGGTCGAAGACCGGTTTGCCGAGCTCGCGCGCCAACCGCAGCAGTTCGCTGGCGTCGAGCAGCTTGTCGGTTGCGCGGTACGCGGCGAGCAGCGGCTTCAGCGTTGGCGACAGCCTGTCCGGCGCGCCGAGCCCGATCGCCGACACTCGGCAGCCGAGCGCATGCAGCGCGCGGACGAAGCCGTGGTTGTAGACGTGCGTGTCGGGCGCCAGGAACAGGACGTGCATCGCGGGCCGCAGATCATGCCGACGTGCGTGCGGCCGCGAAAGCGCGTCGCGCGGCGCTCAGATCGGCTCGGGCCGCGGCGCGACCTTGCCGCCGCGCACCGTCAGCACGAGCGACATCGGCCCGTCGTTGCTCGCTTCGACGCGCATGCTGGCGGCAAAGCGCCCGGTCGCCACTGACAGGCCGGTGGCGGCGAGTTGGTCGGCGACGCGGCGGTACAGCGCGTCGGCGAGCGCCGGCGGCGCGGCGGCGGTGAAGTCCGGGCGGTTGCCGTGCCGCAGTTCGGCGGCGAGCGTGAACTGGCTGACGACGAGGCAGCCGCCACCGGCGTCGCCGACGGCGAGGTCGGTCGGCGTGCGACCGGGGAAGACGCGCAGGCCGGCGATCTTGCGCGCCGTCAGGTCGGCGTCCGCCTCGCTGTCGCCCTGTTCGACGCCGACGAACAGCAGCAAGCCGCGTTCAATGGCGCCGACGGTTTCGCCATCGACGACGACGCGAGCGGCGGCGACGCGTTGCACGAGCGTGATCACGCCCTGGACGCTACGCGCTGCCGCCGCGGTAGGCGAGGGGCGCGCGGCGCAGTCGCTGCGCACCTGGATCTTCGTCGGGTTGCGATGCCCGGAACGGAGTGGCGGCTGGTGTCGGCGAGCTGAGTCTGCGCACGTTCGATGGTGGCCTGCGGCCGTAGGTCGCGGAACGCGCGCACGAGACTGCGCAGCTGGCGGAGCGCGACGCGCGCGGTCACTGCGCCGCTCAGGCCGATCGCCGTTGCCGCGAGGTCGTCGGCGCCGGCGGCGGCGCGGATCTGGGTTCGTCGGGAAAGGAAATCACGTTATGCGTCAGGGCGCTACGAGCTGCGGGCGGCGACCGAACAGCTGCGCGAACCACTCGCCCTTCTCTTCCACGGCGCGCGCCTCGAGCGTCAATCGCGTGCGGTCGCCACCGGCGAGGATTGGCCGAAGCTCCATGCTGCCTTCGCGGACCTGCACGCTGACGCCGCGCACGACCGCGGCGTGCTGGCGGTCGAGCGCGTCGGCGAGACGCAGCAACGCCGTCAGCCGTTCAACCAACGTCCGGTCCTTGCGCCGCAGCTGCATGAAGTCCTCGTGGTCGCGTTGCGGCGGCGCCTTGCGGTGGTAGCGCGCCAGCATGCCGACGATGTGGCGCTCCTCGTCGCTGAGGCCGACCAGCTCGCTGGCGGCGATCAGGTACTGCGAGTGCTTGTGGTGGCCGTCGTTGTTCACGCTGACGCCGACGTCGTGCAACAGCGCCGACGCCTCGAGCAGCACGCGGGCGCGGCCACCGAGGCCGTGCAGTTCGCGCGTCTGGTCGAAGATCTGGCGTGCCAGCGTGCACACCGTTTCGGCGTGCCCGGCCTCGTAGTGAAAGCGACGGCCCATCGCGCGGCAGGACGACAGCACGGCGTCAACGTGGTTCTCGGCGGCGAAGGCGTCGACGCGACCCTGCAGGCACTCGGCGAGCAGGCCGTCCTTGATGCCGACGCGCGGCACCAGCACGCGGTCGACGCCGGCGAGCTCGCCGAGGTGCGTGTAGACGATGCCGGCAGGCACGATGGTGTCGGCGCGGTCGGGCTTGAGACCGCGCTTCTCGACGCGCTCGGGCACCGGCATGCTGGCGAGTTCCATCACCTCGGCTTGCAGGTCGGCGAGCGCGTGTGCCTCGACGCCGTCGGCCTTGCGTGCGGGTCTCTTCAACGCGGCGAGGTCGGCGAGGCTCTCGACGTTGCCGCCGACTGCGACGTAGCGATCCACGCGGCGCGTCACGAAGCGGTCGGCGATGCGGTGGTCGAGGCTGCGCAGGTGACGCAGCAGCAGTTCGACAAAGCCCTCGCGCTCGCCTCCGGCGCCGGTGTCGCGTTCGCGTAGCGCCTGCAGCATCCGCAGAGCGCCGAGCCGGTAACTGTCGGCGCTGACGACCTGCCCGTCCTCGACGTGCACGACTTCGACCGAGCCGCCGCCGACATCGACCAGCAGCGAGTGGCCCTTGCGCAGGTCGACCTTGCTCTCGACGCCGAGTTTGAGCAGATAGGCCTCCTGCGTGCCGGAGATCACCTCGATTTCGATGCCGGCGGCGTCGCGAACTTGGTCGATCAGCAGGTCGCGGTTGCGCGCGTCGCGCATCGCCGAAGTCGCGATCGCCCGCACGCGCTGCGCGTCGTGGCGGTCGCAGGTCGCGCGGAAGCGCCGGAAGGCGTCGACGACCTCGGCCAGCGTCGCCTCGGGAATCTGGCCGGTATGGAAGACGTCGTGGCCGATGCGTACCGCGAGGCGGTGGCTCTCGAGCACCGCGGTCGCGCCCGCCGTCGCTTCGGCGACGAAGAATCGGATCGCGTTCGATCCCATGTCGACGATGCCGATGCGCTGCGGTGCCGTCATCCGGCGCGCACGGTAGCCGCTTGGACGCGCGGCGGAAGCGGCTTGCCGCTTGTCGTCGCGCTAGGATCGTGCCGATGACCGCCCCGGCCCCCAAGGACCCGCCGCCCGAAGACCTCTCCAGCACGCTGCGGCACGTCCGCGCGGTGCAAGGCGACGACGACGCGACGCTGTCGTGGGGCAACCTGCAGGACAAGGTCGTGAAGTGGGTCGCCGACGCCGCCTACGGCGTCAACTTGCCGGTCGACAAGGGCCTCGAGGACCTGACGCAGGAAGTGCTGTTGCAGGTCTTCCGCGACATCCACGAGTTCCAGGTGCAGCCCGGCGCGTCGTTTTCCGGCTGGGTGAAGACGATCGCCGACCGCAAGCTCAAGGACTTGTGGCGCCGCACCCGCGCGAAGAAGCGCGGTGGCGGTCGCCAGAAGCACCTCGGCGACTTCGATGAGACCGGCGGCCGCGAGCGCTTCGCCGACGAGAAGACGCCGCGCAACAGCATGCTGGTCCGCTTCGGCGAGCTGAAGGACGCGCTGCGCACAGCCCTCGATCAGCTCAGCGACAAGCACAAGATCGTGCTCGAGATGCGACTCTTCCAGGGCAAGAGCTTCGCCGAGATCATGCCGCTGCTCGGCTACGACAAGGAGGTCACCGTGCGCTCGCTGCACCTGCGCGCGCTGACGCGGCTTCAGGAGTTGATGAAGCCGTTCGACGCCTGAGGGCAGGCGACGCGGCGGCTCAGACCGGGCCGATGAGTAGTTCGAGCACGCGCTCGAGCAGATCTTCGTCGATCGTCTCGCCGCCGCCGGCCTTCTTCGGCTCGGGCGCCGGCGCCTTGCCCTCGCCACCCGTCGCCGGCTCGGCGTCCTGGCCGTCGGCCTTGCGCGCGCGCACGGCCTTCGGCGCCTTCGCAGGCGGGGTTTCCTGCTGTGCCTGCGGCGCCGGCACGACCTCGAGCACGGTCTCGTCGCCGCCGCCATTGCGCATGCGCGTCATCGGCGTCACCTGCAGCTTCGCCGTGTCGCCCTGCACGTGGATGTGCACTTCGCAGTTCTCGATGTTCAGCGAGCCGCCGCCGGCGAGCGGCAAGACCATCGACTTCGTCGCCGCTGCGGGCGCGATCGGCACGGCGGCGCCCTTCGGCGGAATCTGGGTCGGCCGCTTGTCAGCGAAATGGCCGGCTGCCGCCTGCTTGCCGCCGGCCAGCGCCTGCCTGGCTTCCGCGAGCGCCTTCTTCAGCGCCTCGTTCTCCTGGCGCAGCTTGGCCATCTCGTCCGTGAGCCGCTGCAGGCGCTCTTGCGCGACCTCGACCTTGCCGCCCTGCGGCTCCGGGTCCTGGCGCTGGCCGCGCGCGATGTCAGCCATCACCTGCGCGCGCAGCTTCTCGATCTCGCGTCGCTCGGCGGCGAGGCGCTCGATGGCCTCCATGCGTCCGTCTTCGCTGCGGCGCTCGCCCTGTTGGCGCGCCATCTGCTGGCGCAGCTCGCCAGTCTCGCGTTGCGCCTGCTCGAGCGCGCGTCGCAGCTCCTGAATCTGGCGCTCGGCGTCGCTGCGCATGCGTTCGCTGTCGCGGGCGCGGTTCTCCATCTCGCCGCGCGCGTCGGCGAACCGGCGCTCGAAGTCGGCCAGACGCGCGCGCGCCTCTTCGAGCGCCTTGCTGCGGTTCTGGTCCTCCTGCTTCGCCTTTGCCATCGCCTCCTCGACGCGTTGCTTGGCGGCGACCTCGACGCGCTCGGCCTTGGCCCGCGCCTCGTCGAGCACGCGCTTCATCTCGGCCATCGCCTGGTCGTTGGTCGCCTTTGCGTCCTTGCCGGCTTCCTGCGCGGCCTGCTGCGCGCGCATCGACTCGTCGAGGCGGTTGAGCTTCTGCTCGAGCCGAGTGACCGAGTTCTGCAGCGCCTTGCGTTCCTCCTGCGCGCGGCAACCGACGAGGCCGAGCAATAGCAGCGAGACGGGCACGACGAGGTTTCTGTGCATGGTGGTGGTGGCTCCGCTACAACGGCACAACGCCGTGCGTGGCATGGTATCGCCCGCGCGGCACTCCAAGAACGTCGTCATCATGCGCGTGCAGAGATTCCTCGCGTCGGCCTGGGCCTCGGTCCACGGTCCGCACGATCCGCGGCGGTTGTGGGTCAGCGCCCTCGAAGCCCGCTTCGCCGGCCTCGCCGCGTCGCCCGGGCCGCGGGCGGTCGATTGGTCGGCGCTCGCCGCCGCGGCCGCAGACCTGCCGGCGCAGTTCGGCGCGGTGCGCGCCGTCGATCCGCTGGTTGGGCCTGCGCCTGCGGTTGGGCTCGGCGCTGCCAAGGACGGCGAGCGGCTCGCCGCCGCGAAGGCAGTGCAACACGCGATTGCGATCAGCCGCATCGTCGACTGTCCACTCGTCGTGCTCGACCTCGGCGTCGTGCCGGTTTTCGGCGAGATCGCGGACGAAGACCTCGGCGATCCGCAGGTGTCCTGGAGCAAGGAACGCGTCGACGCCCTGCTCGCGCGCCGCAAGGTCGGCCGCAACGCCGCCGTCGACCGGGTCTGCCGCGAAGTCTTCGCGCTGACCAGGGCATTTCCGGACGTCGCCTTTTGCCTGACCCAGAGCCGCAGCCTGCGCGCGGTCGCCGACGTCGACGCGCTGCAGGACGTCTACGAGGACCTGGCGCCCCAGCGCGTCTACTACTGGCACGATGGCGCCCTTGCGGCGCGGCGTGCCCAGGTCGGCCTCGAGGCCCAGGGCGAGTGGCTGGAGAGTTTTGGTAACCGACTTCGCGGCATGACTTTAGGAGATGCTGGCCCGAGTGGGATATACCTGCCGCCCGGCGCTGGCGGCGTCGACTACGCGTTGCTCGCCAGCTACGCGCCCAAGAGCGGCCACCCGATTCCGGGCGTCGTCGAGCTCGACGCTTCGATCCCGCCGACCGAAATGCCGGGCATCCGCTCCTGCCTCGACAAGTTCGGCCTCTGAACGCAGGTTCCCGGTGCTGGCGAACGATGCCTGCCGCGTAAGGCCCCGTCGCAGCCTACGCTACCACCATGTCCACCACCCCGCTGGCGCCGCCAGCTGCGCGTCCGGCCGGGGACGGCCGCGCGGCGGCGCTGCGTGAACTACTGCGCTCGCGCAAGCGACTGCTGGTGCTGACGCACAACAATCCCGACCCCGACTCGCTCGGCGGCGCTGCCGGCCTACAGGAATTTGCGCGGTCGGTTGGCGTGGCCAGTCGCCTGGCGATCGCCGGCAAGATCCTGCGCGCCGAGAACCAGGCGATGGTGCGCGAACTGGGCCTCGTGCTCGACCGCGTCGAGGATCTCCAGATCGCTGACTTTGACTGCGTCGCGTTCGTCGACACGCAGCCGGGTTTCGGCCACACGATCGTGCCGGCGGGCGTGCGCGTCGACATCGTCATCGACCACCACGTCTGCGCCGAGGGCAGGCTCGGCGCCGCCGACTGCGCCTTCTTCGACGTGCGCACTGACGCCGGCGCCACCTCGTCGATCGTCGGTGGCTACCTGCTGGCGGCCGGCGTGACGCCGTCCTCGCAGATCGCCACGGCGCTGGCTTATGGCATCCGCACGGACACCGCCGATCTGTCGCGCAACGTCAGCCCGTTGGACCTCGCGGTCTGGGACTACCTGTCGCCGCATATCGACCGCCAGAAGCTGGCGGCGATCACGAACCCGCGTCTGCCGGTGCGCTACTTCGAGGCGCTCAAGCAGGCGCTGTCGAAGGTGCGCCTTTACGACGGCGTGACCCTCTGTTCGCTCGGCCGTACAGCCAGCGCCGAGATGGTCGCCGAGGTCGCCGACATGCTGTTGCGGATGGAGGGCGTGCGCGCCGTGTTCTGCGGCGGCCTCGTCGGCGCGCAGTACCACGTCTCGGTGCGCACCGAACTCGGCGGCGATGCCTGGGCGCTGATCCGCGCCGGTATGGATGGCGCGGGCGGCAGTTGCGGCGGCCACGGCTCGGTGGCCGGCGGCGCCATCCCGATGGAAGGGGCCGACACCCGGGCGCTTCGCCGGCTCGAACGCCGGCTCGAACGCAATGTCCTCCATGCCATGGGGGTCGCTGGCGGCAACGCTGCGATCCTCGGCGATCGCGACGACTGACGGCGGGCGACTGGCCGACCGCTGGACGCCATGAGGTTGCCTTCTGGCGTATGCTGCGTATTGCTCCGACCTCGTATGCGTCCGCTCGCCGTTCTCTTGCCGCTGCTCGTCGCCGCCTCCGCCGTGCCGACACCGTTGTGTCTGTCCGTGCCGCGGTCGCAAGCGGCGCTGTCGTCGCTGCGCGCGACCCAGTTCGTGCCCAACCTCGGCCAGTGGGACGAGTCGGCGCGTTTTGGCGTGTTCGGCGACGCGATGGGCTGGCTGCACGATGACGGCTTCAGCGTGCGGCTGGAGCGCTGGTCGGCGCCGGCCGCGGCTGGCGCGCCGACTGCGGCCGTGCGCAGCGCCGCCGGTTGCGTCGTCCGCACGCGTTTTCTCGGCGCGGCGAACCCACGCTTCGAGACCGACGGCCTCTTGCCGACGCGCCGCAACTTCCTCGTTGGCGCGGACCGGTCGCGCTGGCGCACCGATGTGCCGGCGCACGAACGCGTGACGATGCGCGACGTCTACGCCGGCGTCGACGTGCAATTCCGGCCGCTGCCCCAAAGCCGTGCCGGCGTGTTCGAGTACGATCTGCTGCTGCAGCCGGGCGCCGACCTCGGCGCGTTTGCGGCGCGCTGCGAAGGCGTTGACCGCCTCGCGATCGACGCGGTTGGCCGCCTGTGCGCGACGGTGCGCACCGACGACGGCGAGCAGACGCTTGTGCAGGAGGCGCCGATCGCCTGGCAGGAGACGGCCGCGGGGCCGCAACCGCTGCGCGTCGCATTCCGCCTGCTCGACGCGCGCACGTTCGGCTTCGACGCCCCCGATCGCGATCCGGCGCTCGCCGCCGTCGTCGATCCGGGCGTGTTGTGGAGCACACTGCTCGGCGGCGGCCTCAGCGACCGGATCAACGGCATGCGCTGGCGCGACGGCTTCGGCATCTGGGTTGGCGGTTGGGCCAGTTCCACCGACTTCCCGACGACGCCGGGGTCGTACCGCGTCACCGGTGGCTACGACGCGTTCGTCGCGCGCTGCAACGACGCCGGCTCGGGATTGATCTACGCGACGTACCTCGGCGGCAGCAGCTCCGAGGAGGTGCGCGGACTCGACCTCGGTCCCGGTGACACGCCGACGGTGGTGGGCTACACGCGGTCGGCCAACTTTCCAACGACGGCCGGCGCGCTGCGTCCGAGCTACGGCGGCTCCAGCCCGTTCCTCGACATCGGCGACGGCTTCATCGCGCGCCTCGCTGCCAACGGCAGCGCGCTGCTCGCCGCGACCTATGTCGGCGGCATGTTCGACGACGTGCTTGAGAGCGTGTGTGTCGACAACATCGGCGACGCCTACGTCGGCGGCTGGAGCAGCTCGCCCAACATGCCGACGACCGCTGCAGCCGTGCAGCCGGCAATCTCCGGCGTCGCCGGCGCGCAGACTGACGGTTACTTCGCTCGCGTCGCCGCCAACTGCCAGTCGTTGGTCTACGGCACCTACTGCGGCGGCCAGTTCAACGACCAGATCATGTCGCTCGATCGCGACCCGACGACTGGCCACGTCGTCGGCGTGGGCTGGTCGATGAGTTCCGACTATCCGACGACGCCCGGCGTCGTGCGTCCGACGTTCCTCGGCTTCGTCGACGCCGTCGTCACACGCCTGAACGCGGCGGGCTCGGCGTACTCGTTCTCGACGTACATGGGCGGGCTCGACTTCGACTACGGCTACTGCGGCCGCTTCGCCGCCGACGGCTCGGTCTGGCTCGGCGGCACGACGCAGTCCCTCAACTATCCGCTCACGGTCAATGCGCCGCAGACGACGTTCGGCGGCGAGCGCGACGGCTTCGCCATGCGTCTCACGGCCAACGGTCAGGCGATCGCGTTCTCGACCTTCCTCGGCGGCCCCGGCCGGGATGCCATCCGCGCCATCGACGCCGAGGGCAGTAGCGTCGCGGTCGTCGGCGAGTGCGGCGACGGCTTCCCGGTCACCCAGGACGCGGCCGAGCCGACGTTCGGCGGCGGCACGATCGACGCCTTTCTCGGCTACCTGACGGCCAACGGTTCGTCGCTGGCCTACGCGACGTACCTTGGCGGCAGCGGCCAGGACATGATGACGGCAGTTGATCTCAACGCTGCGGGCCGGATCGTCGTTACCGGACGCACGTTCTCTGCCGACTTCACGGCGACCCAGGGAGCGTTCCAGCCGGACCTGCTCGGCGCCGAAGACGGCTTCATCGTCAAGTTCGACATGCTGTCCACGCTCGGCAACGAAATCATCGTCGCCAGCAATCCGGTCGTCGGTCCGATCGTCGTGCCGGCGGGCGAACACGAACTCCTCGTGTGTACGGTGTCGAACGCCGCCCTCCGCGACGCCGTCATCGACGCCGTGCGGGTGTTCATCGGCGGCGCGGGCGACGCACTGGCGACCTTGCGCGATGTGCGCTTTCAGTGCGAGGTCGTCGGCAGCGGCGAACCGTGGGCGACCGTCGCGACCGTGCCGTTCTGGACCGTCGACGGCGGCGACACTTCGGTGGCGTTCGCCGGGTGCGTCGTGCCAGCCAGCGGCTCGATCCGCCTGCGCATGCAAGGACGCCTCGTCGCCGATGCCGCCGGTCGGCCGGTCGAGATTGCGGCGGCGATCGTCGATCGCGATGCCTGGACCGTGCGATTGGACGGTTTCGGCGGCGGCATTCCGGCCGGCGTCAGCGGCGTCGGCCGCGCCGAGGGCCGCGCGCTGGTCGTCGGTCGGCTGCCCGGCGACTTCGATGGCGACGGCGTCGTCACGGTCGCCGATCTGCGGCGTCGCGTCATCGGCCAGGACGGTCCTGGCGCGCTGGCGGCCGATTGCGACGGCGACGCCGTGCTGACGCCTGTCGATCTGCAGGCGGCGCGCGGGCTCGTGCTCGGCCGTGCCACGTCGTTCGACGCCGCGCCCGCGGCGCCGCGCCGCGCGTGGCGGACGCTCCGCTGCGTCGGGCTCGCCGCGCCGGTCGTGGCGACGCTCGCGGGTCAGCCGGTGACGGTGGGCGCGGTGACGGCGCGCGAATGCGCCGTGTTCGTGCCGGTGGACGCGCCCGTCGGCGCGCAGACGCTTCGCCTTGTCGGCCCCAACGGCGCAGTCGTCGCGTTGCAGGCCTACGTGCAATGACGCCGCGCGTCCTGCTGCTCGGCGGCCTCGATCCGTCCGGCGGCGCGGGCATCACGCTGGATGCGGCGGTCGTCGGCGCGCACGGCGGCGCGCCGCTGCCGATCGCGGTGGCGCTGACCGAGCAGGGCTTCCGCGGCTTTCGCCGCGCGCACGCCGTGCCGGTGGCGCAGTGGCGCGGCGCGCTCGACGCCGTGCTCGCTGATGGACCGGCGCACGCGATCAAGATCGGCTTCGTGCCCGACGTCGCGACGGCGCGAGCGCTTGGCGAGGCGCTGGCGGCGATCGCGGCGACGGCCCCGCTCGTTCTCGACCCGGTGCTGTCGGCGACCGCTGGCGGCTACGCGGCCGCCGACGCGCTCGCCGCGGCGCTGCGCGAAGGCCTCGCGGCGCGCGCGGCGCTGGTCACGCCCAATCTGCCGGAGCTCGCGCTGCTGGCCGGCGGCGAT
>VGZG01000069.1 GCA_016872675.1 Planctomycetota bacterium
GGCCGCGGGCGCGCAGCGCGCGCGCGAGCGGCGCGTCGGCTTCGGCGAGGTGGCGGGCGGCGATCACGGCTTGGGCAGCTTGCGGCAACGGCGCGCACGGGGCAAGGCGGCGGCGGGCGGCGCGGTCGCGCACCGGGAGTCTGCGCCACGGGACGGGCGCCAGGCGGCGTGGCCTTCCGTGACGCAGGCTCCTAGATTGCGCGGCCCGCCGATGCCTGCACTCGTCGAACCCGCGCCGACCGCAGTGCCACGCTGGCAGACTCTCGCTGTCTGCCTGCTGCTGGCGGCCGTCGTCTATCTGCCGGCCGCGCTTGGCGCGCAGTTGCTCGGCTTCGACGACGCCTTCTTCTTCGGCCCGGCCAACCCGGAGTTCCGTGACGGCCTGCGGGCCGTGTTCGACCCGCGGCGGCCGATCGCCAACGCCTGGCTGCCGGTGGCGCACGCCTCGCTGTGGCTTGACTTCGCGCTGGCCGGCGCGGCGCCGTTCTGGCCGCACCTGCACGCGCTGCTGCTGCACGGCCTCGTCGGCGCGGTGTTCGCCCGCCTGCTGCTCGCGCTCGGTCTGCGGCCGCTAGCGGCGCACGCCGCGGCGGCGCTGTTCGTCGTGCACCCGGCGCTGGTCGAGTCGACGGCGTGGGTGAGCGGCCGCAAGGACCTGCTCGCCGGCCTGTTCGTCTTCTGGGCGCTGCACCGCACGCTCGCGTTCGCGCGCGCGCCGTCGCGCGTCGGCGCGCTCGCGCTCGCTGTCCTCGCGGCGCTGGCGATGTACAGCAAGGCGACCGCCGTCGTGCTGCCGCTATTCGCCGCGCTGCTGTGCGCGCGTCAGCCCGGCCGGCCCGCGCGCTGGCTCGCCGTGCTCGTGCTGGCGCTGGCGGTGGCGCCGATCGCCGCGCACCACCAGGCGATCGCCGCGGCCGAAGGCACGATGGCCGCCGATGGCGCCGCTGGCGCGCGCCTGCTGCAGGTTCCCGGCGCCTTCGCGCACTACCTCGCCACGGCGCTGTGGCCGACGCAGCTCAACGTGCTGTACCCCGAGGTGCAGACGCTCGAACGCTTCCGCGCTGACTGGGTCGGCGGTCTCGCCGTCGTCGCCGTCTTCGCCGCGCTCGCCGCGGCGGCATGGGTCAGGCCGCGGCTGCGCCTGTGCGGCCTCGGCCTGCTGGCGTTCGCCGTCGGCTTGCTGCCGTTCAACACTGCGTTCCCGGCGTCGTCGCTCGCCGCTGCCGACCGCTACCTTTATCTCGCCGTGCCATGGTTGGCGCTCGCCGTCGTCGCCGCGGCGACGGTTGCGCGACCCCGGATGGCGTGGTTCGCGCTCGCCGCGGCCTTGCCGCTGGCGTGGCGCGCGGGCGTGCGCGCGCACGACTTCGCCGACGACGCGACGCTGTGGCAGGCGAGCCTCGCCGTCGACGGCGACAACGCGGTCGCGCGCCTCAATCTCGTCGATGATCGTTTGCGGCGCGGACCAGCGCGTTTCGACGAGGTGAAGGGCCACCTCGAAGCCGCGGCCGCGGCGGCGCGCTATCCGATCCATGAAGTGCGCGCGCGCCAGCTGCTCGTTCGCCTCGCTCTCGCCGACGCCGACTACGCGCGCGCCGCGGCGGAAGCGCGCGCGGCGATCGCGGCCGCGCAGGCGCAGCTCGCGCGCGAGACGACGAGCAATCGCCGCGCTGAGGCGACGGCGTGGTTGCTGCGCTGCCAGCTCGCTGCGTTCGAACCGCTGCAACTCGCCGGCGACGAAGCCGCCGCCGAACAGGCGCACGCCGACGCCAAGGCGCTGGCGCCAGCGCACCCCGACGTGGTCGCGTTCGGCGCGCTGCGGTTGCTCGCTTCGTGCCGCGACGAACTGCTGGCCAAGGCCAAGGCCGGTCAGTCGCCGTTGCTCGCCGCCAGCGACGTCCGCGGCATCGCCGCCGACGCGATGCTCGACCCGGCGCTCGCCGCCGCGCCAAAGCACGCCGGCCTGCACTGCGCCAAGGCCGAGTGGGAACGCGCGCGCGACCGCGTGCTCGCCGCGGTGCGGCACTACCGAGAAGCCCAGGCCGCCGACGCGCAGCACATCGGCGCGTGGCTTGGCGCCGCGCGGTTGATGCGCGAACGCGAGCAGTGGGCGACTGCCGAGGAGTACGCGCGCGGCGGGCTGCGCGCGCGGCCCGATCCGTCGCTGCGACAGGAATTGGCGCTGGCGCTCGTCGGCCAGGGCAAGCTCGCCGACGCCGAACTGCAACTCGAGGCCTACCTGCGCGCGCGGCCCGACGACAAGGACGTCGCCAAGGTGCTCGCCAACGTGCTCGTTGGCCGCGCCTACGCCAAGGTCGGCGAGGGCCCCGATCGCGCCGAGGCGTTGCGGCTCGTCGAGCGCGCGCTGGCGTACAACCCCGACGAGGTCAAAGCGCACCTCGTGCTCGGCCGCATCGCCAAGGAGGAACGACGCTTTGCCGCCGCCGTCGAGCACCTGGCGCAGGCGCATCGCCGCATGCCGGACTACGAGGAAGCGCGCCTGCTCTACACGGAGGCGCTCGCCGCGCTCGGCTACGACAAACTGCTGCGCCGCGACGACGACGGCGCCGGCGACGCCTGGGCGCTCTGCCTGCAGGTCGCGCCGTCCGACTTCGACGCCAAGGAGATCCGCGCGCAGGTAGAACGGCAGTGGACGCGCAGCGAGGAGCGCGGTGTCGCTGCGTTGCGCGCCGGTGACCGCGCCAGCGCCATCGCGGCGTTCCGGCGCTGCCTGCTGCTGCTGCCCGACCAGCACTGGGCGGCGTGGCTCCTGGCCACCGCGCTGCACGACGATCCCGCCGCCGACCTCGCCGAGGTCGAGCGCCTCTGCCGCCAGGCCGTCGCGTGGCAGCGGACCAATGGCCTCGGCGCCAGCCGGCAGACGTGGCTCTTGTGCGCGACGCTGCAGCGCGCCGGCAAGAAAGACGAAGTGCGCGCCATCGCCCGCGCCTACGTCGCCGCGCCGGACGCCGACGCCGAACCGGCCGTGGTCGCCGCGCTGCGCGCTTTCGCCGGCGAGTGACGGATCCGCGCCGTGCCGGTTGCAAACGGCGCGGTCGTCGCTACGTTCGGTCGGCAGCGCCGCTTGGTCGGCGGCGCGCGAATCGGTCAGCCGCCGCAGGTCGCGGCGGTGCAGTTCCTTGGTGTGCGGCGGGCCGCGTCTGTGGGCGCGGTTCGTCGTTGCTGCTGGCTCCTTATTCAGGTGGGGGTGTGTCGTGGGTCGTAGGTTGAACGACATGGCGATGTTGCTGGGCGCGCGCGTGCGCGGGCGTCCCCGCGGTGGCGTTGGCAAGGCGCTGCACAGCTTGTTTGGCGGCCTGTTCGGTCGCGGCGAGTGGCGCCCGGGGCCGGCCGCCAAGGCCCGCGTGCTGCCGCGCTGGGTCGCGGGCTTCGCGGTGGTTGTCGGCATCGCCGCTGGTTTCTTCTTCGGCATGCAGGCGGGCGGCGCCACGCCGGCCGGCCTCTCCGGCCTCAAGGCCGCGGTGCCGCGAACGCCCGGCTTCGTCGGCGAATTCGATGCCACTCCGCTGGCCCGGCAGGCCTTCCTGGTGGCGCTGTACCCCAATGCCGCCGAGGCCGACGCCAAGGCCATTGCCAAGCGCTTCAGCGACTGGCTGGTCGGGCAAGGCGTCAAGAAGGCGCGGCCGTACCAGGCCAAACTGGCGACCGGTCCTACCTGGAGCGTGGCGGTGTACTTCGACGGCGAGGCTGAGCAGACGGCGACCCGTAATCTGCTGCAGAGGCTGCCGGCCGAAGTGCCGGACGCCGGCTTCGTCGAACTGCGAAACACGATTCAGGGCTGGCCGAAGGCCTACACGGTCCGGTAGACTGCTTCGCCCTTTTCGCCTGTACGACCCGTCATGTCGATCCACAGCAGTCTGAAGACTTCCACCTCCAGCGGCGGCCAGCGCAACGTCTGGACGCGCATCGAGCGCCTCGCGGTCCTCAAGCAGGCCGGCAAGTGGCAAGACGGCCAGCGCGTCGAGGGTCTGCCGAAGGTCCGCACGAGTTTCAAGGTCCGGGCCAAGGCCAAGAAGGCGGACGCCGGCGAGGCGAAGCCAGCTGCTGGCGCCGTCGTCGCCCCGGCGGTCAAGGCCGCCCCGGCCAAGAAGTGATGCGCCGCGGGGCGCGCCAGCGCGCCCCATTGCGCATCGTCTGCGCACTGATCGTCGGCAGTCGCGCCTGCGGCGACCGCCACCGCGACCTCGTTGGCAGTCCCGCCGACGCCGAGCCATGGACCTGAAGCAGGCGCTCAAGTCGTTGGAAGGCAAGACGCAGCCGGCCTCGGCGGCGAAGCCCGGCGTCGCGATGCCCAAGGCCCCGTTGATCGAGGTCTTCCACTCGGTCCAGGGCGAGGGGCGCTTCGTCGGCGTGCCAATGACCTTCGTGCGCGTCGCCACCTGCCCGTTGCGCTGCCTCTACTGCGACACGCCGGGCAGCTACGAGGCGCCGCCGCGCGTGCCGGTCCGCACCGGCGTGCGGGACGCGCACGAGCCCAATCCCGTCGCCGCCGATCGCGCCGCCGAGCTGGTGCGGCAGGTCGTCGCGGCGAGCGAGCCGGGCGCGCGCCAGAGCCGCGTCAGCGTCACCGGCGGGGAGCCGTTGGTGTTCCCCGAGTGGGTGCGCGAGTTCGGCCGCCAGGTCCGCGGCAAGGGCATGCGGGCGCACCTCGAGACCGCCGCCGTGCATCCCGACGCGCTGCAGCAGTGCGTCGACCAGGTCGACCACCTGAGCGCTGACTACAAGCTGCCAGAGACCCTCGGCGCGCCGGCCAAGCCCGAGTTCGCGCTCGCGCCTGGTCAGGGCTTCGGCGCGCTGCACCGCCGCTGCTGCGAGATCGCGATCCAGCGCGGCGCCAGCGTCGACGTCAAGATCGTGCTGACCGACAAGACCGGCGACGTCGCCGTCGAGCGTGCGCTCGCCGACCTCGCGCCGTTGCGCGAGAAGATCCTGCTCGTGCTGCAGCCGGTGACGCCGTTCGGCGCGGCGCCGAAGACCGTCGCGCGCCTCGACCTGATGCGTTACCTGGCGATGGCGCAGCGCGCGCAGTTCGACGTGCGCGTGCTGCCGCAAGTGCACAAGTCGCTGCAGGTGCCGTGAGCGCCGGCGCGCGGTGCGCCGAGCGTCCGGGCGCGGTTCCTGCAACGGTCGTGCCCGCACGCGGTAACCTCTGCGCCATGCGTCCAGTGCTCGCCGTGTGCATCGCGTTGCTGGGAGCGTGGCTTCTGCCTGCCCAGGCAGCGGCGCCGTCGTGCAAGCTGTGCGTGAATCGCGGCACGACGCCGTGCGGCAAGCACGGCAAGCTGCTCGAAGTCGAGCATGGCCCAGTCTCGCAGCTGTGCAGCGCCGTCGCCGAGTGCAAGGCGTGCGCCGGCGCGCTCGCCATCGACTGCCGGCACTGCGTCAACGAGCCGGCGGAGTCGGCGCTCGCCGAGCGCCAGCGCCTGGCGCGGGAGTGGCTGCAAGGC
Source organism: Planctomycetota bacterium (assembly GCA_016872675.1). Taxonomy (GTDB): domain Bacteria; phylum Planctomycetota; class UBA1135; order UBA1135; family UBA2386; genus UBA2386. The sequence continues at coordinate 5,469 of VGZG01000069.1, forward strand.
CGGCGCAAGGCCGTCGACGCCGTCGCCGCGCGCGAGCCGTACGCGCACCTGCAGACGCCGCACTTCGACCTCGCGTGCGGCCTCAAGCCGGCGACGATCGGCCGCGACAAGCTCGATCAGCACGCGCGGCTGCATCTGTATGGCGAGCGCCTCGAGGCGCTGCACGCGAAGTTTCTCGCCACCTTTGAACTCGCCGAAGCGGACCTGCCCGACCGCATGACCGTCGTGCTGAGCGAGGAAGGCAAGGATCAGCAGGTTCTCGGCCCGCGGCTCACCGGCCTCGGTCCTGCTGGCGCGATCGGCCTCAAGCTGATGGGGCCGGAGTACGTCTACACGGTCTACCACGATCGCCGCTCGTTGCCAGACGACGAGGCGCTGCACCGCGCCGTCGTGCACAACGTCGCGCACTTGCTGCTCAGCCAGATGCGCACGGCGCAGTGGCTCGGCAACCGCGCGCACGGCTGGCTCGACGAGGGCGTGCCGCACTGGTTTGAGGAGACCGTCGTCGGCAAGTGCACGAACTTCTGCTTCGAGGAGATCCTGCTGCAGACGCCGGCGAGCTTCAAAGGCGGCAAGTGGCGGCCGGCAGTGCGCAAGATCGTCGACGAGGGCAAGTCGCCGCTGTTCGCGACCTTCGCGGCGAAGAACAGCGACCAGTTGACGTTCGTCGAGCACGCGTTCTGCTTTGCGCTCGTCGACTTCCTGTTGCAGCGCCATGGCGGCGCGAAGTTCCGCGACTTCCTGCGCCTCGTGAAGAAGGACGTGCCGACGCGCGACGCGCTGCAGCAGGTCTTCGGCCTCAATCCGCTGTCGATCGACGCGCCATTCCACGCATGGGTCAAGGACACCTACTCGCCGCTGCCCAACTGATCGTCGTCGCCTGCCTGTGCGGCTTGCCTGCCGCGCAGGGCGTGGCGACGCGCGAGAGCTGGGGCTACCTGCACCTCGAGGCGCGCCGGGCCGAGGTCCGCCGCGAACTGCTCGGCCGCGACGACACCGACCATGCCGTCGTCGCGCGGGTCCTCCTCAAGCCCGACGACGGCGTGCCGTTTGCGCGGGTCGCCGACGCCCTTGCATACCTGCGCGGCGTCGACGGCGACGCCGCCTTCGTGCTGCGCGCGACGATGGGCGCGTTCGTGCTGCCCGAGGTGGTCGATCCGGCCGGCGCCAACGAAGCCTGCCGCGATCTCCACGTCAGCCCGTTCCTGCCATTCGCGCTCACCTTCCCGGCGCCGGTGACATTCGCGGTCGAGGTGCGCGACGCCGCCGGCGCGCAGCGCTGGACCGGCGTCATCGATCGCCACACCGACGAACGCGACGTGCGCATGGCGCGGCCGACGATCGACGTGCCGTGCGCCGACCTCGCCGACGGCGCGTACGAACTGACTGTCCGGACACTGCTCGGCGACCAGCCGCCGCGACCGACCGATCCGGTCGTGCGCTGGACCTTCCACGTGCTGCGCGGCTTCCAGCAGCGCGCCGAGACTGCGCTCGCGGCAGCCGTGGCGCGGGTGGGCAGCGATGGCCTCGACGCTGCGGTCGTGCTCGGCGCCGCCGAACGCATGCGCGCGGCCTACACCGGCGTCGCCTTCGCGGCGCAGAGCGACGCTGTGCGCGATCTCGCGGCGCTCGAGCGCGCGCTCGCCAACGTCGCGGCCGACAAGCCGGCCTCCGACGGCCTCGTCGGCGACGTGTCGCTGGCGCTGCCGGCAGAAGCCCGCGCCGGCGGCGCGCTGCCGTGCGTGCTTCGCCGGGCGGCCGGCGCCGGCAAGCGGCCGCTCGTCGTCGTCGCCGCCGGCGCGCCGGCGTACGACCCCAAGGTCAACCGGCCGTCCCTGCCGGCGACGCGCGACCCGCGTTGGCTCGCCGACGAACTGCGCGACTTCGGCGTCGCCGAGGGCTGGCACGTGGCGTTCCTGGCTTCGCCCGGCGGCGGCCGCGACTACGCCGCGGCGCTGGCCGCGGCGCTGCCGTGGCTGGCGGCGGCGGTGGACGCGGCGCCGGGCAAGGTGGCGCTCGTCGCCGAACGCGAAGCCGCCGCGGTCGCCGGGCTGGCGCTCGCGCGCTTGCGCCCGAGCCTCGGCGCCGTGGTGTTCCTCGGCGTCGGCGGACTGATGGCGCCGACGATGGCGGCGTGCGATGGCCTGGCGGTCGCGTACGTGCCGGTCGAAGGGTTCGACGCCGCCGTGCTGCAGCGCATGGTCGACTTCGCCGCCGCGCGTCGCGCCAAGGGCGAGCCGGCGCCGGCCGCGGAGTGGTTGGAGGCGTCGCCCTCGCCGTGGCCATTCGGCCTCGCGGTCGCGCGTGCGCCGATCGCGGCCTTCCTTGGCCGCGCCTTCGCCGACAAGTGACGTCGTCGTGCGCGGCGCGCCTCAGCGCGCGTCGGGCAGGAACTCGCGGACTACGGCGATGAGGTCGCGCGGACGGATTGGCTTGCTGATCCACGCGCCCGGCCACAGTTCGGCGCTGGTGACGTCGGAGTCGCGGCGATCGCTGCCGCTGACGATGAGGATCGGCAGATCGCCATGGCCGGCGGCGCGCAGTTCGCGCAGCACCTCGGCGCCCGACCGAAACGGCAGGCTCATGTCGAGGATCACCGCTGTCGGCTTGCGTTCCTGCACGCGCTGGCGGGCGTGCAGGCCGTTGCCGCAGACGTCGACCTGCATGCCGTCGCGGCGCAGCGCCATGGCGAAGACCTGGGCGGTCAAGGGTTCGTCCTCGACGAGCAGGATGCGCGCGGTGACCGCGGACTGGCGCGGCGCAGCCGCCGGTTGCGTGGCGGTGGTCGTATGCGTCGCCGACGCAGCAGCGGCGGTTTCGAGGCCGATTGGATGGCGCATGGCCGACTCTCCTTTGCCCCGCTGCTATCGGCCCCCGCGGCGATCCGGCTACAGCGAATCACGCCAAGGCACGGCGTCAACGCGCCGCGCGCACGCACAGCACGAGCGTCTGTTCGCCGACGAACCGGCGCAGCGCGCGCACGGCGACCGGTTCGAGTCCGGCGACCCGGCATTCGGCCAGGAACGCGCCGCGGCGCACGGCCGAGCGCCCCGAGCGGGTCTTCCCTGTCCACCGGCGCAGCGCCCGGCGCAGGCTCTGCAGGCTCAGTGCGTCGAAGAACGACACCACGACGATGCCGCGGCTGACGCGGGCGAGTTCGGCGAGGATGGCGCGGCGTTCGTCGGCGCCCGGGATGTGCTGCAGCAGTCGGTGGCACAGCACGCCCGCGAAGGCGCCGTCGCCGAACGGCAGCGCGTGCACGCTGGCGCAGGCGCGCGGTCGCCCGGGGCCGGCAGCGGCGACCATCGCGGGGTCGCGGTCGGCTTGCACGACGAGCCCAGGCAGCGCGCCGGACATGCGGCCAGCGCCGCTGGGGGCGTCGAGCCACGGCCCAGCGACCGACAGACCGCGGCGCGCCGCCGCCGCGAGCAGCGCGGCGAGGGCCGCCCGTTCCCGCCGGTCGGTGCCGGCGCCCGAGCCGGTGGTGAAGCGGATGTCGCGGTAGCGCCGGGCGTAGCCGTCTTCGCGGGTGTACGGGGTCTCGGCCACGAGCCGGACCATACCGGCGGTCGGAACGCCTTTCAGTTGCGGGGCCCTGCGCGCCGATGGCATGGCCGGAGCAGACTATGAAGCCAACCAAGGCCAATACCGGCATTCGCGGTCGCCAGGCGCCGCGCGTCGACCTGCAGAGCGACGTGATGATCACGCTCGACGAGGCGACGCTCGTCGGCAGCGGTGACAACATCTCGCTGCAGGGCGTGTTCTTCACCACCGATGAGCCGATCACGGTCACCGTGCAGGTCGCCAACCATGGCGAGGTGCGCGGCAAGCTCGTGCGCCTCGAGTCGATGGGCGATGGGCGCTACGGCATCGCGGTGCGCTTCGACGAGGCGCATCCGCACCTGTTGCCGCCGGCGTGACCCGACTGGTCGCGTCCGCGCGACCTCGCTATCCTGGCGCGCAGCCATGAGCCTGCGCGACCAGCTGAAGAAGGCGAACCTGCTGTCCGACAAGGACGCCAAGCGACTCGCCCACGAGGCCCGCGTCGAGCGCGCCGACAAGGGCCGTGAGCAACTCGAAGCCGAGGCTGCCACCCGCCAGCAGGAGTTGGCCCAGTTGTCCACCAAGGAGCGCGAACGCACCAAGGCTGAGCAGGAGGCGCTCGATCGCCAGCGCAAACAGCGCGAAGAGCTCGCCGCGGTGCAGGCATTGCTCGCCGACGCCCGCAAGCCTGGCTCCGGCACCGTGAAGTTCTATTTCACCGCGCCGGACGGCTCGCTGCCGTGGCTCGAGCTGGCGCCACGCGAAGCGCAGGAAGTGCGCGCTGGCCAGCTCTGCGTGGTGCGCGGCGGACCCGCCGCCGCGCACGTGTACCGGCTACTGCCGCTCGAGGCCGCGCGCCGTGTCGCCCGCCTGTTGCCCGACGCGATCGTGTTCGCGCCGCGCGGCGTTCTCGCCGGCTGAGTCCGTCGCCGGCGCTCCGAGCGCTGGCGCGATGTCCGCCCAAGGTGGTCGCTGTCGCTGTCGCGGTCGCGCAGCGCCCGCAGCCGCTCGTCGAGCGACGAGGCGTCGCGGGCTAGAACTCGATCTGCGCCTCGTCGACGCCGAGCGCCTGCCGGCGCGAGAGCCGCAGGCGGCCGCGGTCGTCGGCGCCGAGCACGACGACGATCATCTCGTCGCCTTCGCGGGCGACGTCGCCGGCATGCCGGACTGGGTTCTTGTCGAGTTCCTCGACCGGCACAAGGCCCTCGTTGACGGCGTTGATCTTGACGAAGGCGCCGAAGTCCTTCACGCCGGTCACCGTGCCGCGGTAGCACCGGCCGACCTTGAGCACGCCGGCCGAGCGCTGCACCAGCGTGCGCGCGCGCGCGGCGCTGGTCTGGTCGGTGGCGTAGATCAGCACCTCGCCATGGTCGCTGACGCTGATGCGCGCGCCGGAGGCCTCGGTGATCGCCTTGATGTTGGAGCCGCGCGCGCCGATCAGCGCGCCGACGGCGTCGGGCATGATCGCGATCGACATCGCCTGCGGCACGAAGCGCGACGGTTCGGCTGGCTCGGCGATGGTCTTGGCCATCTCGGCGAGGATGTGCTCGCGGCCGGCACGCGCCTGCTCGAGCGCCTGCGCCAGCACCGCGTCCGGCAGGCCGCCGAGCTTGTTGTCGAGCTGGATCGCGGTGATGCCGACGGCGGTGCCGACGACCTTGAAGTCCATGTCGCCGAGGTGATCCTCGTCGCCCAGGATGTCGCTGAGCACGGCGTGGCGGCTGCCGTCGGAGATCAGGCCCATGGCGATGCCGGCGACTGGCCGCAGCAGCGGCACGCCGGCGTGCAGCATCGCCATTGTGCCGCCGCACACCGTCGCCATCGACGAGCTGCCGTTGCTTTCGGTGATCTCCGACTCGATGCGGATCGTGTACGGAAACGCGCTGCCGGTCGGCAGCGCGCAGCGCAGGCCGCGCCGCGCCAGGCTGCCGTGGCCGATTTCGCGCCGGCCGGGGCCGCGCAGCGGCCGGATCTCGCCGACGGAGTACGGCGGGAAGTTGTAGTGCAGCAGGAAGCGCTCGGTCTCGCCGTTGCTGCCGATGCCGTCGATGCGCTGCGCGTCGTCGGGGCTGCCGAGCGTGCAGGTGACGATCGCCTGCGTCTCGCCGCGGGTGAACAGCGCCGAGCCGTGAGCGCGCGGCAGCAGGCCGACCTCGCTCCAGATCGGCCGGATCTGCGTCGTCGTGCGGCCATCTAGCCGCACGCCGGCGCCAAGAGCGAGCTCGCGCGTCTCGGTCCACACTGCGAGGCCGAAAGCCTGTCTGCACGCGGCCTGCTGCTCGGCTGGAACGCCGGCGAGCCAGGCTGCTTCAGCGGCGGCGATGCCGGCGCGGCGTTCGGCCTTCTGCGGCGTCTGCAGCGCCGTGCGCAGGGCGGCGCGCACGGCGGCGGGCAGCTCGGGCAGCGTCGGCGCTGGCGGCACCGGCCACTTCGGCTGGCCCGCGGCGGCGCGCAATTCGTCGAACGCCTTGTGGCAGCGCCGGAGCCACTCCGTCGCCGTCGCGATCGCGGCGATCGCTTCGGCTTCGGGGACTTCCTTCGCCTCGCCCTCGAGCATGACGAGGCCGTCGGGGCCGACGCCGACCGAGAACTCGAGGTCGGCGGCCTCGCGCTGGCTCTTGCCGGCGAACGCCAGCCACTGGCCGTGCACGCGCTGGATGCGCAGGCCCCCAGCGGGGCCCTTGGCCGGCACCGGGCTCACGTGCAGCGCGGCGCACGCGGCGAGGATCGCGAGGCTCTCGAGGTCGCTCGTCGGCTCGGCGCTGAACACCTGCACCTGGACCTGCACCTCGTTCTTGAACTCCTCGGGGAACAGCGAGCGCACGGTGCGGTCGATCAGGCGGCTGACGAGCACTTCGTGGTCGGTGATGCGGCCCTCGCGGCGACCGAAGCCGCCGGGGATGCGGCCGGCGGCGCTGAACTTCTCGCGGTACTCGACGGTCAGCGGAAAGAAGTCCTGGCCCGGCTTTGGCGCGCTCGCCGCGGTGACGGTGGCGAGCACGACGTTGTCGCCGCTGCGGGCTAGCACGGCGCCGTGGGCCTGCCGGGCGATGCAGCCGGTCTCGAAGGTGACCTCGGTGCCGGCGAGGCGCACGCTCGCGCGGTGGGCGGTGGGCTGCATGGGCGGGGAGTGTCGGCATCCGCTTGGCCGCAGCAACCTTGCGCCACCTTTCTGCTGGCTTTTGCAGCGACCGCATCTTATTGAGAACGATTCGCAACTATTTATGCCGGCCTCGCTGATCTTGCCGCTGACCGCTGCCGTGCCGGGCCATCGCTACGTCGTGGCGACCGTGCGCGGCGACGACGCCTTGGCCGAACGGTTGCGGGCGAGCGGCGTCTGGGCCGGCGCGCCGATCGAGCGACTCGCCGCCGCTCCGTTTGGCGGTCCGCTGCTGTTCCGCCTGCATGGCTACCGGTTGGCGCTGCGCCGCAGCGAAGCCGGTCGCGTGGACGTCGCCGCGGCGGAGGGGGCGCTGTGAGCGGCGGGGGCGGCGCACGACGCACCGTCGCGCTGGTCGGCCGCGCCAACGCTGGCAAGACGGCGCTGCTGATGCACCTGACCGGCACGCTGCAGCGGCCAGTCAACTTCCCCGGCTCGTCGGTCGAGTGCGTCGAGAGCGAGGTGGCAGTTGGCGGCGTGACGCTGCGCGTCGTCGATCTGCCGGGACTTGCCAGCCTGCAGGCGCACAGCCGCGACGAACAGGCGGCCCTCGACATGCTACTCGGCCGCGCCGGCACGGCGCCCGACCTGCTGTGCGCCGTCATCGACGCCAGCAAGCTCGCCGTTGAACTCGCGTTCCTGCACCAACTTCGTCGGCTCGGCCGACCGCTCGTCGTCGCGCTGACCAAGCTCGACGTCGCCGCCAGCGAGGGCTTCCCGGTGGCCATCGACCGGCTGCAGCAGGCGCTCGGCCTGCCGTTGGTGGTCTGCGACGGCCGCACCGGCGCTGGCGCCGCGGCGCTGCGCGACGCGCTCGCCGGCACCGACCTCGCGGCGCTGACTGCGCCAGTCGCCATGCCAGCCGTTGCGCCGGCAACTGCGGCGCGCGCCGTCGACCGCTCGCTCACCGACGCGCTCGACCGCTGGCTACTGCATCCGCTGTGCGGGCCGCTTGCGCTCGTCGCCGTGATCGTGGCGATGTTCCAACTCGTCTTCGTCGTCGCCGATCCGGCGATCGGCTGGATCGAGATGGCGCAGGAGTGGTTTGGCGACCTCATCGGCGGCCTCGTCGCGCACGACGCGACGCGCAGCTTCCTCGTCGACGGCCTCGTCAACGGCGTCGGCAGTTCGCTGGTGTTCGTGCCGCAGATCGCGCTGCTGTACGCATTCGTCACCGCCGTCGAGGCGAGCGGCTACATGGCGCGCGCGGTGTTCCTGCTCGACCAGCCGCTGCGCAAGGTTGGGCTGTCGGGCAAGAGCTTCGTGCCGCTGACCAGCAGCTTCGCCTGCGCCATCCCCGGCATCGCCGCATCACGCATCCTCGGCGACGAACGCGACCGCATCGCCACCGTTGTCACCGCGCCGCTGATGAGTTGCTCGGCGCGCCTGCCGGTCTACGTCGTGATGCTGGCGGCGTTCTTTCCGCCGCAGCAGGCCGGCTTGCTGCTGTTCCTGCTGTACGCGCTCGGCGTCGTCGTCGCCGTGGCGATGGCGCTGCTGCTGCGCCGCACGGCGTTGAAGGGCGGCGAATCGCTGCTGGTGATGGAACTGCCGGCCTACCAGCGGCCGCGGCTGCGCCTTGTCGCCGCGCACACGCTGTTCGCGGTGAGGTCGTTCCTACGCACGGCCGGCACGGTGATCCTGGTCGCGACGGTGGTGGTGTGGGCGCTGGCGTACTTTCCGCGGCCGGCGGCGATCGGCGAGTCGTTTGCGCAGGCGCGCGCTGCCGCGCCCGCTGGCGAAGCCGGCGATGAGCGTCGCGCGCAACTCGACGCCCAGAAGGCCGCCGCCTACTTGGAACAGAGTTGGCTCGCGCGCGCCGGCAAGGCCGTGCAGCCGGTGTTCGCGCCGGCCGGCTTCGACTGGCGCATCACGGTCGGCGTGCTGGCGGCGTTCCCAGCGCGCGAACTGGTCGTGCCGACGCTCGGCACGCTCTACAGCCTCGGCGAGGTCGAGGCGGCGTCAGATGCCGCCGACGAACGGCTGGCGGCGTCGCTGCGCGACACCGTCGGGCCTGATGGTCGGCCCACGCTCGATCGCCTGACGGCGCTGGCGATCATGGTGTTCTTCGCGCTGTGCAGCCAGTGCGTCGGCACGCTGGCGGCGATCCGCCGCGAGACGCACTCGTGGAAGTGGCCGCTGTTCACCTTCGGCTACATGACGGCGCTGGCGTGGCTCGCCGCAGTGGCCGTGCAGCAGGTCGGTCGCGCGCTGCTGGATTGAGCCGTCGGCGTCAGCGCGGGTTCCACCAGACGTCGCCCTTGCCGGCGATCGCCGTCGCCGCTGCCGCGCGCGTCGCGGCGAGTTCCACGGCGTCCATCGGCGCGAACGCGTCGGCCGCGGCCCACGCGGCATCCTGTTCGTTGGGGAACGACAGGCCGAGCAGGGCGACGTCGGGGTCGACGGTCAGCGTGTAGCGCATGCATTGCGCCACGGAGAGGCGCGGTAGCACGGCCTCGCCGCCGTCGGCGCCGCCGCTGCTGGCCTTGCCGCGCGGGCGCTGCTGCAGCGGCCGTTGGTAGCCTTCGGTGTCGCCGAGCAGCTTGCCGGCGCCGAAGGTCTTGAAGCACACCGTGCCGACGCCGCGTGCGCGCGCCAGCGGCAGGATCTCCGCTTCGTAGCGCGGATCGGCGAACGGGCCGATGGGGAACATCACGACGTCGCAGACATCGGCCAGCAGCGCGCGGCGCAGCACTTCGGGATGGTGGCTGCTGATGCCGGCGTAGCGGGCGCGGCCGGCGGCGATCTCGGCGCGCAGCTGCGCGAAGCCGCCGTCTGTCGCCAGCAGCGCGTCGAGGTCGGCGTGCATCGAGCAGGCGTGGAAGACGAACAGATCGACGGCCGGCAGGCCAAGCCGCGCGAGGCTGCCGGCCACCTGCGGCGCGACCGGCGCGCGCAGATCGTCGACCTTGTCGATCAGGAACACCTGGTCGCGCCGGCCCGAACGGCGCAACGCCTCGCCGACGATACGCTCGCTGTAGCCGTCCTCGTAGTTGGGCGCGGTGTCGACGACGTTGCAGCCGGCGGCGAGCGCGCGCCCGAGCGTGGCCACGCACTGCTCGAACGGCACGGCGCGGTCGGCGAGGTCGCCGGCGCCGATGCGGCTGGCGACGAAGCCGGTGCGGCCGAGCCGGCGGCGGGGGAGGAAGCGCGGCGCCAGCACCTCGGTCACAGCAGCGTTGTGACCAGCACGAGGTAGATCGCCGCGCCGGTCAGGTCGGCGATCGCCGTCACCGCCGGCGTGCTGATCATCGCCGGGTCGCCATGCAGTTTCTTGACCGCGAGTGGCGTCAACGCGCCGAGCAGCGCCGCGGTGACGACGTGGCCGAACATCGCCACGCCAACGACGCCGCTGACCAGCAGCACGCGCTCGATCGGGTCCAACATGTCCGACGTGCGGCTGACCAGCAGCGAGTCGACGAAGGCAATGAGGCCGAGCATCGCCGCCATCAGGCTGGCGACGCGCAGTTCCTTCCAGACCACCGTCGCCAGCTTGCCGGCGCCGAAGTCGCCGACGGTCAGCGCCCGAATGATCAGCGCGCTCGCCTGCGTGCCGACCATGCCGCCGGTCGCCATCACCATCGGCAACAGCGCCAGCAGCAGTCCCTTGGTCAGCGAGTTCTCGAAGCCGTGGATCAAGGTCGATGTCACCACCCAGAACAGCGCCAGCAGGCAGATCACCGGCGCGCGTCGCCGGACCTGCCGCAGCACCGGCTCCTCGAGGTAGTCGTAGTCGCCGACTTCGACGCCGTGGCCGCTGATGCCGGCCATCTTCTCGAAGTCTTCTTGCGCCTCCTCCTCGACGATGTCGACGGCGTCGTCGTGCGTCACGATGCCGACGAGGCGCCCGGCGCCGTCGACGACCGGCAGCGCGATGAGGTCGTAGTCGCGGATGACGCGGGCCGCTTCTTCCTGGTCGGCTTCGGCGGAGACCGACACGAGGTCGGTCTTCATGATCTCCCCGACGAGCCGGCCTTCGTCGGCGAGGATCAGGTCGCGCAGCGACACGAAGCCGACGAGCTTGCCAACGCGGTCGAGCACATAGCTGTAGTAAATCGTCTCGCGGCTTGGCGCCTGGCGCCGCAGTTCGAGGATCGCCGCGCGCGCCGTCAGGTTGGGGTGCAGCACCGCGTAGTCGGTGCTGAGAAACGCGCCGACCTGGTCGTCGCGGAACGCGCCGCGGCGCTTGAGGTCCTCGCGCGCCGCGGTCGGCAGCATTGTGATCAGTTGATCGCGGATGCGCGGCTCGAAGCGTTCGAGGAACTCGGCGCGGTCGTCGCTGAGCATCGCCAGCAGAGCCTGCTGCACGCGCGCACGGCCGGCGCCGACGACGTATTGTTCCTGCACGTCCGGCTCGAGGTAGCCGAACACGTCGCGCTCCAACTCCGGCGGCAGCAGCGCGAATATCTGCGCGATCTCTTCGATCGACAGCGCGCTCAGCACGCCGGCTGCGTCCGTCGGATGCATCTCCTGCAGCACCGACACGAGATCCTGGTGGTTGCCGTCAGCGAGCAACTCGCGGATCTCGGGGATGAGCAGCATGTAGCGCATGCGTAGTGCGTTGCAGCGTGGCGGAACCGGCGCGGTGCGGCGACCGCGCGCTGGCGCAGGCTAGCCCGGCGCGCGATCGACTGCACCGTCGTCGTGGCGGTTGCTCGCATCGCGGCGTGCGAACGGTTGCGCGCCGCTGGCCCCGAACGGCAGCCAGGTGGTCGGCGGGGTCGGCGCCTGCCGCCGCCGGGCGGCGTGGCGCCACGCGACGGACGCTTCGCTCCGGCCGCCGGGGCGGCGCGCTGGCGCCTTGGTCGCCGGCGCGTCCCGCTTCGTGACCCGCCGCGCTGTCGATGCGAGCGGCCCGGCGCCGACGGCTTCACCGCCGCGCCGGAATGCGACTGACGCGAACTTGACCGAGCGCTCTGACCTCGCTACCTTTGTTCGTCCGATCTGCGGCCGCAAGGTCGTGCATCGCCCGGTCGGGGCGTGGCTCAGCTTGGTAGAGCGTTGCGTTCGGGACGCAAAGGTCGGAGGTTCAAATCCTCTCGCCCCGACCAGTTTTTCCT
>VGZG01000070.1 GCA_016872675.1 Planctomycetota bacterium
GGGCGAGCGCGCGGCGCTGCGGGACCGCTGGCTGCGCGATGTCGCCGCGATCGAGGCGGCGACCGGCGTCGCCGTGCGCGGCTTCCGGGCGCCGTGGACGACCGCGACGAAGGACGCGTGGTGGCGGCCGTTCTTGCGCGGCATCGGGCTCACCTACGACGCGACGCCCAACGCGCAGGACATCGACACGCCGTACGCTTATCGCCTCGATGGCGGCGGCGCCGTGCGGTTGCGCCTGTTCGCGCTCGCGGCGCTCGATGCCGAAACGCCGCCTCTCGCCGGCGTGCCGGCGCCGCCGGTCGGTCGGGCGGCGCAGGCGACGAGCGATCTGCAGGCGCTGCTCGCGCGCGGCGGCGGCACGGTGGTGGCGTCGCTCGGCACGCCGGCGCTGACCGCGCCGCCGCGCGCGCTGCTGCCGGAGCTGATCATAGTGCCGCGTGGCGACGCGCCGCGCCTCTGCGTCGTCGTGCCGCTGAAGGACGAGGAGCGCGGCGTGCCGGGGCTGCTGGTCGAACTGCGCGCGCTCGCCGACGACCTCGCCGACGTCGCGCGCGTCGAGTACGTGCTCGTCGACGACGGCAGCGGTGATCGCACATGGGAACTGTTGCAGCAGGGCGCTGCGGCGTTGCCGCGCGCCAAGGCAGTGCGCCACGCGCAGAACCTCGGCGTCGCTGCGGCGATCCGCACCGGCATCCAGGCGACCGACAGCGCGTTGGTCGCGTCGATCGACGGCGACCTGTCGTACGACCCGCGCGAACTTCGGCCGATGCTCGCCCTGCTGCAGCAGGGCGCCGACGTCGTCACCGCGTCGCCGTACGACTCGCGCGGCGAAGTTCGCAACGTGGCGGGCTGGCGGCTCTTCCTCTCGCGCAGCTTGTCGATGGCGTACCGCGTGTTGCTGGCTTCGCCGATCCGCACGTGGACGAGTTGCTTCCGCGTCTACCGGCGGGCCGCGGTCGCCGAGTTGCCGCTCGCCAACCCGCGCTTCCTTGGCACCGCCGAGTGGCTGGTGCGCGTGCTGCGCCGCGGCGGCCGGGTCGCCGAGCACCCGTGCGTGCTCGAGGCGCGGTTGTTCGGCGTCAGCAAGATGAAGACGCTGCGCACGATCGGCGGGCACTTGCGCCTGCTGGCGGCGGTGGCTCTGCGCGCCGTGCGATGATCGACGCCGGTGGCGAACTGGTTCGCCACTCGAGAGGTTGGTCGCGAGAGACCCTCCTGCCGTGCTGGCCTAGCGCGCTGGCGTTCGCGCCGGCGAGTTGGTATCGCGGATTGTCCTGGCGCGAGCCCGACCCTCATGCGCTCGACCGTGTCGCCGGATTTTGCGGGTGCGTCGCGCGGATTGCAGTCGCCGTACGTCCAGCTAATTTTAGGTTCGTACCTGCCCTGCAGCGTGCGTCGCATGACGCCGTTTTCTCGGTAGTTCAAGTTCTCACCGCCGGCGCTACGCCAGTGCCGGTCTTGTCCTGGAGCAGCCCATGCGCATCTTTTTCTCTCTGCTTGCCTTCGCTTCCCTCACCGGCCTCGCCACCGCCCAGTGCTTCTCGGTCACGACAACCACTGTCGCCGGCAACGGCCAGAACGGCACGATGTTCGACATCGTCAACACGTCGACGTCGGCGATCACGATCGGCAGCTTCGACCAGTGCTTCTTGAACGCCAACCCCGTGGTGACTTTCCAGATCTACACGAAGCCCGGCACGTGGAACGGCTCGGAGGCCAACCCCGCCGCCTGGACGCTCGTCGGTTCGACGACGAACCTCGCGCACGGCATTGCGCCAGCGCTCGACCCACTACCGATCACGGTCAACGTCACCATCGCGCCCGGTGCGACCCAGGGCTTCTACCTCACGGGCGATACGGGCACGACGGTCGCCTACACGACCGGCGTCAACCAACTCGGCACGGTGATTGGTTCTGACGCGTCGCTCCAGGTCACGGCCGGCGTCGGCAAGAGCTATCCGTTCGGCACTACGTTCGGCCTGCCGACCGCCGGTCGCTTGTGGAACGGCCGCGTCAACTACTGCCCGGCCACTGGCGGCACGGTGCTGGCGACGAACACGTCGCTCGGTGCGGGCTGCCTCGCGTCGTATGCGTCCTTCTACGAGAACTTCGCGACGTCGGCGGCCTTCGACCTCGCCAACAGCTCCATGTCGCTGCTGTTCAACGGCGCGGGCTACGTGGCGCTGCCGGGCATCACCACGTACGTGCCGCCGTCTACGTCGGCGACGTCGCTGGTCTTGTCGGACGACTCGCAGACGACGGTCGCGCTGACCTCGCCCTTCCCGTACGTCGGCGGCACGACGACGGCGATGTCCGTCTGCTCGAACGGCTACGTGTCGGTCAACGCCGCCGGCAACGGCACGGCCTTTACGCCCGCCGTCGCGGCCTTCCTGAACGCCGCCAACACGGGATGGTGGATGTGGCACGACTACAACCCCGCCATCGCCGGCAGCGGCCAGGTCAAGTTCGAGGAGATTGGTGGCATCGCCTACATCACCTGGGACGGCGTCTACAGCTATGCCACGACCGTGCCGGACACCTTCCAGATGCAGTTCGACACGGCGAACGGCAACGTGCACATCGTCTGGGGCGCGATGAGCTTGGCCGGCAACGGCTTCCTCGTCGGTTACTCGCCGGGCGGTGTTTCGGCCGATCCGGGCAACCGCGACCTGTCGGCGACGCTGCCGGCGACGTTCACGATCGACCCGAGCGACATCCTGCCGCTGACGTTGGCAGCGACGTCGCGCCCCGTCACCAACACCAGCTGGAACTTGACAACGAGCAACATCCCGACGACCGGCGTCCTCGGCGTCGACATCTACGGCGTGAGCGATCCGGGCATCAACGACCTGTTCTTCCTCGGCGCCCCGGGCTGCGGCCTGCGCGCGTCGCTGGATGTGATGAACGCTTGGTTATCCGCGGGGACGACGCACACGTACAGCCTGCCGATCCCGAACAGCCCGGCGCTGCTCAACTTCAACCTGTACACGACCTCGGCCGTGTTCCAGGCGCCGCCGGTGAACGCGTTCGGCGCGATCACGTCCAACGGCATCCAGGGCATGATCGGCGACTTCTGAGCCGCGTGTGATGACGCGCTGTGACGCGGCCTGACGGCCGCGTCGCGCGCCATCGACCGTTCGCGCCGCGGGCGGCGACTCGGGGAGACCCGGGTCGCCGCCCGCGGCCATTCGGGCGCGGTCGCTTGCGCGCGGTCCGCGGCCCGCGATCATCCGGCGATGCTCCGCCGCTCGCTTGCCGCGTTCGCCCTCGCCTTCGCCGCTGTCGTCGCCAGCGCGCCGCTGCTGCGCGCGCAGGACGAAGGCGCGGGCTTCGAGGAATGCACGGTCGGCGTCGCCGCCGGCTCGGCGACCGCCGACGGCAGACCGCTCTTGTGGAAGAACCGCGACGCGCAGAAGCAGGACAACGTCGTGCTCGCGTTCGACGACGGCAAGTCGCCGTACCTCGGCCTGTGCGACGCCGGCAACCGCGACGTCGTCTGGGGCGGCGCCAACGCCGCGGGCTTTGGCATCATCAACTCGGTCTCGCGCGACCTGCCGGGTGGATCGACCAAGGGGCCGGGCAACGGCGGCTTCATGAAGCGCGCGCTGAAGGAGTGCGTCACCGTCGACGACTTCGAGCAGCTGCTGCAGGCGACCAACGACAACGGCCGGCGCACCAAGGCCAACTTCGGCGTCATCGACGCCACGGGCGGCGCGGCGTTCTTCGAGGCCGCGCACACGACGTACACACGCTTCGACGCCAAGGACGCGCGCGATGGCCTCGTGCTGCGCACCAACCACGCGACGACGGCCGCCGGCGACCGCGGCAAGGATCGGCTCGCGCGCGCGACCGCGCTGTGCAAGCAGCCGCCCAAGGGCGGGCTGACGCCGGCGTTCGTGCTCGGCGAGCTGCTGCGCGACCTGCAGCCGCCGCCGTCGGCGAGGCAGGGCGAGCAGGGCCGCCAGGACGTGCGCGAGACGATCCATCGCCAGACGACGGTCGCCGCGCTCGTGCTGCACGGCGTCAAGCCGGGCGAGGATGGCGCGTGGACGACGATGTGGACGGTGCTGGGCCAGCCGCTGTTCGCGCCGGCGGTGCCGCTGTGGCCGGCGGCGCGCGGCGTGCCGAAGCTGGTCGAAGGCGCGCCGAAGAGCGAGCTGTGCAGCGCGGCGCGGGCGCTGGCGGACGCGTTCTACGCCGCCGAAGGTGGCGGCGATGGCGCGGATGCGGGTGGAGCGGGTGGCCAGGGTGGCGAGGGCGAAGGTGGCGAGGCCGAGGTCGCCGGCGCGATCCGCTGGTTGCGCACGGAGGGTCTGCAGCCGGTGCGCGAGGGGGTGAGGGCGGAGGAGAAGGCGGCGATGCAGCGCTGGAGCGAGGGGATGGCGATGTGGAAGCTGAAGCGCGGCGGAGCGAAGCCGGATGCCGCAGAGCTGAGGCGGCATCAGGAGATGGCGGCGGAGCGAGCGCTGGCGGCGCTGCGGCGCGTGGGGAAGGCGGCGGGGTTGGTGGAGGTGGGGGCGGGCGCGGGGAGGTAGTGGCGGATGGGGTGGGCGGCGATGGCGGCGAGGGTGGACGCTGCGGTGCGCGTGGATGGAGCGGTGGACGGGCGGTGGGTAGCGTGCGCGGTCATGAGGATCGGAGTCGTTTGGCCTCGCGGGTTCGTCGGGGCGTTGGCCGTGGTCGCCGCTGCGTGTTCGCCTGGAGTGCAACCCAATCCCGAACTGAACATGGTGGCGATCGCGCCGGGCACGTTCGTGATGGGCGCGAACGATGGCGGTGACGACGACGAACAGCCGGCGCGCGCGCCGTGAGGAGGGGGGCGGGAGAGGGGGGAGTGCGAAGTCGCGGCGACGGGCGCCTTGAGTTGGAGCGGTGTGGACACGCACCTGAGGCGGTGCGGGCGTGGCGGCGACGCCCACTGCGACGGGAACTGCGCGGAAGGCCTGGGAGCGGATGCATGGCGCAGCCTCGGCGACGGGCGCTCCAAGTTGCTGCGGCGTGGACACGTCCGGGCCCGCTGGCGTTCCCTCTTCCCAGGCCTTCCCCGCGGCTGCGTCGCGGTTGGCTGCGTTCCCTCGGCCGCACCGCTCCTAGAACGAATGCGTACCGCTGCGGCTGGTTCGCCACGTCTCATGGTCGTTCCTGTTCGGCACTGCGGCTGCGTTCGGCCGCCAACACGGAACGGCGGTTCCGCCGAATGGCGCCGCCAAGACGGAGCGGATGACCGACCGTTCGCCAACCCCGCCCCGTTGTCCTATCGTCCCCACGCCGATGACCGACGTCCTGCACAGCAAGGTCCAGACCTCCTCGCCCGAGTTCCAGCAGAACCGCGCACACCACCAACAGGCCATCGACGCGATCGCCGCGCACGTCGCCACCGCCAAACTCGGCGGTGGCCCGGACGCAGTCGCCCGCCACCACAAACGCGGCAAGTTGCTGCCGCGCGAGCGCGTCGCTGCGATTCTCGACCCGGGCGCGCCGTTCCTCGAGCTCTCGCCGCTCGCCGCGCACGGCCTGTACGGCGGCGACGCGCCGAGCGCTGGCATCGTGACCGGCGTTGGCCTCGTGCAGGGCCGCGAGGTGATGATCGTCGCCAACGACGCGACCGTGAAGGGCGGCACGTACTTCCCGATGACGGTGAAGAAGCACGTGCGCGCGCAGGAGATCGCGCTCGAGAACCGGCTGCCGTGCGTCTACCTCGTCGACTCCGGCGGCGCGTTCCTGCCGCTGCAGTCCGAGGTGTTCCCCGACCGCGACCACTTCGGCCGCATCTTCTACAACCAGGCGCGCATGTCGGCGGCGCGCATCCCGCAGGTCGCCGTGGTGCTCGGCTCGTGCACGGCCGGCGGCGCGTACGTGCCGGCGATGAGCGACGAGAGCATCATCGTGAAGGGCAACGGCACGATCTTCCTCGGCGGCCCGCCGCTCGTGCGCGCGGCCACCGGCGAGGTCGTCTCGGCCGAGGACCTCGGCGGCGCCGACGTGCACACGCGCCTGTCGGGCGTCGCCGACCACTTCGCCGAGGACGAGCCGCACGCGCTGGAGCTGTGCCGCTCGATCGTCGCGCACCTCAACACCAAGAAGCCGTCCCAGTTGGCGCTGCAGACGCCCGAGGATCCGCTGTACGACCCCGAGGAGCTGCTCGGCGTGCTGCCGCGCGACACGCGCACGCCGTACGACGTGCGCGAGGTGATCGCTCGCCTCGTCGACGGCAGCCGCCTGCACGAGTTCAAGGCCCGCTACGGCACCACGCTGGTCACCGGCTTCGCGCACGTCCACGGCATGCCAGTCGGCATCGTCGCCAACAACGGCATCCTGTTCTCTGAGAGCGCGACCAAGGCGGCGCACTTCGTCGAGCTGTGCAGCCAGCGCAAGGTGCCGCTGCTGTTCCTGCAGAACATCACCGGCTTCATGGTCGGCCGGAAGTACGAGAACGGCGGCATCGCCAAGGACGGCGCCAAGATGGTCCAGGCCGTCGCCACCGCGCAGGTGCCGAAGATCACCGTGCTGATCGGCGGCTCGTTTGGCGCTGGCAACTACGGCATGTGCGGCCGCGCCTACCAGCCGCGCTTCCTGTTCACCTGGCCCAACAGCCGCATCTCGGTGATGGGCGGCGAGCAGGCCGCCGGCGTGCTCGTGCAGGTCAAGAAGGATCAGCTCGAGGAGAAGGGCCAGACGCTGTCGGCCGACGAAGAACAGAAGATGCGCGCGCCGATCCTCGAGAAGTACGAGAGCGAGGGCCACCCGCTGTACGCGACGGCGCGGCTTTGGGACGACGGCGTGATTGATCCGCGGCAGACGCGCGCGGCGCTGGCGCTGGCGCTGTCGGCGTCGCTGAACGCGCCGATCCCCGACTACGACGCGCCCGTGTTTCGCATGTAGCGCGCGCCACCGTGGTAGAAGCACGGCGCGGTCGGTCGACGTTGCGCGGGCTGGCGACGCGGAGCTTGCCGGTGTCGAGCGCCGTGCAGTCCGTGCCAGTCCCCAACGAGCCGGCCCTGCGCGGCCGTTGATCGGCGCGCGGCCACCATGCACCATGGCCGCGTGCGCGCCCTGTCTCCCGATCTTCCGCCCGAGCAGCAGGAAGTCCTCGCCGACGTCGCTGAGCAGGGCGTGCACGTCGTGCACGTGCCACGCGACGGCGGCGAAGGGCTGAGCTACTCGTACACCGTCGGCCTGTGGGACAGCTTCGAGCAGCCTGAGGTCGTCGTCTTCGGCATGCCCGAGGACGTCGCGCAGGACCTGCTCGACACGCTCGCCGACGACGCGTCCGAGGGGCGCGTGTTCCAGGCCGGCGAGCGCCACGACGGCCTGCTCGTCGGCTATCCGGTGCGATTCTTCGCCGTGCCGGCGCCGATGAAGGCCAGCCACTTCGACGTGCTGGGCTGGGCCTACGAGGGCGCCGACGTGCCCGTCGTGCAACTGGTCTGGCCGGACAAGCAGGGTCGCTGGCCGTGGGACGCCGACGTGCGCGATGGCTTCGCCGAGGCGCAACCGGTGCCCGGCCGGGCGACGCTGTGACGGCGGCGCCGCCGACGCCGCAGCGCATGGCGGCGACGTGGTTTCTCGGCTTGCTGATCGTGGCCGTCATCATCTTTGCCTGGATGCGCGGCTTGGGCCGCATCGTCGTGCCGCTGCTGGCGATCGGCGGCGCCGTGCTCGTGCTGTCGCGCGCCGTGAAGGCGCTGCGCGCGCCGGTCGACTGACCTGCGCGAATGGCCGCAGGCGCGAGCGGTGGCGAGGCGATGGCATGACGAAGGCCGATCGATCTGCCGGCCGAGGTCCGGAGCGCGCCGCCGCAAGCCGCCATGCCATAGGCGACAGCCATGCACGCGTCGCTCGCAATGCATGTGCGGCCTGCGGGCGCTGACGCCGCTACAACATGCGCCGATGGGCCGTTCCGCTGACCTGCTGC
Organism: Planctomycetota bacterium; assembly: GCA_016872675.1. Taxonomy (GTDB): domain Bacteria; phylum Planctomycetota; class UBA1135; order UBA1135; family UBA2386; genus UBA2386. The sequence goes on from VGZG01000070.1 coordinate 7,916, forward strand.
CGAAGGAGCGCGTGCTCGCCGAACTGGCGCGGGCGCCGTTCCGGCCGGCGTGGTGGGCGCCGAACGGCATGCTGCAGACGGTCGCGGCGATCCGGCCGGCGGCGCCGGTGCCGAAGTACGGCAGCGAGGTCTGGCAGACGACCGACGACGACGATCTGCGCGTGCACTTCGCCGCGCCGGCGGACCTGCGCGCCGACGCGCCGGTCGCGCTGCTGCTGCACGGTCTCGAAGGCGACCGCCGCTCGCCGTACGCGCGCGAGTTCGTGCGCCTCGCCGCGCGTCGCGGCTGGCGGCCGTGCGTGATGGAGCACCGCTCGTGCGGCGGCTGGCTCAACCGCCAGCGCCGCACCTACCACAGCGGCGAGACCGCCGACGTGTCGTTCGTCGCGCGCCAGCTGCTCGCGCGCTTCCCGCGGGCGCCGCTGCTGGTCGTCGGCTACTCGCTCGGCGGCAACGTGCTGCTCAAGTGGCTCGGCGAACTGCAGGGGACCCCGCCCGACCGCCTCGTTGCCGCGGCGGCGGTGTCGGCGCCGTTTGACCTCGCCGTCTGCGCCAAGCAGTGCGACACGCGCCACGGCGGCGTGATCGCGCGCTGGTTCCTGCGCAGCCTGATCCCCAAGGCGATCGCCAAGACGAAGCAGTTTCCTGGTTGGTGCGACGTCGAGCGCGTGCGCCGCTGCCGCACCTTCCGCGAGTACGACGAACTGGTCACAGCGCCGGTGCACGGCTTCCTCGGCGCCGACCACTACTACGCGTCGCAGAGCAGCGCTTTGCTGTTGCCTGCGGTGCGCGTGCCGACCCTGCTGCTCGCCGCCGAGGACGATCCGCTGCTCGATCCGTTGGTTTTGCCGCGCAACGTTGCCGCGGCGTCGCCGTGGCTGCATCCGTGCTTCCCGCCGCGCGGCGGCCACGTCGCCTTCGTCGACGGCGGTAGCCCGCTGGCGCCCCGGCGCTGGGCCGAGCCGCGCATCCTGCGGTTCTTCGAACTGCAGCTCGACGCCGCCGGGTTCGCCGTCAGTTGATCACGGCAGTCGCGCCGCCGGTGTGGCTGAAGCCGTCGGCGGCCTGCGGATCGAAGATGCCGTACTGGAACGACAGCGGGAAGCCGATCGCGGCTGGCGTGTTTGGCACGAAGAACGTGTAGTCGTAGCCGCCGGAGATCGGATTGCTCTGCGCGCGCGTCGTCAGCGACACGAGCGCGTCCGGCGTCGCCCAAACCGTCACCCAGCCGAGCGGCGCGCCGGTTGGGATTGGCGTGCCGATCACGAGGATCGCCGGCGTGAGGCGCGAGGCGCCGTCGAGCAGCACGTCGATCGGGCTGCCGACCGCCGGCCAACCCGAAAGCGCGATCGTCGGCACGCCGTACTGGCCGGGCTTGCCCGTGCCGTAGGTCGCCGTCGTGCCCGCCGCATAGCTGCCGAACAGCCGGAACTTGCCGGGCAATTGCGAGACGTTGAACCAGTTGACGCCGTCGCTGACCTGCACTTCGAGGTGGACGTTGGTCGGCTCCGTCGGGTGACTCACCGAGTGCTGGTGGAACATCCCGGTCACGCGCCAGACCAGGAAGTAGTCCTGGCCGATCGTGACGTTGGCCGGCTGCACAAAGGTCGCGCCCTGCCAGCTGCGGGGGTGCAGCGTCTGCCACGTCCCTGGCTGGCCGACCAGCTGGTCGGGCGCGCCGGTGACCGGATTGCGCGTGCGGATCTCCAGCGTGTGCGCGGCTGGTGGTTGGTTGCCGGTGAACACCTGCGCGGCGGCGTACTGCGCGACGTTGGCCGTGAAGCGGAAAGCCAGCGTGCTCGCCGGCCAGCCGACGGCTTGACCGGCGTAGCTAAGGTTGTCGTTGCGCGCGAGAGCAAGTTGCTGGGCGGGCAACGTGGCGGTCACGGCGGCGACGGCGAGGATGGCGCTGGCGAGGGCCTGCATGGTCGCCGTAGTGTCGCCGGCGCGGGCCGGCCGGCAAGCGGGGGCGGCACGCCAACGTTGTGCGGCGGGGGCCGGCGACGACACTCGGCGGTCTGGCCCAGGCGTGCGTCTACCCGAAGGGCATCCCGGCGACCAACGTGCTGGTCGAAGGCGGCGCATATCGCTGGACGCGCAATCCGTTGTGCGTCGCGCCGGTAACCGTCGCGCTCGGCTGCGCGATCAAGATGCCGTCCGTGCCCGGCTTCGCTGCGCCGCTGCGTTCAGCGAGCGCCGCCGCGCGCCAGCCACGCGCTTGCCAGCACCGCAACGACGATGCAGGCGCCGCCGAGCATCGCCAGCGCGTGCATCGCTTCGCCGTGCACGAGCCATGCGATCCCCGCGCTGAACACCGGCTCGATCATCGTCAGCAGCGATGCACGCAGCGCCGACAGATGCGGGATGCCGGTGACCAGCAGCGAGTACGAGACGCCCATCTGCAGCGTGCCGAGCGCGGCGATCACCATCCAGTCGAGCGCCACGCCGACGATCGGCTCCTGGCCGACGAGCGGCATGCAGGCGAACGCCAGCGGGCAGGCGATGAGGTTGCTCCAGGCGATCGCCGCGCATTCCTCACCCTTGGCGCTGCGCGCGAGCCAGCGCATGCCGATCAGCAGCAGCGCGAAGCTGACGCCGGACGCGACGGCGAGCCAGTCGCCCAGGCGCGGGTTGGGGGCGGTTGCGGCCGTCGCCACTGGCGCGGCGAAGAACAGCGCCATGCCGACGCCGACGCCGAGCAGCACGGCGAGGTCGCCGCGCGTCGGCCGTTCGCGCAGCAGCAGCGGCGCCAGCAACACGACCCACAGCGGCGCGGCCGACTGCAGGAAGATCGCGTGCGCCGCGGTGGTCAGTGTGTTGGCGACGACGAACAGCGCGGTGGCGCCGAAGTAAGCCGGGGCCAGCAGCAGGATGCGCCGCGTCGGCAGCCGGCGCGCCGGCGGCAGCAGCAGGAAGATCACCAGCCCGGCGAGCAGCGCGCGCGAGCCGGCGCGCTGCAGCGACGGCAGCGTCTGCAGCTTGATCAGCGAGCCGCCGGTCGAGAACAGGGCGCCGGCGAGCAGGACGCGGAGGGCGGGGGGCACGGGGGCGGGCGTTGTCGCACGGCGGGTCGGCCGCGTCCATCGCGCGCGGGCCTGGAAAGCAGGCCGGCCGCGCGCCACCCTGGCGACCCGATGAGCCGCTACCAGACCCTTGAAGTCGCCGCCGACGGCGTCCTCCTGCACGTCCGCCTCAACCGTCCCGACGTGCGCAACGCCTTCAACGGCGCGGTGGTCGACGAACTGACGGCTGCGTTCGCGGCGGCCGACAACGACGCCGCAGCGCGCGTCGTTGTGCTGTCGGGCAACGGCAAGAGTTTCTCCGCCGGCGCCGACCTCGCCTGGATGACCGAGCAGGCCGACCTGCCGCTGGGGCAGAACCGCGTCGGCGCCGAGAAGATGGCGCGCATGTTTCTGGCCATCGCGCGCTGCAGGAAGCCGGTGGTCGCGCGCGTCTTCGGCCACGCGCTCGGCGGCGGCACCGGGCTCACCGCCGCGGCCGACATCGCCATCTGCACGGAAGACTGCCTGTTCGGCCTCACCGAGGTGAAGCTCGGCATCGTGCCGGCGGTGATCTCGCCGTTCGTCATGCAGAAGATCGGCGCCGGCCGCGCGCGCACGCTGTTTCTCACCGGCGAGCGCTTCGACGGCAAGGAAGCGCAGCGCATCGGCCTCGTGCACAAGGCCGTGCCGACCGACCAGCTCGACGCCGAGGTCGCGCGCGTCGTCGGCGAACTGCTGGCCGCCGGGCCGTGCGCGGTGGCGAGCGCCAAGCGGCTGATCGCGACGGTCGGCCACCTGTCGCTCGAGGACGCGATCCCGGTGACATCGCACTGGATCGCCGAACTTCGCGCCACGCCGGAGGCGAAGGAAGGCTTCGCCGCGTTCCTCGGCAAGCGCAAGCCGGGTTGGATGGGGTGAGCGGCTCTGCGCGCCGGCGCCACCGTCACGCCGGCCGCGACTCGGCGCGGAAACCGACGCTGCCCGACCAGAGGTTGGCGAGCCCTCACCGCATGCGCGCGAAGAAGCCGGCTCGGCGCTCGCGGCGGCTATCGCCTCGGCCGCCGATGTCGCGTCGATCGTGCGCCAGCGACCGGTCTCGTCGCGCGGCAGTTCATGGCGGGCACGCGCCCGAGGCGATCAGTTGCGCCGGACGTCGCCGCCGTCGCCATCGTCGTCGTCCAAGTCCGCAGCGTCATCGTCGAGCAGGCCGGTGGACGGCGGCTTGGGCGCGGCGGCAGGCCGCGGCGGTCGTTCTTCGCGCAGCAGCGCGCGGAAGCGCTCGTCGGTGCGCAGAGGGTCGAGGTCAGCGTCATCGCGCAGGAAGTCGCGGTTTTGGTCGTCGAGGCCACAGGCGAGGCTGAGTTCGGCGATGGCGCGATCCTTGTCGCCGGCGAGCGCGAGGTAGCAGCCGAGGTTGAAGTGCCCGACCGCCGACTTGTGGTCGCGCAATAGCAGCGCCTCGAGCGCGCCGATCGCGCCGCGCAGGTCGCCCGTGCGCTTGCGCACGTAGCCTTCGGTCAGCGCGACCCACTCCTCGTCGGGCGCGATCTTGCGCAGTTCGCCGAGTTCGACGAGCGCCGCCGGGTAGTCGCCCATGCGGACCAGCGCGCGGATCTTGCGTTCGAGGCCGGCCGCGCGCGCCGCCGGCTCGCCGAGCAGCGGGCCGATGAGCGCGAGCGCCTTGTCGGGACAGCGCAGGTCGAGCCAGCCGTCGATCTGGTCGGCGACGCTTTGCAGGCGCTGTGGGACTTCGAACACGGCGTGGACAGCCTAGGAGCCTGCGCCCCGGAAGGCCACGCCGCCCGGCGCGCGTTCTGTGACGCAGCTAGGCCCGGTCGAGCAGCGCGTCGAGGCGTCGCCACAGATCGGGCGCCTCGGCGGCGAGTCGGTGGTCGCCGCCGGGCACGAGCCACAGGTCCTTGCGGCCCGCGCCGAGCGCATTGAAGAACCGCGCGCTCGCGCGCCAAGGGATGACGTCGTCGGCCATGCCGTGCGCGACCAGCGTCGGCGCGAGGATGCGCTGCGGCAAGCCGGCTTCGTTGAGCTTCTCGGCGTCGGCGAGCACGCGCTCCTCGACGACGAAGCCGTGGCCCTCGTGCGTCCACATACGGCCGCGCGGGTCGAGCCGCTGGCGCAGGCCGGACATCAGGCCGAACGCCGGCGCGATCAACGCCAGGCCGGCGACGAGGTCTGGCCGGCGCGCGGCTGTGTGCGCGGCGACGACGCCGCCGAGGCTGGCGCCGACGACGACGGTTGGGCCCTGGCGCTCGAGCGTGCGCACGGTGTCGTCGATCAGCTCGCTGACGGTCGAGCGGCCGACCTTGCCGCACGAAGCGCCGTGGCCGCGCAGGTCGTAGCGCACGAAGGCGCGGCCGGTGGCGCGAGCGTGCGCGAGCAGCGTCTCGCTCTTCTGGCCAGCGCGGCCGGAGCCGAGGCCATGCAGGAACAGAAAGCCGGGCCCGCGCCCCGGCAGTTCGTCGCCGACGACAACCTCGCCGTCGCTGACGTCGAGGCGGAACGGCAGCAGGTCGTTCACGATGGCGCCAGCCCCCGCATCGCCGTCATCCGCGTCAAACGATGCGTTCGATCGCGTCGATGCTCACGGTGACCGCGCCGGACGGACCCGGGATCTCGCCCGTGTCGCCTACGGTCTTGCCGAGCAGGCCCTGCGCGATCGGCGCCATGTAGTTGATCGTGTTGTCGTCGATGACGTCCCACGGGCCGAGCACGCGGTAGCTGATCTGCTTGCCGCTGGCCGTCTCAGCGAGCGTGATCTTGACGCCCGGCGCGACGCGGTCGGTCGGCACGTCCTGCTCCTCGATGAGGCGCGCGCTGCGGATCTGCGCGTCCATGTCCTGGGCGCGGCCAGTGAGGTTGCGCTGCTCCTCCATCGCCGACTCCCACTCGCTGTTCTCGCTGAGGTCGCCGAGCGCCGCGGCGGCGCCGATGGCCTTGCTGTTGGCGGGAATCTTCTCCTCGACGAGCACTCGGTACTCCTCCTTGATGCGGCGGAGGCCGTCGCGCGTCGTGAAGATGTTGTCCTTCTCCCAGTACGGCAGTTCGGGCTCAGCGTGCAGATCGGGGTACAGCGCGGCGACCGCGCGCTCGACAGTGAGCGCGATGTCCGCCGAGAAGTCGTCGCCGGCGCGCTGCACGATGCCGAGGTACTGTGCGAGGTCGTCGCGCGAGATGCCTTCCATGGCGCGCGGCAGGATGCCGCGCTTGCCGGTCAGCAGGCTCGCGAGGCGGCCCAGCAGGCGGCTGTGCATCTGGTTCTTCTTGCGGTCCTCGTTGAGGATGCGCGCGAGGTGCAGCAGGACGCGGCCGACGGTGAGCGCGTTCGGCGCGTTCTGCGCCTTGGTGAAGGCGCCGTCGCCCCACAGCTTGCCGAGCAGATACGTCAGCAGCGGGTAGCGCCTTGGGTACGGCGCGATGCGGTCCCAGTGCGGCAGGCAGAGCATGCCGCTGCCCTGCTGCACCAGCTTGTCGACGACGTTCTCGAGCACCGAGTTGGGCCACTCGGTCAGGATGACGGCGCACTGGTCGGCCCAGTTGTCGCCAAGCGCCTGTGGCAGCAGTTCGACGGCGTGCTCGCGCGAGGCCTGCGTGGCCAGCCGGTCGATCGCGGCGGGACGCAACGCGCCGTCCTCCTTGACCAGCAGCGCCTTCACTTCCTGGGCGGCCGGCGCCGACGCGCGGTGGCCGTTCTGCTCCAGGAAGAGGATGCCGTCGAGGATGTGCGCGTGGCTGGCCTTCTTCTCCTCGATCGCCTGCTCGACGACCTTCGTCGCCAGCTGCAGGATCTGGTTCTTCATCTCCGCGTCCTCGCTGCGGGCGAGGTACTCGCGCAGGCAGGCGACCTTCTGGCCGAAGTCGTTCTGGTGGCCGAGCGAGACCGTCGCCTCGTCGACGAGGCTGACCGGCTTGTCGCGCACGACGAATACCGGGCGCGTCGTCGAGCCCTCGACCTTGAGCCACGGATCCTTGGCCGCGTCGGTCTTGGCGCGCTTCCAGAACGACGCCCATTCCTTCTCCGGCACGACCGCCGGGCACAGCTCCTTCTTGAGCTCCTGGCTGCCGATCGTGCCGCGGTACATCGTCGCAGCGCGCCGGATCAGGTTGGCCGGCTGCTTCTCGGCTTCGGCCCGCAGCGCGTCCATGCGCTGCAGTTTCATCGCGCGCAGGTCGTTCTGGTCGAGCGGCTTGAACCGCGACAGCAGCGTGTCGAGTGGGAACGACTCGCGGCGGCCGGTGGCGAACAGCACGGTCACTTCCTGAGTCGGCCCGGCGAAGTCCTCGACGGTGCCCTCGCCCCAGCCGGCGGCGTGGTAGACGACATGACCTTTGGTGAACCGGCGCAGGCGGTCGAAGTCGAGGATCGAGTGGACGGTGACTGCCGTGTCGAGGCCGCTGCGGGTCTTGAGCACCGGCAACCAACTCTCGTCGCCCCAGCGCTTGTCGATCAGCGCGACGATGGCCTTGGCGAGCGCGTCGTTGTGCGCGCTCTTGCGCATCACGCGAAAGCCGAACTCGAGCGCGGCCTGCACGTCGCCCCTGCCAGCGAGCGCGTCGATCATGGCGGCGGCCATGCCGAGCGCGCGGCTCGCCATGTCCTTGTCGCAGAGGGCGTCGATGACGCTCGCGTACCGCGGGGCGTCGTCGGCGACCGGATCGCGGACAGCCTGCCCCCAGGAGGATTCGAGGGCGTCGAGTTGGAGGGAACGCGCTTGCTGGACGAGGTCGGCGGTCAACGTCGTGGCCCGGTCGGGGGTGGTTCGGAAAAGAGGGGCGGGGACGGTACCCGCACGCTACCCCCGCCGCCAGTAGTTGACCCGGTCCGCCGCGACGCTCGTGCGGATCCGCCGGTCACTCGGCCAGGCGTGCGATCAGCGTATTGACGTTGATCGCCGAGCACGACTCGTCGTAGGTCGACAACGGCGCTTCGTCGAGCGCTTCGTCCGGCCCGACCATGATCACGTAGAACTCCGCACCGTATTGGCTGCGGAAGGCGGTGATCTTCTGCAGGATCGTCGCCGAACCGTCCTCGATGGCCTCGATTACCACGCCCTTGCCCTCGCGGCCCCGGCCGCGCAGCACGATCATCGGCGCGTAGGCGGCAACCTTGCCGTCCTCGAGGCGGATCTCGTAGTGGCGCGGGCTGTGGCTATGCACCACGCCGGCCATGCCCAGGCGGTTGCAGAGGTCCTGCTCGAGCCGGCTCGACAGCAGGCGGCCGCCGCAGCGGCCGTAGCCGCCGCCGCCGCCGCCATGGGCCATCAAAACGTCGTCGTCGTCGATCATCGCGACCGCACGCGGCACGAAGGCGGAGCGCGTTTGCGCCCTGGCGGTCGCGGGCGCCATGCCCCTCTTGGCGGGCGTCATGGCCACCTTGGCCGGCTTCGTCGTCGTGCTCGTCTTGGTCGCCGGCTTGGCGCGCGCAGGCATCTTGGCCTTGGCCTTGGCCTTCTTCGTCGCGTTCTTTGTCGTCTTGGCAGTCATGGGTTGGGGTCTTTGGCGGCCGCGAGCCGTTCCAGGCGGAGATCCCGGCTCGACGGCCATGCGTCGACGCCGGCATCCGACCGTCTACGCCCGGAGCAGGCCGCAGCCAGATTGCGAGCGTCAGACTCTAGCAGATTCGGCCACCTCGGGAAGTCCTGCGCCCGGGCGGTCGCGCGCCCGCCTGACGGCGCCGTTGCGGCTGGGCACGCGGTCGCCGACGATGCGGCAGAACATGGCCGCACCCCTGCCCGGAGTCGCCGGCAAGGAACCGGTGGTGACCAAGCCGCTGCTCGCCTTCGCCCTCGCGGTGGCGACGGCGCTGGCAGTCGGATTTGCGGCCAACCGACCGCCGGCCGACGCGGCGGCGGCGGTGCGCGCCCTCGCCGACGGCGACCTCGACGGCGCCGAGTGCCAGCGGGCTTACGCGCGCATCCTCGCGGACGCCGACGCGGCGACCACGCCGGCGGCAACCTGGGCGGTCGGTTTTGCCGCCTTGGCGCTTGGCGACGCCGACGCGTGGGCCAAGGCTGCGGCGGCGATCGCGCGCGACGTCGCCGAGGGGATCGCGCCAGCGCCGGCGGAGCGGCGCTTCCTCGACCTCGGCGATCCGCTGCTCGGCGCCGTGCGCGACGCCTACGTCGCCGAGAGCGCTCGCGACGCGGCGGCGGCGAAGGCGGCCTGGGCCCGGGCCCGTGCCGTCGCCGACCTGACCGGCCGCGCGCTGCCGCGCGAAGTG
>VGZG01000071.1 GCA_016872675.1 Planctomycetota bacterium
CACGCGCTCAGACAACCGCTGATCGCCGTGGCCGACTGGTCGGCCCGCCGCCGCGTCACTTCGGCGGCGTCGCCAGCATGCGGCCGAGGATCGACTTCTGGATCAGCGACGTGCCCTCGTAGATGCGCAGGGCCTGCACGTCGCGCCACAGGCGCTCGACCGGGCGCTCGCTGCTGTAGCCACGCGCGCCGTGCAGCATGACCGCCTCCTCACAGGCGCGCGCCGCCGCCTCGGTCGCCGCGAGCTTGGCCATGGCGACGTCAGCGTGCGTCTCGGTGCCCTCGGCGCGCCGGCGCGCGCAGCGGTGCACCAGCCCGCGCGTCATGTGCAGCGAGGTCAGCATGTCGGCGAGGCGCTCCTGCACCATCTGGAACTGCGCCAGCGGCTGGCCGAATTGCTGCCGGCCGGTGGTGAACGCCACCGCTTCGGCGAGCGCGGCGCGATGCAGGCCGCAGGCGCCGGCGGCCACGGACACGCGGCCGACGGCGAGCCCGCTCATGGCGATGCCGAAGCCCTTGCCGACTGGGCCGAGCACCTCGTTCGCCTCGACGCGGAAGTCCGCGAACGTCAGCACGGCGTGGTCGCTGCCGCGGTGGCCGAGCTCGACGCCGGGCATCGGTTCGCGCCGCAGGCCCGCGCGCGCGGTGTCGACGAGGAACGCGGTGATGCCGTTGCGTCCCGCCGCCGGATCGACGGTGGCGAACAGCACCAGCACCTCGGCGACGCCACCGTTGGTGATCCAGTGCTTGCGGCCGCGGACGCGGTAGCCGCCGTCGGGCTGCGGCTCGGCGTGCGTGCGCAGCGATGCGATGTCGCTGCCGGCGTCAGGCTCGGTGAGTCCAAAGCAGCCGATCGTCTCGCCGGCGATCAGGCCCGGCAGCCAGCGGCCGCGCTGCGCGTCGGTGCCGTGGCGCGCGATGGTGTCGGCGACGAGGCCGGTCTGCACGGCGCAGAAGCCGCGGGCGTTGCCGCAGGCGGCGCCGAGTTCTTCGTGCGCGATCGCCAACTGCAGCGGACTCCAGCCGCCGCCGCCGACGGCGACCGGCAGCGGGCCGCCGAGCACGCCGGCGGCGCCGAGGTCGCGCACCATCTCGCGGCGGAACGTCCGCTGTTCGTCGATCGCGCGCGCGTGCGGCGCGAGCTTGTCGTGCGCGAACGCGCGGATGCGCTGCGCGAAGGCGCGGTGCGCGGGATCGAGGTCGCTGTCGGGCAGCCAGAGGTCGGGATTCATCGGCCGAGGAAGCGCGGTTCGCGCTTCTCCATCCAGGCGTTGTAGAACTCGCGGTGGTCGTGCGCGCGCAGCAGCAGCGCTTGCGCCTGCGCCTCCTGTTCGATCGCGGCCTCAAGATCCATCGGCCACTCGTTCCAGACCATCTTCTTGGTCATGCCGAGCGCGAGGCCCGGGCCGGCGGCAAGCCGCCGCGCCAGCGCCAGCGCCTCGGCGAGCACCTGGTCGGCGGGCACGACGCGGTTGGCGAGGCCCATCCGCAGCGCGTCGTCGGCGGTCACCTTGTCGCCGAGCATCAGCAACTCCATCGCGCGGCCGGTGCCGACGACCTTGGGCAACAGCCACGCCGCGCCCATGTCGGCGCCGGTCAGGCCGACCTTGGTGAACAGGAAGGCGAACTTCGCTTGTTCGCTCATCACCCGCAGGTCGCTCGCCAGCGCCAGCACCGCGCCGGCGCCGGCGGCGACGCCGTTGATGGCGGCGACGATCGGCTGGCGCAGGCGCAGCATGTTGCGCACCACTGCGCCGGTCATGCGCGTGAAGCGCAGCGTGCCGTCGAGGTTGGTCTCGAGCAGCGGGCCGATGATCTCCTCGACGCTGCCGCCGCTGCAGAAGCCGCGGCCGTGGCCGGTCAGCACGATCGCGCGCACGGTCTCGTCGCCGTCGAGCTCGAGGAACAGGCGCTCGAGCTGCGCGTAGATGTCGAACGTCAGTGAGTTGAGCGTGTCTGGGCGATCGAGCGTCAGCACGGCGACGCCGTCGCTGCCCTTCTCGAAGCGGAAGTCGTATTGGCTCATGGGGGATTGGGGTGGCGTCAGTCGACGAACGCCGGCGGGTCGCGGTCGAGATCGTAAACGCAGCCGGCGGGCCGGTCGCGCAGCAGCTGCGCCACCGCTGCGGCGACCTCTTCGGGGGAATGCATGCGTCCGATGCGGTTCTGCGCGCCCATGCGCTGCAGCGCCACGTCGGCGGTGATCTTGCCGCGCGCCGCGATGGCGGCGGCGGCGCGCCGGGTGATGCTGGTGTCGACGAAGCCCGGGCACACGGCGTAGACGCGCACGCCGGCGGGGCCGAGTTCGGCGTGCAGGGCGCGCGCCAGGCCGACCATGCCGTGCTTGGCGGCGGTGTAGGCGCTGGTGAACGGATAGCCACGCAGGCCGGCGGTCGACGCGAGGTGCACGAGGCAGCCGGAGCCCTGCTGCTTGAAGTCGGCGGCGGTCGCGCGCGCGAACGCCAGCGGCGCGCCGACGTGCAGGTCGAACGCTTCGTGCAGGTCGGCTTGGTTCGTGTTCTCGACCTTGTCGGACGGCGCCGTGCCAGCGTTGCTGATCACCACGTCGACGCGGCCAAAGGCGGCGCGGGCAGCGGCGACTGCGGCGGCAGCGGCGTTCTCGTCGCGCAAGTCGAGCGCGCATGTCGCCGCCTTGGCGCCGCGCGCCCGCAGGTCGCTGGCGATCGCTGCCAGGGCGGCGTCGTCGCGCGCGACCAGCAGCAGGCGGTGGCCGGCGGCGGCAAGCGCTTCGGCGATGGCCTTGCCGATGCCGCGGCTGCTGCCGGTGACGATCGTCGCGAGAGGAGCCGAGGCGGTCATGGCGGGTTGTGCGTGTGGCGTGGCGGGACAGGGCGTGGTTGGGCACCGCGGCGCCCTGTGGCAAGGGGCGTGCGGCGACAAGTCCTCAACTTGGCGGCGGCGGCCTGCCGATACCAGGGGCGGGACAGGAGTGGAGGAAGGGAGTCGAGTCTGCGGACGACCCCAGAGAGGGCCCGGTGGGGACCGGGCCCTTTCGCTTTCCTGGCTACCCCGCCGGCGGGGGCTGGCGGCGAAGGCCTCGCTGGTTCGCGCGCGCCGGGGCGGTGCGCGCCGGACCGCGCGGCCCCGACCGCGCGGTCGCGGCCCGTAGAACGTGCGCCACCGCAGGCCACGCGGCGCGGCGCGCGTCCTGCCGAAGGCATGGATCCGCTACGGTCGGAGGCGGTGGAATGCCGATGCCACGGGCGCCATGCGCAAGGATCGAAACCCGTCGTCGGGCCGCCGGCCCGCGCCTTCGCTGTTCGCCGCCGCGTGCCTCCTGGCCGCGCAACTACCCGCCCAGACGTCTGCCGTCGTGCCGTCGTTGTGCGCCAACTTGCCCGGCAATGCGGCGGTGGCGATGCCGCTGCGCTGGAGCCACGGCACGCTGCAGGTGTTCGTCGACGCGGCGTTGTTGCCCGCCGGCCTCGCCGGCCAGTCGCTGACGGGACTCTGGCTGCGCCGGCCGACGTTGTTTGGCGACGTCGCCTACGCGCCAATCACGCGCACGCTGACCGTGCGCGGCGGCATGGCGACCGGGCTCGCCGCCAGCTACGGCGGCCCACTGTCGATGAACCGGCCGACCAACCTGCTGACCGTCTTCGGCCCGGCCGCCGTGACCTCGGCGGCGGTGGCCGCGCCGGGCGCGGCGACCATCGTCGGCGCCGACCTCGCGCACATCGTCTTCAGCGCGCCGCTGCCAGTCGGCGTTGGCACGCTGTTCCTCGAGTTCGAGGTCGGCAACGCGCCGCTGCAGGTCAGCGGCGAGCATTGGGTCGACGCAGTCTGGCAGACCGGCGGCGCCGACCAGGGCTACGTCGCCAGCGTCGGCGACGGCTCGTGCACGACGCGCAGCGAACCGACGCTGCTGCGCTGGACCGCCGCAGGCGGCCCGGCGGTGCCGAGCACGGCGGCCTTCGAACTCACCGGCGCGCTGCCGACGGCGGGCGCCACCACCGGACTCGTGCTGATGTGGGCTGGCCTCGACGCCCAGGCGCGCGCGCCGGGCGCGGGCTTCCTCGGCTTCGGCGGCGACCTCGCGGTCGTCGACCCGGGCCTCGCCGGCTGCCGGCAGTGGGCGCCGCTCGACGCGACCTGGAGCGGCACGACGGACAGCTTCGGCAAGTTCGCGAGCACGCTGCCGATCCCCGGCACGGCGGCGCTCGGCCTGAAGCTCGCCGTGCAGGGCGGCTGGGTCGATTCGACACGCCCGGGCTTGCCACTGTCACTGGCCAACGGCCTCGTCCTGGTCGTCGGCGCCGCCGGCGTCGGCAACCGCTGCAACTCCATCTACTTTCCGGCCGGCGCGACGACGTCGCCATGGCCGCCATTCGTCGGCCAGATGCCGGTGCTGCGCTTGGAGTACTGACACCGGCGAGCCGGGGACAGCGGGCGAACTGCGGCCCACGATCTTCGATCTGCGGTCCCCCGGGGGGGCGCAGACCCTTGCGCGGGCGGAGGCCGTCGCTACTCTCCTCGGCCCTCCCAAACCCGCGGCCACGTTCGGCCGCCGAGAGCAGCCATGGCCAAGCAGAAGAAGAAGAAAGAGATCGTGTTCCTGGTCTGCGAAGAGACCGGCGACCGCAACTACACGATCATGAAGAAGCCCGGCACCAACAAGCTGGAGCTCATGAAGTACTCGCCGCGCGTGCGTAAGCACACCAAGCACATCGAGAAGAAGAAGTGAACCGCGACGAGCCGGCTGCCTTCGGGGCCGGCTGCCTGCTGGCCGCCCCCTCGCGGGCGACTGCGGACTAGCGGCCCCCGCCTGGCGCGCTGGCGCCGCCGCCGGGCAGAGCGCGCTCGCGGATCGCGGCGAGCGCTGCCCGCCCGCTCGCTGACAACGACAAGGCGCCGAGCCGCCGAGTTGCCCGGTCGATCGCGTCGGCATCGCCGTGCCGTTCGAGGTTCTGTAACGCGTAGGCGAGCCCGTCGCAGCGCAGCGGATCGGCAGTCAGCGCCGCGTCATCGGCGGCCTGCAGCAGCGCGGCGAGCGCAGTCTCGAGGTCCGCGTTCGCCGTCAGCGCGAACACCGCCTGCAGCCGCACCGCCGGCGACGGGTCGTGCGCGAGCGCGGTGCGCGCGACGTCGAGCCCGGTGGCGGTGCGCGCCATGCCGACGCCGGCGACGAGGTCGGCGCGGCGGTCCGGCTGCACGTCGTCGGCGAGCAGGCGCCGGTAGGCGTCGGCGACCACATCGGGGTCGCGATGGCCGCAGACGAGGTAGGCGTGCGGCGCGCGGCCGAGCGTCGGACCGAGTTCGGCCAGGACGCCGAGCGCGTCGTCGACCGGCAGGTCCTGCGCGACGGCGGTGGCGACGTCGGCGACGAACGCGCGGTCGCCGCGGGTCTGCAGCGACGCCAGCGCAATGGCGCGGTAGCGCGGGTCGCGCAGCAGATGACGGCACGCGGCGAGACGCTGGCTCGGGTCGGCGCCGTCGACCAGCGCCAGCGCCAGCGCAGCGAGCGCTGCCGAAGATCGCTCGCCGAAGCGCTGCAGGTTGTCCCACAGCGTCAGCAGCAGCGCCGTCGCGGTCGCCTGTGGCACGGCGCCGGCGCCAGCGAGCTCGACGAGGCGCAGCACGGCCGTTTCGTGCGCGAGCCGCAAGTGCGGTTGCCGCGCCAGCGCGCGCTCGCCGACGACGGCCATCGCCGCGTTCGCCGGGATCGCCGCCAGCACGTCGTGCACGAAGCGGTCGATGGGGGAACGGTCGCCGCTCGCGTCGGCGTCGGCGGCGCGGCGTGCGCACGCGGTGACCACGACGAGTTGTAGCACCAACTCGCGGCCCTGCACGAAGCCATCGACCGGCGCGTCGATGGCCGCAACCAGCCCGCGCAGCGCGCGTTCGCCAGCGTCGGCGAACGCTGCCATCAACTCGTCGAAGCGCGCGCGCGCTTCGCGGTCGCTGGCTGCCGCGCCGTCGTGGTCGTCGTCCTGCGCGCGCTCGGCGGTCCGCCGCCCGAGCGCGACCAGTTCATCGATGCGATCGTCGAAGGTGCGCGCCGGCGCGGCGACCGGCGGCTCGGCGGCGACGCGCGGCGGCGTCGCCGGCGCCGGTAGCGCCAGCGTCGCCACCATCGCCGTTGGCGGCGACTCGGCGGTAGGAGCCGGCGGCGCCGCCGGCGCGGCGATCTTCACGGCCGCGAGGGCGCCGACCAAAGCGAGCAGCGGCAGCAATGCGGCGAACAGCAGGGCAGCGCGGCCCTGACGGATCTGCGCGGGTGTCTTCATGGACGTGGCCATGGCGCTCACGGGTTGCGGCAGGCGACGGTGATCAGCAGCGGGTAGACGCCGTACGGCGATTCCTGCTGCAGCCGGCAGCGTGAGTTCCACGGGATGAACAGCAGGTAGCTGGTCTCGCACGCGAAGTACGCGATCACGCCTGGGCGCGAACCGGTCTGCACGACCTCGGTGCGCTTGTCCGTCGGGTGCACGTCGTCGTGCTCCGGCACGATGGTCGCGAACAACGGGCAGCCGGTCGTCGTCGACAGGCTGATGCCGCCCGTCTGGTAGGTGACGCCGCTGCAGGCGACGACGGCGCCGTACTGGATCACCTGCGGCACGCGCACCGCCATGGCGCGCGGGCAGTCGCCCTGCGCAGGCGCGGCCACGATGGCGAGGGACGCAGCGAGACACGCGGCGATGGCGCCGAAGAAGGGCGGTAGGACTCGGTGGAACGTCGGCATGGCACGGCTCCTGGGCAGGCGAGGCAAAGGCCTCGGACGCGGGGAAGGGTCGGCGCGGTGGTGCGCCCGCGACGCCATCCCCCGCACGACGCAATGGGGCCGCGTCGGCGCGGGCGGTGGCATCGTGGTCGCGATTTTTGCGCGGATCGTGCGCCCGCTCCGCCGCCACGGCGACCACGCTGCGCCCGGCAGCCGCTGGCCGCACGACGTCTCCGCCGTCAGCCGCCTCGCAGTTCGCGCCAAGCCGCGGCGATGCCGGCGTCGACCGGCCCGGCGCGCCAGCCGAGCTCGCGCGCCGCCTTGCCGGCGTCGAACCAGAGGAACTTGCCGGCCAGCGTCAGGATCTCGCTGGTCAGCGGCGGTCGGCTGCCCAAGCACCGTTCCTTCCAGCGCAGCGCGCGTGCCGCAGTCTGCACCAGCGCGCGCGGGGCGACACGGCGCGGCGCCGCGCCGCCGACGACGCTGGCGATGCGTGCCAGCAACTGCGCGCCGGTCAGGTTCTCGCCGGTGAGCAGGTAGCGTTCGCCGCGCCGTCCCGTGCGCAGCGCGCGCATGATGCCGTCGCAGACGTCGACGACGTTGGCGACGTTGAGCCCGCCCGGTGGCGCGAAGCGCACGCGGCCGGTCATCACCGCCGTCAGCAGCGAGTCGTCCCCCTTGCGGCGGTCGCCGGCGCCGTACATCGACGGCGGGTTGACGATCACCGCGTCGAGCCCGCGCGCGCACGCGGCGAGCACGCGCTGCTCGGCGGCGAACTTGCTGTCGCAGTAGCCGATGTACAGCGGCCCGAAGTTGAACGGCGCGCGTTCGTCGACGGCCTCGGGTCGGTCGCGGTACGCGACGGCCGAGATCGTCGAGACGTGCAGCATGCGCCGGACGCCGGCGGCGAGCGCTGCATCGGCGAGGTCGCCGGTGGCGACGGCGTTGGCGGCGAACATCGCGCCGCGCTCCTCCGGTTGGAACGACACCAGCGCCGCGAGGTGCACGACCGCGTCGGCAGAGCGACAGCCGCGGGCCAGCGCGTCGCGGTCGGCGAGGCGGCCTTCGACGCGTTCGACGTCGAGGTCGCGCAGCCACGGCACGTCCTGCCCCGGACGCACGAGCGCGCGCAGGCGGAAGTCGCGCGCCAGCAGCGGCGCAAGGTGGCGGCCGACGAAGCCGCTCGCGCCGGTGAGGAAGCAGACGGGGGCCACGCGGTCAGGCTAGATGCCGGAAGGTCGTCAAGGCAACGGGCGCGGTTGCGGTCGCGCGCGCTCGCGGGATCGCGCGGCGCCGCGAACTGCGCCCCGACGCGCGCATTCCGCGGGTTGCGATGGGCGCATCGCGCGCCGGTCGCTACCCTCTTCGCCCCCATGCTCACTGGAGTGCTGTTCGCGATCGGTCTGGCGCTGCTCGTCCTCGGCGCCGACTGGCTGGTCAAGGGCGCGTCGCGCGTCGCCGCCGCCGCCGGCGTGTCGTCGCTGGTCATCGGTCTCACCGTCGTCGCGTTCGGCACCAGCGCGCCGGAGTTCGCCGTCAGCGTGCAGGCGGCGTGGTCGGGCAAGGCCGACATGGCGATCGCCAACGTCGTCGGCAGCAACATCTTCAACGTGCTGTTCATCCTCGGCGCGTCGGCGCTGATCACGCCGCTGTTGGTGGCGCAGCAGCTCGTGCGCCGCGACGTGCCGCTGATGATCGGCGTGTCGGTCGCGCTGTGGGCCATCGCCCGCGACGGCCAGCTGACCCGCGTCGACGGCGCGATCCTGTCCGCCTGCCTCGTCGCCTACACCACCTGGATCGTGCGCGTCAGCCTGCGCGAGACCAAGGCGGTCAAGGCGGAGTACGAGGAAGCGTTCGGCGGCGACGCGCCGATCGACCCCAACCCGCTGCACAGCGGCGGTTCCGTCGGCGCTGCGGGCGCTGCGGCCGGCAAGGAAACCCTCGCGGGTGCGATCGGCTTCGTCGTCGCCGGCCTCGCCATGCTGGCGATCGGCTCCAAGTGGTTGGTCGACGGCGCGGTCGCGTTCGCGACCTGGGCCGGGCTCAGCGAGGTCGTCGTCGGCCTGACGATCGTCGCCGCCGGCACGTCGCTGCCGGAGGTCGCCACGTCCGTCACCGCCGCCCTCAAGGGCGAGCGCGACATCGCCGTCGGCAACGTCGTCGGCAGCAACCTGTTCAACATCCTCGGTGTGCTCGGGCTGTCCGGACTCTTGTCGCCCGCCGGCCTTTCCGTGCGTGAATCGATGGTCGGCTACGACCTGCCGGTGATGGTCGCGGTCGCCGTCGCATGCCTGCCGGTGTTCGTGCGCGGCTTCGTCATCCCACGCTGGGAGGGCGCGCTCTTCCTGCTGTACTACGTCGCATACACGACCTACCTCGTGTTGTCGGAGACCAAGCACGAAGCGACCGCAGGCTATGCCAAGGTCATGCTGGAGTTCGTGCTGCCGCTGACCGGCGTCACGCTCGGCGTACTCGCGGTCCGCGTGCTGACGCTGAAGAAGCCGGTGTCCGCTTGAGCGCCGACGCTGGCGCCGCGGCGCCGTTCGCGGCGGTACCCGACGCGCTGCGGCCCGCGCTGGTGCGCCGCGGCTTTGCCGCGCTGACCGCCGTGCAGCAGGGCATCCTCGCCGCCGACGACGGTGTGCGCGACCTGCGCATCCGCTCGCAGACCGGCTCGGGCAAGACCGTCGCGCTCGGCATCGCGCTGGCGCGGTCGTTCGCCGACGGCGCGCTGGCGCAGGACCGGCGCGGACCGCTCGCGCTCGTCGTCGCGCCGACGCGCGAACTCGCCGCGCAGGTCAAGGAAGAGCTGTCGTGGCTGTTCGCCGACGTGCCGGGCGCGCGCTGCGGCGTCGTCACCGGCGGCACGTCGGTGGCGCGCGAGCAGGTGCAGTTGCAACGCCGGCCGGCGGTGCTCGTCGGCACGCCCGGCCGCCTGCTCGACCACGTCGGCAGCGGCGCGCTCGACCTCGGTTGGGTCAAGCAGCTCGTGCTCGACGAGGCCGACCAGATGCTCGACCTCGGCTTCAAGGACGAGCTCGACGGCATCCTCGCCGCCCTGCCGCAGGAGCGGCGCACGCACCTCGTGTCGGCGACGTTCTCGCCCAACGTGCAGGCGCTCGCCGACCGCTTCCAGCGCTCGCCGATCCTCGTCGCCGGCACGCCTGCCGGCGCGGCGCACGGCGACATCGAGCACATCGCGCTCAAGGTCGGCGCCCGCGACCACTACGCCGCGCTCGTCAACCTGCTGCTGCTCGCCGGCGACGAACGCACGCTGGTGTTCGTGCGCACGCGCGAAGGCACCTCGGCGCTCGCCGACAAACTCGCCGGCGACGGCTTCCTGGCGATGCCGATCCACGGCGACCTCGCGCAGGCGCAGCGTACGCGCACGCTGCAGGCCTTCCGCCGCGGCGCGATCCACACGCTGATCGCCACCGACGTCGCCGCGCGCGGTCTCGACATCTCCGACGTCACGTCGGTCGTGCACTTCGATCCGCCGATCGACGCCGAGACCTACGTGCACCGCAGCGGCCGCACCGGCCGTGCCGGCCAGAAGGGCCGCAGCTACATGTTCGTGGTCAAGTCGCGCGCCAACTTCGCGCGCCGCCTGTTCCACGAAGCGCGCGTGAAGGAGCGGTGGGAGGGTTGCCCCGGCCCCGCCGAGGTGCGCGCGCATCGTCTCGAGCAGGCCGGCGATCGCGCCGCGCACGCGCTCGCGTCGGCGCCGCCGCCGGGAACCGCCGAACGCGCCATCGCCGACAACCTGCTGGCCGGCCGCGATGCGACCGCCGTCGTCGCCATGCTGCTCGGCCAGATGGCGACCGGTCCGTGCGAGCCATCGGCCGTCGCGGTCGAACGCGACGTGCCGCCGGCCGGCGCGGCGAAGGCGGGATCGAAGTCTGCGACGGGGCCAGTGCCCGTCGCCGCGAGCGACGCCGCGGCGCCGGCCGCAGCCGCAACCACGGACGCGCCGACCTCGTCGCCGCCGATCGCGAAGGCCGTGATGCCCGCCGCCGCCGCCGCGACCACATCCGCGCCCGAGGCGCCGCCGGTCCGCCGCCTCGCGCCTGGGAAGCGCGGCAAGGCCGGCGCACCGCCAGCATGGCAGCGCCAGGCCGCCCCTGAGTCGATGGGCCGCGGGCCGTACGGCAACCGCGACCGCGATGGCGGCGCCTTCCAGCGCTTCCGCATCAACTGGGGCAGCCGCGACGGCGCCGACCCACGCCGCGTCATGGCGCACGTCTGCCGCCGCGGCGGCATCGACAGCGACGCCGTCGGCCAGATCCGCGTGCAGTTCGCCTTCTCCACGTTCGAGATCGCCGCGCCCGTCGCCGACATGTTCGAACGCAGCGCGCGTCGGCCGGACCGCCGCGACCCGCATCTGGTCATCGTGCGCGACCGCTTCGGCGGGCGCTGAGTCGCGGTCGCGCCGGCGCGTCAGTTGCCGACCAGCGCCGCGATGGCGTTGGTCGCCAGGATGCCGGCCGGATTGGCGCTCGGCGCCAGCGGGAAGGCCTGCGCGTAGAAGCCGGCGCCGACGATCGACGGGCTGTTGGGCAGCGCGATCGGCGCCGTCGCCGACGCGGCGACGGTGGTGACGACGCTGGTGATCGCCGGATCGGTCCACAGCGTGCAGCCGGTCATGCCGATCGCGCCGAGGCCGAACGGCAACGGCACCCCTGCCCAGGTCGAATCCGAGAAGCCGATCGCGACGACGCTCACCGGTGCGGCGAGCGACAGGTTGGTGATGCGCAGCGTGAACGTCGCGCCCGGCTGCGGCACGCTGCCGGCGACCACCTGCAGCGCTGGCGCGAGGCCAGCGCCGCTACAGCCGGTCCCGTACTGTGCGCTCCACGGCAGACCGCGCAGGCGCGCGATCTCGCGCGATAGCGCGCGGTAGCTCGCCGCCGCGGTCGCCGACAGCGGCTGCAGCAGCAGGTCGGTGGTCTCCCACGGATCGGCGGCGAGGTCGTACAGCTCTTCGCGCACGCCGGAGCCCGTGAGCCGGAAGCGCAGCAGTTCGTACTGTGCGTTGCGCGCCATCTCGCTGTCGCCGGCGGCGGCCATCGCCTGCGACCCACTGAAGCGCTGCGAGTACGAGAGCGCGCGCGGTGGTGTGGCTCCGGGGCCGGCGAGCAGGGCGCCGACGTCGATTGTGTCGAGCGGCACCGACGCTGGAACAGCGGCGCGGGCATCGACGCCCTGCAGCGCCGCGAGCGTCGCGAACATGTCGACCGCGTGCACCAGCGCCGGTTCGACGCGGGGCGCGCCGCCGACCGCCGGACCGGCGACGATCAGCGGCACGCGGATGCCGCCCTGGTAGATCGTTCCCTTGCTGCGCGTCGAGTTGAACGGCGGCAGCGTCACTGCCGCGGTCGTGCCGTTGTCGCCGAGGAACACGATGTTGGTGTTCGCGCGCGTCGCGGCCGGGATCGTGGCGAGGAAGCGGCCGATCTCGGTATCCATCGCCTGCACCATCGCGCGGAAGAACGGCACCGGCTGGGTCGACGGATTCAGCCCGCCCAGATTCTGCGTGTGCAGGGCGGCCGGCGGCGCTTGGTACGGCGAGTGCCCGGCGTGGAAAGAGAGCATCAGGAACCACGGCTGCGCGGTCGCGCCGACCCAGGCCAGCGCCTCGTCGACGGTGTCGGTGGTCGCGTAGACAGTCGACGTCGAGGCGACGCCGTTCTCGACCTTTGGCCAGGAGTAGTAGCTCGGCAGCGTGCCCGCCATGCCGCCGGTGAAGGTGCCGAAGCCCTCGGCGGTCGGCGTCAGCGGCCCGAGGTCTTCGCCGAGGTGCCACTTGCCGATCAGGGCATTCGCGATGCCGGCGGGCGCCAGGATCTCCGGCAGCAGCAGTTCGCTCGCCGCCAGCCCGGGCGCGTTGTTCATCAGAGCGGCGCCGACGCCGGTGCGGAAGGCGTGGCGGCCGGTCAGGATCGAGGCGCGCGTCGGCGAACAGAGCGGGCAGGCCTGGGCGTTGGTGAAGCGGATGCCACTGGCCGCGAGTGCGTCGATGATCGGCGTCGGCGGTGGGTTGCTGCCGAGGCCGTAGCAACTGACGGAATCGACGCCGACGTCGTCGGCGACCACCAGCAACGTGTTGCGCGCCGGCGCGCCCTGCGCCGTCAGCGTGGCGAGCAGGCAGAGGGTGGCAAGCAGGGAGCGCAGCATGGCAGCAGATTACGCGCAGCGCGGCGCAGTGCCCACCGCCCCGGTCTCAGCGCTTGACGAACAGCAGCGCCTCGATGCGCTGTACCGCGTCGTCGAGCCGCGTGCCGACCGCCGCGCCAGCGCGGTCGTCGGCCAGCAGGATGGCGAATACCCGCGTGCCATCGGCGCCCTGCCGCCAGCCGGCGCGCGTGCGCGTCGCCGGCGCGCTGTCGAGGGCGCCGTCCTTGCGGAACACCACTCGACCCTCGTCGTCCAGGCCGTCGGCGAGCACGCGGCGGCAGGCCATGACCGTGGCGGTCGCCATGCCCGGCACGCAGCCGCGGGCGAGCGCCTGGTGAACGGCAGCGAGCGCTGCGGCGGTCGCCGTGTTGTCGCCGGTCGCGACGCGGTCGGCGAGCATGTAGCGGCGGACCTGCAGGCCGGCGAAGCGCGGGTCGCGCGCGTGCAGTCGCTGCGTCAGGGCCGGCGGGCCGCCGAAGCGCGCAGTAACGAGGTTGGCGGCGACGTTGTACGTTGCGTTGTCGACGCCCTTGCTGCTGATCATTGCCTCGCAGACGCGGTGGGTGGACTGGCCGCCGAGCAGCCGCTGCGCCGTCGCGCGCTGGGCTGGCGAGAAGTGCGCGACCGCCGGATGGCTTGCGTCAGCGAGCACGGCGTCGGCGCCGGGCAGCGGCGTATCGAGGCCGGCGGGTGGCGCGAGCGGCAGGTCGGTCAGCGTCGGCACGGCGCCGGCCTGCGCCGCGAACGCCTCGATCAGATAGGCGGCCTTGATCGCGCTCGCTGCCGGCATCGGCGTCTCGGCGTTCCACGCCAGCAGCGCTTCGCCATCGGCCGTGCCGAACCAGACCGCGGCCCGCGCCGTCGGCCCGAGCCCGGCGACAACGTCGGCGATCTGCTGGCCGAGCGCGGCCGGCAGCGCCGTCGGCGTCCGCGGCGGCGGCGGCGCGCTGCAGGCGGCGAGGGCGAGAGCGAGGGCAAAGTGGGGAAAGGTGCGAACGCGCATCGCCGCAGGATCGCACGCGGCGGCCGGCGGGCAAGCGGCGAACCGCCTTGACGCCGTGCCACGTCCGCCGGTTCCCAGCGGCGCGCGCACGCGCGCTTCGCTACCGTGCGCTCCGCCATGGAATCCGCCTCGCCGTCCAAGGGCCTGTCGCTGCCGACGAAGATCCTGCTCGGACTCGTGCTCGGCGCGACGGTCGGCGTCACGCTCAACGTGCTGTACGCGCCGCCGCTCGGTCAGCCGGCGGCCGGGACCTACGCCAGCGTCGTCGCGTTCGCCGACGGCGCGGTGAAGCCGCTCGGCGACCTGTTCCTGAGCCTGCTGTTCATGGTGGTCGTGCCGGTGGTGTTCAGCTCGCTGTTCCTCGGCGTGGCGGGGCTCGGCAGCGTCGGCAAGCTCGGCAGCCTCGGCGGCCGCACGCTCGGCTGGTTCCTCGTCACCACGACGGCGGCGGTGTTGCTCGGCTTGTTGCTGGTCAACTGGTTCGAGCCGGGCCGCGCGGTGACCGCCGAGGTCGCAGCACAGATCAAGGCGCAGTACGCCGGCGACGCCAGCAAACGCATCAGCCAGAGCCAGCAGGCGGCCGGCTGGGTGCAGATGCTCGTCGACATCGTGCCGCGCAACGTCGTCGCCGCCGCCGCCGACAACAGCAAGGTGCTCGGGCTGATCTTCTTCGCGCTCGTGCTCGGCGCCGCGGCGATCCGGGCGCCGCGCGAGAAGACCAAGCCGCTGTGCGACCTGTGCGAAGCGCTCTACGACCTGTGCGTGCGCGTGCTGGCCTGGGTCATGCAGCTCGCGCCGTACGGCGTCGCCTGCCTGATCTTCCACGCCACCGCCAAGCTCGGCCTCGACGTGCTCAAGCTCGTCAGCCTGTACTTCGCGACGGCGATGGGCGGGCTGATCGTCTACCAGCTGGTCGCGATCACGTTCCTCGCCAAGGCCTGCGCCGGCCTGTCGCCGGGCCGCTTCTACCGCGGCTGCCGGACGCTGATCGTCACCGCGTTCTCGACGTCGTCGTCCAACGCGACGCTGCCGACGACGATCCGCACGGCCACCGACGAGTTCGGCGTGCCCAAGGAGATCGCCGGCTTCGTCATGCCGCTCGGCGCGACGATGAACATGAACGGCACCGCGCTGTTCGAAGGCGTGTCGGTGCTGTTCCTCGCGCAGGTCGCCGGCGTCGACCTGTCGCTCGGCCAGCAGGCGCTCGTCGTCGGCATGGCGGTGCTGACCGCGATCGGCGCTGCCGGCGTGCCCGGCGGCTCGATCCCGCTGCTGGCGATCGTGCTGACGCAGGTCGGCGTGCCGGCCGAGTTCCTGGCGTTGATCCTCGGCGTCGACCGCCTCGTCGACATGACGCGCACGATCCCCAACGTCACCAGCGACCTCGTCTGCAGCCTGTGGCTCGCGCGCCGCGAGGGCGTGACGCTCCGCGCGTAGCGTCGAGGTCGCCGCGCTCAGTTCGTGCCGCCGCAGGCGAACTCCGGCCGATCGAGCACGTATCCCATCGTCACGACGGCTTCGGGCGCGACCGGCCACAGCAGCCAGCCGGTGCAGCGCCAGCGCACCAGCACGCGCGCGCGGGCTGTGGCATCGCCCGGCGTGAAGCCCGGCCGCGGCGCGGGTTGGCGGTGCGGCGGCGTCCAGAGGTGCCACGCCGGCCAGTCCGGCGCGGCGGCGCAGCCGAGCGGGAAGGGCGCTGCCTCGATGGTCGCCGGCCGCGGCAGCGAGCCCTGGTCCGGGCAGGTCTGCGCGGTGGCGAGCGCGGTGGCGGTCAGGGTGGCAATGAACGCGGCGCCGAGCCGGCGCCGCTGGTTGGTGCGGTGGTCCATGCCCACCAGGGGAACGAACCGCTGCGATTTCGCCGGCGAAGTCGCCGGCGGGCGATCACTTCGCCGCGTCGAACTTGGCCTTCTTGCCGGCCTCGTCCATGCCGTTCCACTTGCCGAGGCAGTTCTTGCAGCAGAAGCCGACCTTGCCGCCGGCGTAGTCGGCGGTCGGGCTGCTGTCCTTCAGCGGCTCGCCGGAGAGGACGCAGCTGCTCTTGAGCAGCGACGGCGCGGGAGCGGCGGTCGACTGGGTCGAGCAGGCGGCGAACAGGATGGCGGGGAGGACGAGGTTCAGGAGCTTCTTCATGGCGCGGTGGATTGTCGGGCCGTCCAGCCCGCGCTCAAGCCAAGGTTGGCGAATCGCGCCGCCGCCCGGCGGCGTATGGCAATCCGCGCCGGCCGGAGGTCTGCTCTCGGCATGGAAATGACCGCCGCCGAGCTGGCCGTGCACGCGGACGGCAAGGTGGCGCCGTCCGAGGCTGATGCGCTGGCGCTGTTCCGCGAACTGATCGAAGGCTGATGGCCTGCGCCGAAACCATGCTCCAACCGATCGGATTTCCCCTGGTGGACGCCCGCGCGGCCACGCGTGCTCCGAGAACCCGAGTGGTTCTCGGGCGCTGAGGCGTCGTGGTCTCGTCGCATGCGACCGCCGCGCTCGCGTTCGACGCGAGCGAGTGGTTCATCGGGCAGTCGCTGCGGCCATTCCTCGCGCCGCGGCACTGGCGGCGGCTCGAGCGGCGCGCCGAAGCATGCGTGCGCGCGGCGCTGGCGATCTGCGCGGCGAAGGGCGCGCGTGCGACGTGGTTCGTGCCCGGCGCGCTGGCACGCAGCGCGCCGGGCCTGCTGCGCGAACTCGCCGCCGACGGCCATGAAGTCAGCCTCGCCG
>VGZG01000072.1 GCA_016872675.1 Planctomycetota bacterium
GGCGAGCTCGTCGGCGAACTGCAGCAGCGTCGCTACGGCGCCGCGCAGTTGCTCGCGGTCGCCGACGACCGGGTGCGCCGCTGCCGGCGCAGTCGCGCGCGCGTTGTCCGGCGTGCGCGGCCGCCGCGCCAGCTCCTCGCGCAGCAGTTCGGCGAGATCGACCTCGTCGCGCCGCTGCGGCCCCTCGGCCGCGTGCGACAATGCGCGCAGCCGTTCAACGGCCGCGGCGATGCGGCCGAGGCCGTCGAGCGCGGCCTGCAACTGGTCGCGCCGGTCGGCCGCCGACGCATCCGGCATTGCCTGCAGCAACTGCAGCCAGCCCGAGGCGAACAACAGCGGGTTGTTGATCTCGTCCGCTAGCCCGTGCGCGATGTCGAGGAAGGCCTCGGCGCGCGGCCGATCGCTGCGATGGCGCGCGTGCTCGAGCGCGGCGGCGAGCGCGCCGGGGCCGCACGGCCAGACCAGCAGGGTGGCGCCGAGCCGGGTCGCCGCGGCGGCGGCCGCGGTCTCCCGCGCGGCCTCGGCGGCGACGACGACGCCGAGCGCGGGCCACAATTGGCGCAGCAGCCGCAGCGCGCCGATCTCCTCGCCCGGCTCCTCGGACAGCGCGACGACGACGAGCGTCGGCTCGAAGCGCAGCACTGCCTCGCCGTCGGCGGCGAGCGAGCGCCAGGCGCGCACCTCGGGCCGCAGCGGCAATTGCCGCAGATCGCCGAGCAGGCGCTCGTCGACGGCGCCGACGACGGCAATGCGATCGCTGCGTTCCATGGAGGGCGAGTGCAGTCAGAGGGTAGCCCACGCGCGCTACGGCGCCACCATACTGCCAAACACGCATGCCATGGGCCGCTCCCCACGCGGGCCACTGTGCTCAGGCGGTCGGTGGCTCCGTTCCGATAATCCGGGCGTGAACGAGCGAGGCGACGAACGCACAGCGGCGACATGGGGACGCGGTGGCATCGGTCTGCGACCGGTGCCTAGCGCGCCAGGGGGCGCCGAACCGCCGCCGCCGGTTCGTCTCGTGCGCGAGTGGAAGGGGTCGACGGTCGCCGACCTGCTGCGCGACGAGTTCGCCGCGCGTTTGCCCGGCGAAGTGCGGTCGGCCTTGCGCCATTTCGAAGCAGGCGATCTCGCCGCTGCCGACGCGCGCTTGCCGGGCGAGTTCGCCGCCATCCTGCCTGGGCCGGCCAGACGGCGCCCTTCGGCGCGCTCGCTGTTCGGCGCTCTCGTCGTCGCGCTGGCGGCGGCAACCGCCGCGTGGGCGCGCGGGGGCTGGTGACCGCGATGGCCGGTCGCAGCGGAATCGGCGCGCGGTTCTGCCGCGCGGACGCTCGCGTCCTGGCCATCGTCGCTGCACGATGGCGGGGTACGCCGTGACCGCGAACGACCGAGCCGCTGCCGCGCGCGACGCCGCCGACCCCGGGCTCAGCGTCGTCGTCCCGATCTACAACGAGGAGGACAACGTCGGCCCGTTGCACGAAGCGTTGACGCACGCGCTGCAGTTGTATGGCCGGTCCTACGAGATCGTGTTCGTGGACGACGGCAGTTCCGACAGCACGCGCGATGCGTTGCGCGAACTCGCCGCCGTCGACTCCAATCTGCGCGTGGTGATGTTCCGTCGCAACTACGGCCAGACGGCGGCCATGGCCGCCGGCTTCCGCGCGGCGCGCGGTCGGACGATTGTGTCCATGGACGGCGACCTGCAGAACGACCCGGCCGACATCGGCCGCCTCGTCGACAAGCTCGACGAGGGCTTCGACGTCGTCTGCGGCTGGCGTCGGCAGCGCCAGGACCGCGCGTTCACGCGCCTGCTGCCGAGCCGCATCGCCAACTTCCTGATCTCGCGCGTCACCGGGACCCGCATCCACGACACCGGTTGCTCGCTCAAGGCGTACCGCAGCTGGGTCGTCCGCAGCCTGCACCTGTACTCCGACATGCACCGCTTCCTTGCCGCGCTTGGCGCCGGCATCGGCGCGCGCATCACCGAGCTGCCGGTGCGCCACCATCAGCGCCGCGCCGGCATGTCGAAGTACGGTCTCGGCCGCGTCTTTCGCGTCCTGGCCGACTTGGTCGGCATCAAGATGCTGATCCAGTTCGCGGCGCACCCGATTCGCTGGTTCACGTTGCTGTCGATCCCGCTGTTCCTGTTGGCGCAGCTGATGTTCCTGCTCGGCTTCTTCAAGCTGCGCGGCTCCGGCGCGTGGGAGTTCCTGACCGACCACGACATGGCCGCCGTCGCCGCCGGCGCGGTCGCCATGCTGGTGGCCATGAACGTCTTCCTGCTCGGCTTCCTCGCCGAGCTGCAGGTCAAGGTCTCGCGGTTCTTCCGCCAGCGCATCAGCACCACGGCGCGGGAGGCAATCCGGTGAGCTCGCCGCTTGTCTCCGTGGTCATTGCCATCGCCGGGCCCGAGGGGCATCCGCGCGACGTCATCGACGCGTACGGCCAGTCGCTGCATTCCGGCGGCTACCGTTGCGAGTTCATCGTCGTCCTCGACGGCCCGACCCCCCGGTTCGACGAGGAACTGCGCGACGCCGCGAGCCGCTGGACAGTGCGCGTGGTGCAGCTGGAGGGCGGCGGTCTCGGCGAGTCCATCGCGCTGTCCGCCGGCGTCGCCAAGGCGCACGGCGAGCTCGTCGTCAACGCGCCGCCGTACCTGCAGATCGAGCCGGACGACGTGCTCGCGGTCGTCAACGCGTTGGAGGCCGGCGCCGATTGCGTCGCGACATGGCGGCACGCGCGCATTGACCCGTGGCTGAACCAGCTGCAGTCGAAGCTGTTCAACGCCGCGCTGCGCGTGGTCATGAGCATGCCGTTCCACGACCTCAACTCTGGCACGCGCGGCTTCCGTCGCCGGGTGCTCGAAGAGGTGGCCGTCTACGGCGAGCTGTACCGCTTCTTGCCCGTGCTGGCGCGCCGGCAGGGCTTCCGCGTCGTCGAGGTGCGAGTCCGCCACCGCGAGGAGAAGGGCCGTGCCGGCTTCTATGGGCTCGGGGTCTATCTCCGCCGCCTGCTCGACATCTTCGCCATCGCGTTCCTTACGCGATTCACGCAGCGGCCGTTGCGCTTCTTCGGCTACCTCGGCTTCGGCGCGATCGCCGTCGGCGCTCCGATCGCGGCGTGGTACCTGTACGAGCGCATTGTTGCCGGCGTGTCGCTCAGCGACAAACCAGCGTTCGTCATCGGCACGATCCTCGCGGCGTTCGGCGTGCAGGTGATTGGCCTCGGCCTGATCGGCGAGATCATGATCTTCACGCAGGCGCCGAACCTGCGCGACTACAAGGTCGAGGACACCGTGCACGGCGGCGCCGCGCCGCCGGACCGCGGCTCTGGCGAGCCGCCGGCGCCGGAGCGGGCCGCCGTCGAGTTCGCGCTGCGGTCGGCGCCCGCCGAGCCGGAGGAGCCGCCGTCGTCGCCGGCGTTGCGCGTGCGCGAACTGCTGCCCGGCGAGGACTCGCGCTGGGACAGCTACGTCAGCCGCCATCTACATGGCACGTTCTTCCATCGCACCGGCTGGGCCCGCGTCGTCAGCGAGCGCTTCCACCACGAGGCGTGCCACCTCGTTGTCGAGGAGGGCCGCCGTTGGCTCGGTGTGCTGCCGCTCTTCCTCGCCAAGAGCCCGTTCCTCGGCAAGAACCTGATCAGCGTGCCATACGCCGTCTACGGCGGCGTGCTCGCCGACAACGAGCGGGCGCAGCAGGCTCTGCTGGCGCACGCCGACGCGATGGGTCGCGAACTCGGCGTCGGCTACGTCGAACTGCGACACCTCGAGCTGCGGGCCGGCAACCGGCCCCAGTCGCCGCTGTACGTGACGTTCCGTTGCGATCTGCCCGAACGCGTCGAGGACGTGATGGCGCGCATCCCGAAGAAGGCGCGCGCCGAGGCGCGTTGCGCTCGCGATCCGAAGGCGCCGGCGATCCCGGGCAAGCGGCGCGAGTCGTATGGCATCAAGGTCACGCCGGATGGCAGCGTCGACGAGTTGTTTGCGCTGTTCGCCGCCAACAAGCGGCGCCTTGGCTCGCCGGCCCTGCCGAAGAGCTGGTTCCGGGAGCTGGTCAACGAGTTCGGCAAGGCGGTGGTGATCCACCGCGCCGTCGAGCCGTCCGGTCGCACGATCGCCGCGGTCATGTCCTTCTGCTTCAAGGACACGGTCTACGCCTACTACTCCGGCTCGTGTGACGACGTCGAGTCGACCGGCGTCAACAACTGGATCTACTGCGCGATCATGGAGTGGGCGGTGGCGCAGGGCTACCGACGCTTCGACTTCGGCCGCAGCCGCGCGGACTCGGGACCGGCCGCGTTCAAGCGCAACATGGGTTTCGTCGCCGAGCCGCTGCACTACGACTACATGCTGCTCGGCAAGGGCGCGAAGTTGCCCGAGTTCCATCCGAGCAACCCCAAGCTCGAACTGCCGCGGCGGCTGTGGTCGGCGCTGCCGCTGTGGCTCTGCGCGTGGCTCGGAAGCCGGCTGTCGCGGTACATCCCGTGACGCATGACTCCCGCGCCGCCACCGCCCGCCGAGAAGGAACACACCCGCTGGTCGCCCGGCCTGGCGGGCTTCTACCTCAGCTGCGCGGGCGTTTCGCTCGGCGCGGCGATCGGCTTCGGCGCGCACTGGTTCTTCAAGAGCCGCAGCGGCCTGATCTTCGGCGTCGCGATGTCCGCGATCAGCTGCGTGACCTGCTACTTATCGCTCATCGCCGCGCGCCGACCGCCGGCGCCGCGGCGCTAGCGGCGCGGCGCGTCAGCAGTCAGGGCGCCAGCAGCCAATCGACCGCCGCCGGCAGCCCGTCGGCGACGAAGTCCGGGTTCGCCCCGGCCGCGGCGAGCTTCGCCAATTGCTCGTCGACGGGCTTGCCGCTGCGCACCAGCACCGTGCGCAGGCGGGTGCCGCGCGCCATCAGCACGTCGCGCGCGCTGTCGCCGACAACGGCGCCGTGCGCGAGGTCGGCGCCGAGCAGCGCCGTGGCTTCGTGCAGCAGGCCGGCGCCGGGCTTCCGGCAGGCGCAGGCGCGGCCGTAGCCGAAGCCGCCGTTGGGATGGTGGGGGCAGTGCAGGTAGGCGTCGGGCAGTCCGTCGAGTTCGTCGTGCAGGCGGGCGTGGATGGCGGCCAACTCGCGTTCGCCGAAGTGGCCGCGCGCGACGCCGCTCTGGTTGGTGACCACGACGATGCCCCAGCCCGCTCTGCGCAACCGATGCAGCGCGAGGCGCACCCCGGGCAGCACGACGAGTTGGTCCGGCGAGCGGACGAAGTCGACCTCGCGATTGAGCGTGCCGTCGCGGTCGAGGAACGCCGTCGGCCTCACGGCTTGCGCACGCCGGCGTCGACCGCCGCGGGCGCCGGGGCAGGCGCCGCCGGCTTGGTGGCGAGCAGGTCGAACCCCAGCCGCGGCGCATTCTCGCGCTCGAGGACGATGCAGTGCTCGGCCGGCAGGGTCGCGCGGCGCACGCCGAACGGGAAGATCATGTCGCCGGTGGTCCAGAAGATCGGCAGCGCCGGCAACTGCTCATCGAGCGCGCCTTCGATCCACCGGACCGTGTACCCTTCGGTGTACTGGTAGCTGCGGCGTACAGCGGGCCGGTACCCCCTCTTGCGCAGCTCCAGCACGTGGTCGGCGCCGAAGTGGCCGGCGATGTCGAGGGTGGCGGGCGTGGTCTTGCCCGTGTCCTGGCCATCGAGCCAGATCGCCGCGCCGGGTGGCTCGCTGGCGACCAGCACCCGCTCCTTGCTCGACCACCAGGTGCAGGCGGGGCAGAGCAACAGCAGCAGGAGCACAAGGCGCGGCATGGTGGGGAATGGTACCGGCCGCCCGGGGGCGCTGTCGCCACCCCGTTGCCCGTGGCCGCGGCCGGCCGTGCGGGCGCCGGCCAACAGAGCCTCGCCTTTCGCCGTCGCTCCGGTAGCATCGTGCCCTGCGTCGGGCAGGCGGTCACCTGTCCGGGCGCGCGCTTGGTTCCGGTCAGTCCCGAAGAGGAAATCATGGTCATCCAATTGGTCGATTCCGCAGCGTGCGGCGCGGCGGCGTCGCGTCGTTCGTTCGCGCGTGCGGCTCTCGTCGTCGCGCTCTCCTTTCCAACCCTCGCGTCGGCCCAGCAGCCGTCGCCAGCAGCGCCGCCCCCGGGGGCGCCGGCGTCGGCGCCCGCGCCAACCGCCCAGGATCCAAAGCCAGCACCTGCCGTCGAGCCGGCCAAGGACGCGGCCAAGGCGGAGTCCGCCGCCGCCACCGGCACGACGTACGGCCGCGTGGTCGTCGACGCGGCGCTGCTGCGCTGCTGGAGCGGCGCGGTCGCCCAGCCGCCGGTGTTCGACGAATCGCTGACGAAGG
Source organism: Planctomycetota bacterium (assembly GCA_016872675.1). Classification (GTDB taxonomy): domain Bacteria; phylum Planctomycetota; class UBA1135; order UBA1135; family UBA2386; genus UBA2386. The sequence continues at coordinate 6,324 of VGZG01000072.1, forward strand.
ACACGGTCGTCGTGCTCGGCCGCAGCGAGAACGGCTTCCGCTGTGTGCAGTTGCCGCTCGGCCCGATCGGCTTCGTGAACAAGAAGTTCACCGAGATGACGCCCGATGGCCGCGTGCAGACCAAGGGCGTCAAGGTGGCGTTCCGCTACCGCGCCAAGTCGAGCGAGGCGCCGGTCGCGCAGCTCGATAACGGCGCCGCGCTGCACGTCATCGGCGAGCAGGACGAGTGGTATCGCGCTCGCGTCGCCGGCATCGAAGCGTGGCTCGCCGAGGCCGAGGTGCAGGCGGCCGACGCTGCGGATCCAGCGCCGGCCAAGGCTTACGCCGAGTTGCAGCTGAAGCACGAGGCGGAGGTGAAGGCCCGGCTCGACGCAATCGCCGCGCAGATCGCCAAGCAGAAGCAGGACGATGCCGACCTCGCCGCTGTGCAGGCGGTGCAGGACGCATTCCTCGCTGAGCAGAAGAAGCCGATCAACGAGCAGAAGTACGCGCCGCTCAACGAGTCGCTCGACAAACTCGCCGCCTCGTTCGGGCCGGAGTCGGCAGGCAAGCCCGCCGTTGCTGGGCTGAAGAACCGCATCGAGAAGCAGAGCTGGGTCGCTGAAGCCGCCGCAGTGGTGCGCGAGGCGAAGCCGGCGGCGAGCGACGCGCCACAGCCGGAGAAGAAGGACCCGTTCGAGCGCTTCCAGTCGATCGGCTGGCTGCGCTACGAGCGCCGCATCGCCAGCGCCGGCGTGTACTACCTCGAGAAGGGTGGCCAACGGCTTTACGAGGTTGCTTGCTCGAACAACCGCTACGACCTCGGCCTGTTCGTCGACTGCGAGGTCGCGTTGATGGGCCCGCGCCGGCGGCCGATGACTTCGGCGATGAGCGTGATCGACGTCGAGCGCCTGGAAGTGCTCGGCACTGCTGGCAAGCAGTGACCGGCAGCATGAGGTGACCAGACGACGCGCCGGCGGCGACAGCGCGCCGCCGGCGGCATGGGCGCGCGGCGGCGCGCCTGCAAGGGGCGATGCCGTCGGCGGTTCGACCGCGCCGACAGGCCGCCCGGGCGGACTGCCGAAAGCCCGCTAGCAGCTCCCTTGGACCGCCGGGAGCCGCCACGCCCGCCTTGCGCTTCGACCTGCAATTCCCGCCCGTCCGCGCCGTCACCGCGGTCCTGTTCGCCGTTGCTGCGGCGGCGCAGGATCCGCCGCCGCCCGCGCCCGCCGGCGACGTGCGCCCGGCGAGCGCGCTGCTGCGTGAAGGCCGCGATCGGCTCGACATCGAGGACCCGTGCGGGGCATGGCAGGCCTTCCGTCGCGCCGCCGTGCTCGACGGCGAGGCCGCCGCGGCGCGCATCGGATTGGGGGCCACGCACCTGATGCTCGGCCAGAGCGCGTTCGCGTTGGCGTGGGCCGACGCCGCGCTCGCCGTCGATCGCGCCGCCCAGGATGCGATGGCGCTCGCGGTGCGGGCACGCATCCGCGCGCGTCGCTTCGACGAGGCCGTCGACGCCGCCGCAGCCTTTGTCGCCGCCGCCGGCGTCGCGCCGACGGCCGAACTGCTCGCCGCGCAGGCGTCGGCGCTGTTCCGCGTACAGCGCATCGACGACGCCGCCGGCGCCTACGCGGCCGTGCTCGCCGTCGACCCGCTGCACGCCGAGGCGCATCTGCGGCTGGGCTCGGGCCTGCTCGACGGCAGTCCGTGCGTGGTGCCGCCACAGCTAGTCGCCGCGGTGACCGCCAACGCTCGTGGCGACCGCGCCGCCGCGATCGCCGCGCTGCGCGCCGCGCTGGCGGCAGCGCCGCGGCATCCGATCGCGCACCGCCTGCTCGGCGAGACGCTGTTCACGCAGAAGGCCGCGTCGGCGATGGCGTCGAACGACCCCGCGTTCGCCGCGCTGGCCGCATCGCGGGCAACTCCCGACGTGCGCGGCCTGCCGCTCGCCGACTTCGTGCCCGGCTACGCGTCGCTGTCGCCTGCGCGGCGGTTGGTTGTCGACCGCACCGCCGCGATGTTCGCCCGCCAACTGCCCAAGCTCGTCGCCGTCGGCGGTCGCCACGATCTGCTCGTCGAACTCGAGCGCACGACCGACGCCGCGGCGCGCGCCAACCTGCGCGGCAAGCGCACCTTCGATGGCCGTGTCTGGGACGACGTACGCGGCGTCGGCGGCATGCAGGCGGCGACCGGCATCGAGGCGCTTGACGAGGCGCACGGCTTCGGCTTCGACACCTTCGCGCACGAGGTCGCGCACCAGGCGCACTACTACGCCTTCACGCCGGTGCAGCGGGCGCGCATCCGCGCGCTGTACCAGCGGGCGCTGGCCGAGGGCCGCTGCCTCGACTTCTACGCCGCGACCAACGAGGCCGAGTACTTCAGCCAGGGCGTCGAGGCCTTCGCCAGCCTCGCCAAGCGGCCGGGCGGCGAGACCACGCACGGCCACACGCGCTTCGAGCTCTGGCGCGTCGATCGCGACCTGCACGACTTCGTCGCCGGGGTCGTCGCCTACGATCCGCTGGCGGTCCATGGGGAGCGGGAGCGGCTGTTGGCCGCCGCCTGCGCCGTGGCGTTGCGCGTCGGTCGGCCGCAGGACGCCGTCGTGGCGGCCGGCATGATGGCTGGCGGGGAGGCGCGCGACGGCTGGTTGCGCGCCGCCGAGCGCGCCGACTCCGCGGCGCGCTGCCACTGAGGCGTCGTCGTTGCCGCGGATGCGCCACCGGCGGGGCGCGGCGGGACACGATGCGGGCATGGAGACAGTAATGGCGGCGTTGCGGCGGCACGCGGGCGATGGTCCGCGCGAACGCCTGCAGCAGTTGGGCGAGGCGCGATTGTCGGACGCGGAGTGCTTGGCGCTGCTGTTGCGCACGGGCATTCGCGGCGAGCCGGCGGAGGCGCTAGCGCAGCGGTTGCTGCGGCGCTTCGCCGGCGTCGCCGGGCTGGCCGTCGCCGACGCGCGCGAACTGGCGGCCGAGCGCGGCGTCGGTCCGGCGCGCGCCGCCGCCGTGCGCGCGGCCTTCGGGCTGGCGCGCCGGCTCGCGGAAGCGGCCCTGCGTCCAGGCGCGGCGGTGCGCGGCGGCGGCGATGTCGCGCGACTGGTGCGCGACTCGGTGCGCGGCAGCGGCCAGGAGAGTTTTTTCGTCGTGCCGCTCGATCGCCGCAACCGCGTGCTGTCGGTTCGCGTCGTCGGCACCGGCGGCGTCGACTCGGTCGGCGCGCATCCACGCGACGTATTCGCGCCCGCGATCCGCGAGAGCGCGGCGGCCGTCGTCGTCGCCCACAACCATCCCAGCGGCGACCCGGCGCCGAGCGCCGAGGATCGGGCCGTGACTGACCGGCTGACCGCGTCGGGTCGGCTGCTCGGCATCGAGGTGCTCGATCACGTCGTGGTCGGCGACGCGCGCTACTTCAGCTTCGCCGACGAGGCCTTCGGGGAGATCGGGCCTTCGGCGTGATCGGCGTTTCGGCGACCTCGGCTAGCTGCGGGCGACGAAACGCTCGCCAGTGGCGAAGAACACGCCGCCCTTGCTGTGATGGATCGTGCGCGGACCGCCGTCGATGAAGCGCCATTCGCCGTCGCGCCAGAGCGCGTCGTCGGCCCAAGCAGCGACGCACTCGAGGACGAACAGATCCATGCGCGCTTCCAGGTCCGGCTCCGGCAGCCGCCGGCACTCGAGCCACGCCGCGCAGCCGGCCAGCATGGGCGCCTGCACGACCGATCCGGCCTCGGCACGCAGGCCAAAGCGCGCGAACTTGTCGCCGTCGCGGCCGCTGCACGACCCGAGCGCGTAGGTCAGGCCGGTCTGCGCCGTCGTTGGCGCGTGCAGCACGCATTCCCCCGCGGCGACCAGCAGCTCGCGCGTGAACGTGTCCGCCGCGACCACGGCAGCGAACTTCGGCGGCGTGAAGTCGAGCGGCATCACCCAGGCGGCGGCCATGACGTTGCGGCGGCCGCCGTGCGTCGCGCTGACGAGCGTGGTGGGGCCGTGGTTGAGCAATCGGTGGGCGTGGGCCAGCGGGACGGGAGCGCGCATCGCCGCAGGGTAGCCATACGCTGCCGGTTGGTCGACGCGGCGTGTCGGTGACGAAGAGAGCGTGCCTTCGCGCGCGTGGTCCGGTATCACGATGCGCCGTGAGCGCGCCGCCCGCTTCGCCCCGCGAGAAGACCCGCACCGTCGTCGTCGACAGCGAGCGGACACGACTGCGCCGTCCGCACCTCTGGGCCCTGCTCGCCATCACCGCGGTTGCGGCCGCCATCCGGTGCCTTGGCATTGGCGACTGGTCGTTGTGGGTCGACGAGGCTCACACCTGGCGCGACGCCACGATGCCGCTGCACGGCGACAACGGCTTCCTGGCGACGGACCGGGTTATGTACCCGCTGACGTTCCTGCTGTTGCGGCAACTGATCGACGCCGGGTGGATCGGCGAGGACGCGGCGTCGCTGCGCCTGCCGTTCGCGATCGTCGGGACCCTCACCGTGCCGCTGTTGGCGGTGGCCGGTCGCCGGCTGATCGGAGCCTGGCCGGCGACACTGGCCGCGGCGCTGCTGGCGCTGCATCCCTGGCACGTCTACTGGAGCCAGAACGCCCGCGGCTACGTCATCGTTGTCTTCGCTGCCGTGATCGTCGTCGAGCGCGCGTTCGCGTACGCCCGCGCACCGGGTTGGGGCAAGCTGTTCGCGATCTGGCTCGGCGTCGGCCTTGGCGCGGTCAGCCATCCGACCGGCGTCTTCCTGGCGGTTTCGTTCGTTGCCTTCCTGGTGCTGCGCGCGCGACCGCTGACGCGCGGCCGGATCGCGCTGCTAGCCATCATCGGTGGCGCGCTCGCCGGGGGGCTGCCTTGGGCGGTCGATCACCTCAGCCCGTTCCAGGGCTTCCTGCGCAGCAAGAGCACGCCGTCCGTGACACACTTCGTGCTGACGTCGGCGTACTACTTCCGACCGGGAGCGTTGCTGCTGGCGGCCGCGGCGCTGCCTTTGCTGCACCGCTTTGCCGGCCGCGACCGCTCGCTGCTGCTCGGCAGCTTCCTCGCGGCGCCGTTCGTCGCCTTGCTCGTGCTCGGCAACTGGCGCGTGCTGGCGACGGCGCGCTACGCCATCGTGGCGTTGCCTGCGGTGGTCTTGCTGGCTGCCTTTGCTTGCGCCCACCTCGGCATGGCGGCGATGCGCGCTAGGCGCGCTCGTGGCCCCGCCCTGTGGCTTCTGGCCGCCGCGCTGCCGCTGTGCCTGCTCGGCGAGCACGCGTTTGCGCTGGTCGACTACGCGACGGTCCAGCACGGCCAGCGGGCGCGATGGCGCGAGGCGGCGGCGTTCGTGCGCGCGCAGGCTGCCGGCAAGCCAATGCGCGTCGCGACGATCAACTTCCCGACCCTCGTCTACTACCTGCGCCCGGGCATGTGGCGTGGCGTCGTGGCGCAGGAGGACCTCGGCAACGATATCGTGCAGATCGAGGACTGGATGGTTGCGGAGGGCCGCGACCAGACTAAGGAACGCGTCTGCGAGCCCGGCGCCGCCAACCACCTCGCGTGGCACCGGCGCTGCGCCAACGAGCGGGGCGCCTTCTTCGCAGTGGTCCTCACCCTGCCGGAGCTCGCCGAGAAGGACCGCGACGGCAGCATCCTGGCGGCCCTGCGCGAACAGTGCGAGGTGGCGATGCACCTACCATGCTGGGTCGGCCCTAAGGACGAGTCGATCTACGTGTACGTGTGGAAACGCCCATGAGTCGGCGCGCCCGGACCTCGCTCCCCACCGTCTTCCTGCTTGTCGCTTGCGCCACCGCCGCGGCGCAGGGCGAGCTCCGCCGTGTTGACGTGTGCGTTTACGGGGCGACCTCGGCTGGCGTCGTCGCCGCCATCGCCGCCAAGCAGCACAGCCTCACGGTTGCGCTGATCGACAGCGACGGCTGGGTCGGCGGCCTGTCGACCTCGGGGCTCGGCGCGACCGACGTCGGCAACAAGGATGCCATCGGCGGCCTGTCGCGCGACTTCTACCGGCGCATGCGCGCGCACTACGACAAGCCGGCGTCGTGGACGCGCGAGCAGCGGAGCGAGTTCAAGAGCCGCGGCCACGAGCCCGGCATCGACGCCGCCTGGACGTTCGAGCCGAGCGTCGCCCAGGCGACTTACATGGCGATGATGGCGGACGCCGACGTCGCGGCCGAGGCCGGGCGACTCGACCGCCGGCCCGGCGGCGTCGGCAAGGACGGCGGCAAGCTCGCCTGGATCGCGTTCGAAGACGGCCGCCGCATCGCCGCGAAGCTGTTCGTCGACTGCACCTACGAGGGCGACCTGCTGGCCGCAGCGGGCTGCGACTTCACCGTCGGCCGCGAAGCCAACGCCAAGTACGGCGAGACGCTCAACGGCGTGCAGACCGCCAACGCGACGAAGCACCAGTTCACCGCGCCGGTCGATCCGTACGTCGTGAAGGGCGACAAGGCCAGCGGGCTGCTGCCGGGCGTGCACGCCGGGCCGCCCGGCGCGGAGGGCGCCGCCGACGCGCGCATGCAGGCGTACTGCTTCCGCATGTGCACGACGGACGATCCGCAGAACCGTCTGCCGTGGCGCAAGCCGACCGGCTACGACGCGCGCGAGTACGAGCTGCTGCTGCGCCACTTCGAGGCCGGCAGCACGCTGGCGCCGTGGCACCCCGTCGGCATGCCCAATCGCAAGACCGACACCAACAACAACGGCGCGTTCTCGACCGACTTCATCGGCGGCAACTACCGCTACCCCGAGGCCTCGTACGCGGAGCGCGCGGCGATCGTCGCCGAGCATCGTCGTTGGCAGGCGGGCCTGATGTGGACGCTGGCCAACGATCCGCGCGTGCCGGCCAAGGTGCGGGCCGAGTTCAACCGCTACGGCCTCGCCAAGGACGAGTTCGCGGCCTTCGACCACTGGCCGCCGCTGCTGTACGTGCGCGAGGGTCGACGTCTCGTGGGCGAGGCCGTCGTCACCGAGCACGACTGCATGGGCGCCAAGGTCGCCGACGACCCGGTCGGCATGGGCGCGTACGCGATGGACAGCCACAACGTCCAGCGCTACGTCGTCGCCGACGGCACGGTGCGCAACGAGGGCGACGTGCAGGTGCGCGTGCCGAAGCCCTACGGCATCTCGTACCGGGCGCTGCTGCCCAAGCGCGGCCAGTGCGACAACCTGCTGGCGCCCGTCTGCGTCAGCAGCAGCCACATCGCCTACGGCTCGATCCGCATGGAGCCGGTGTTCATGGTGCTGGCCGAGTCGGCGGTCACAGCCGGCGCGCTGGCGCTCGCGCGCGGCATCGCGCTGCACGACGTGCCGTACGCCGAGCTGAAGGCCCGCCTGCTGGCGCGCGACCAGCGGCTCTCCTGGCCGGTCGTGGGCAAGTGACGCGGAACGGCGGGCCCGGCTTGCGCCCGGGGCTGCGGCGGCCGATCCTCGACGGCATGAGCCTGCGCGCCGCCGCCGTCCTCGCTGCCTTCGCCTGCCTGCTCGCCGCCGCGCCGGCGCAGGCCTCCGGCGACGCGCCCGACGCGATCCCCAGCGACTTCGTGCGCTTCGTCGAGGCCGGCGACGGAGGTCGCCTGGAGACGGCGATCACGCGCTATCGCAAGGACGACGTCGAGGTGACGTTCTACGCCGCGGTGCACATCGCCGATGCCGCCTGCTACGCGGCGCTCAACGATCGCTTCACCGCGTGCGACGCGCTGCTCTACGAGTTGGTCGCCGCGCCCGACGCGCGGCCGGGCAAGGGCCGGCAGGAGCGCGGCTTCAGCCCGGTGTCGCTGCTGCAGCGCGGGCTCAAGACATCGCTGGAGCTCGCCTTCCAGCTCGACGAGATCGACTACCAGGCGAAGAACTTCGTGCATGCGGACATGACGCCGCAGGAGTTCGAGCACAGCATGGCCGAGCGCGGCGAGAGCATGCTGTCGATCATGTGGGACATGATGCAGCAGGGCGCGCGGCAGCAGCGCGCGCAGGCCGGCGACGGCGACGACGACGACGACGACGGCGGCGAAGGCGACGGGGGCGATGGCGCGACGAAGACGAAACCGTTCGACCTCGTCGCCGCCTTCCGCAGCGGCGAGGGCCGCCACCTGCTGCGCATGACCTTCGGCCGGCAGCTCGAGCAGGTCGAGTCGATGATGGCCGGCGGCAAGGGCACCACGCTGCTGGAAGGCCGCAACGAGAAGTGCCTCGAGGTGCTGCGGCGCGAACTCGCGGCCGGCAAGAAGCGGCTGGGCGTCTACTACGGCGCCGCGCACTTCCCACACATGGAGCGGCGGCTCGTCGAGGACCTCGGCTTCGCCAAGGCCGGTCACGAGTGGCTCGTGGCGTGGGACTGCCGCAAGCGCCCCGACCCGAAGCTCGACCGCGAACTCATCCAGCGCCGCCAGCTCGCCAAGGCTCAGCTTGCCGACCTGATCGCCGCAGCGAAGGACATCCGCCTCATGCGTGGCGCCGAGCCGGTGCCGTCTGCGGCCGACGTGGTCGCGTGGCGCGACGACGGCGGCATGCTGATCTACGCCGGACCGGCGCAGGACCCCTGGGGCCAGGACTACGTGATCCGCAAGCGGTCGCAGGGCACGCGCTGGGAGGCGGCGAGCGCTGGCCAGGACAAGGCGATGGGCACCGACGACGACCTCGTCGTGATCGAGCCACGCGCCGGCGGCCTGCCGACCGGCCGGTGAGCGATCACCAGCCCGGCTGCTTGCCCAACGTCGTCGGCTTGCCCTTGTCGTTGGCGACGTTCCATCCGGTCCAGAACGCCAGCCGCGCGACCGCTTCCATGCGGTCGTAGCTGAGCCGGTCGGCGGTGTCGGTGACCTGGTGGTAGTCCGGGTGCTCGCCGTCGCAGAAGAACACCACCGGCACGCCGACCTTGGCGAAGTTGTAGTGGTCGCTGCGCGCGTAGTACGTGTCGCCGCTGGTGAAGGCGATGCCGAAGCCCTTCGCCAGTGTCACCGCGTCGCGCACGATCGAACTGTACTTCTCGTGCTCGTGGCTCGGCGTGACCTGCATCGTGATCGGGCCATCGCCCTCGCGGCCGGCGCGGCCGATCATGTCGATGTTGACGTTGGCGACGATCCTGTCGAGCGGCCAGGTCGGATGCGCGGCGTACCAGTCCGAGCCCCATAGGCCGAGTTCCTCGCCGCTGACCGACAGGAAGACGATCGAGCGCGCCGGACGCGGGCCGCCCAGCGCGAAGGCTTCGGCGATCTCCAGCAGGCCGGCGGTGCCGCTGGCGTTGTCGTCGGCGCCGTTGAAGACGTCGCCGTCGAGCCGGCGGCCGACGTGGTCGTGGTGGGCGGAGAACACGATCGCCTCGGCCTTCTTCGTCGTGCCCTCGAGCACGCCGACGACGTTGCTGCCGACGGCCTTGTCGTCCTCCTTGACGACGATCGACAGCTTGCCGGCCGCCTTGTCGCCGGCCTTGCTCGCGTCGACCGCGCCGTCGTCGCCGACCGTGACGCCGCAGTGCGCGAGCAGCGCCTTGCCCTGCGCCGCCGACAGCACCAGCAACGGCACGCGCACGCGCATGCCGCGTTCGTTGCCGCCGCCGTAGCGCAGCTGCGGGTGGTCGGGCAGCAAGGCCCGGTAGTTCAGCGTGTTGCCGAGCGAGGTCTTGTCGCCGAGCAGGCAGACGACGCCGGCCGTCGCGCCCTGCTTGTGCAGTTGCTCGGCGACATCGGCGAAGCGCTGCACGGCCTGCAGGTCGTTGCCGACGCCGCTGCCGCCGCCAGCGCCGAGCGCGACCACCGGGATGCGGCCGGCGAGGCCGGCCGGCACGTTGGCGGCGGCGCCGTTGCCGCAGAAGACGAACTTGCCGGCCAGCGCGATCTTGGTCTCGCCGCCGGCGACGACGGCGAGGTCGCGGTCGTGCTTGCTGGCGCCGTAGGACACCGCGGTCGCGGCGTCGAGCCACGTGCGCCGCAGCGGGTAGGTCTGCAGCCAGCCCTTGTCGCCGAGCGGCTTGAGGCCGAGCTTCTTCCACTGGTCGGCGACGTACTTCGCGGTCGCCTGCTGGCCTGTGCTGGTGGTGTAGCGGCCGGCGCGCGCGTCGTCGGCGAGCCAGTAGGCGTGTGTGCGCAGGCCGTCGCGGTCGATGCGGGCGGCGTGCGGCGGCGCGCCGTCCGGCAGCGCGGCCGGAGGGCCGAGGTCGGGCAGCTTCGGTGCGGCG
>VGZG01000073.1 GCA_016872675.1 Planctomycetota bacterium
CGCTCCTCCGGCGCCAAGCACCGGAAAGCGTTCTCAAAAAGCTCACACGCTCTTCTTTCGAGGCCACCCAGAATGTCAAAGATCGCCTCGTCACAGCCCTTCCGGCTGGCGCGAGGGGCGGGAGACGCTAGCGAGGGATCGGAACCGGTCAAGACTCGCCTTGAAGATTTCCGTTCGACAGCGCGACGATCGGTGTCAACCGCCCGCAAGCCCAGCAACGGCGCGGGTTCCAAGGCGGTTGCCCGACGGCCGACAGCGTTTGACATGCGTTCGACCGTGAGTACGAGTCTACGCCGTGCTCGCCCTGCTCCTCGCCTTCGTGCTCGTCCAGATCGGCGTCGGCCTGTGGGCCTCGCGCCGGATCGGCACCGAAGATGACTACCTGGTCGCCGGACGACGGCTGGGCCCGTGGCTCGCCGCCGCGAGCATCTTCGCCACGTGGTTTGGCGCCGAGAGCTGCATCGGCGCGGCCGGCAATGCCTACACCCACGGCCTCGCCTGGGACACCACCGAACCCTTCGCCTACGGCCTGTGCCTCATCGGCATGGGCCTGTTCTTCGCCGCCCGCATGCACCGGGCGCAGGTCACCACGCTGGCCGACTTTGTGGCGCAGCGCTTCGGCAGCGGCCCCGAACGGCTCGCCGCAATCCTGTTGCTGCCGTCGTCGCTGCTATGGGCCGCCGCGCAGGTGCGCGCCTTCGGCCACGTCGTCGCCACCAATGCCGACGGCGTAATCAGCGAAACGACCGCCACCTGGCTCGCGGCCGCCGTCGCCATTGTCTACACGGTTTCCGGTGGCCTGCTCGCCGATGTCTACACCGACGTCGTGCAGGGCGTGCTACTGCTGCTCGGCCTCGCCGTGCTCGGCGTCTTCGTCTGGCAGCACGTGCCCGTGCCCGAGGCGGCGGCGGGCGCGGCGACGGTCGCCGCTGCCGCGACCGAGCCTCTCGCTTGGCTCGGCGTCGTCGAAGCCTGGGCGATCCCGATCTGCGGTTCGATCGTCGCGCAGGAAGCTCTGTCGCGCTGTCTCGCCGCGCGCACGCCATCGATCGCCCGCCGCGCCGCGCTGGCCGGCGGCGCGGTCTACCTCGTCGTCGGCCTCGTGCCGCTGTCGATTGGCGTCGTCGGCCCGCGGCTTGCCCCCGGCCTCGCCGACCCGGAGACGCTCCTCCCTCACCTCAGCGGCACGCTGTTGCCAACGACGCTCAACCTCGTATTCGCCGGCGCGCTGATCTCGGCCATCCTGTCGACGGTCGACAGTTGTCTGCTCGTCGCCGCGTCGATCGTCGTGCGCAACCTCGCCCCGCGCCGCGCCGCAGGCGTGAGCGAGCGGCGTCGCATCGCCTTCGCGCGCCTCGCGGCCGCCACCGCCGGCGCCGTCGCCCTCGGGCTCGCGCTGTCGCGGTGGAACGTCAAGCAACTCGTCGAGCAGGCGTCGGGCTTCGGCAGCGCCGGCGTGTTCGTGATCGCCGTCTTCGGCTCCTACAGCCGCATCGGCGGCCCGCTCGCCGCGATTGGCAGCCTCACCGGCGGCCTCGGCGCGTGGATCCTGGGCGGCTACTTCTTCACCGACCACGTCGCGTACCCGTACCTTGTGTCCCTGGTGACGGCGCTCGCGGGCTTCGCCCTCGGCGCCGCCGTCGACCGCTTCCGCAGCGGCAGCCGCGCGCTGCCAACGTGACCCGCATGCGCCATCTCCTCGCCACCGCCGTTGCCACGCTCGCCAGCGCCGGCGCGCTCACCGCCCAGATCGACCGCTACGAACTCGGCCTGCGCCTGCGCGCCTTCGAGCGCCGCCTCGCCGCGACGGCCGACGCCGAGCGCCGTTCGCAGGCCTATGGCGAACTCGACCGCGCCGTGCAGGCGTTCTTCCGCATGGACACGACGACGGTGGCGAAGTGCATCGCCGCCGCCGACCGCGCGCTGGGCGCGCCGGCGACGCCGGCGCATCGCTTCGCCGAGCGGCTGCAGCTCGTCTGCGAGATGCGCCTCTGCGATCCTGCCGCCGGCCCGGTCGCGCTGCGCCTCGTCGACGCCTACGGCGTCGCTGCAGCCGCCGAAGCGCCCGGCGATCTCGTGCTGACCGTGCGGCTCGACGGCGACGCGAAAGACCGCCTGCGCGTGCCGGTCGCGCAACTGCCGCTCACCGTTGCGCTGGACGTCGCCGACGTGACCGTCGGCGATTTGGCGCTCACCTGGACGGTGCAGGCGGGCGACGCGACCCTGGTGACGCGCACGCAAGGGCTGTCGCTCGCCACCGAGCTTGGCAAGCGTGTCGCCGCGATCGAGGCCGCCGCCGGCGAACGCGACCGCGCGCCAGGATCGCTCGAAGTCGGCACGCTCGACCTGCTCGCCGGACTCGTCGCCGGCATGACGCGCGCGCGCGCCGAGGAGACCGTGTTGCCGGGCGCGGCGCTGCTCGCCGAGGCGGAGGCGCTGGCGACCGCCGTCGCCGCCGACAAGCCGCTCTACGGCGCCGCGACCACTGGCCAACGCTGGCTGCGCGTGCCGACCGGCAAGTCGGCGACGGTCGTGCGCGTGCAGGCGCCCGCGCCGGCGAACGACGGCGGCAAGCAGCCGCTCGTGCTCGCGCTGCACGGCGCTGGCGGCTCGGAAAACCTGTTCTTCGACGGCTACGGCGACGGCGCTGTGGCGACGCTCGCCGCTGCGCGCGGCTGGTTCGTCGCAGCGCCTCGCCTGGGCATGCTCGGCGGCGGCGCCGACCTGCCGGCGCTGATCGACGCGCTGGCGGCGCGCTTCCCGATCGACACGGCCCGCGTCGTCGCCGTCGGCCACTCGATGGGCGCGGGCGCGGCGCTGTCGGCCGCGGGTCGCGCGCCGACGCGCTATCGCGCGGTCGCCGCGCTCGGCGGCGGCGGCGGCGTGCCAAAGAACGCCGCGGCGCGCGAACTGCCGTTCTTCGTCGGCATCGGCGAGCGCGACTTCGCCCGCGGCGGCGCATTGGCGCTGCACGACGGGCTGCGCGGGGCCGGCATCCCCTCGACGCTGCGCGAGTACCCGGCGGTCGAGCACCTCGCGATCGTGCAGATCGCGCTGCCGGACGTATTCGCGTTCTTCGATGCGGCGCTGGCCGGCAAGTGACGCCGCGACGGACGCCCGTCAGCTGCGGCAGGCGGTGAGCAGGGCAACCTCGCGCGCCCCCGCGGCGAGCAGCACGCGCGCGCACTCGCGCGCCGTCGCGCCGGAAGTAAAGACGTCGTCGACGAGCACGACGCGCCGCCGACGCACCGCGCGCACGCCCCGCGCCAGAAAGGCGCCGGCGACGTTGGCCTCGCGCGAGCCGACTCGCGGATCGCCCTGCGGCGGCGTCGCCCGCCGACGCGCGAGCACGCCGACGCAACACCGCATATCGAGCGCGTCGGCGAGCCGGCGCGCCAACCACGCCGTCTGGTCGAAGCCGCGCTGGCGCAAGCGTGCGCCGTGGAGCGGCACGGGCACGAGCGCAGCGCCCGCCCACTCCGCGCCCGCCTGCAGCCGCGCCGCGTCGGCCATCCCGCGGGCGATGACGCGACCGGCGGCCGCGTCACCGTCGAGCTTGAAGCGGCGCACGAGCGCGCCGCCGGCGCCCGCGTAACGCCACGGCGCTGCATGCCACGCCAACCGCTGCAAGTCGCGATGGTCAGCGATGCAGCGCGTCCTGGCGGCCAGGACCAGCTCGCCGCAGCGCGGGCACGGCGGATCGCCGCGGCGAACGAGGTTCTGGTCGCAGCGTCGGCACAAGCCGGCGCCGGCAGTCCCGCAGGCCGGACAGACCTCCGGCAGGGCGTGGTCGACGAGGCGCAGCAGCGTGCGCCGGGCGAGGCGGAGCCAGGTTCGCGGCAGCAGATCGCGCACGCCGACAAGGGGACGTTGGCGGCGCAATTCCGGCGCCGCTGCGCGACGAATCCGCTGCCTGCAGTCCGGCGCCGCCGCCAGCGCAGCCCGGGCCGTGGTCGGTCAGCGCCCCGGCAGGGCGATGCGACGCGCGCGGTCGGTCAGCGTGTTGGTGCGCGGCGTGTCCTTGACGCCCAGCGCCTGGCGGACGCGGTGCACGTAGGCCTCGACCGTCATGTCCGGGTCGAGCGGCACGCCGAGCGCTTCGCCGATCTCCTTGGTCAGCGCCATGTCGTCCTGGAACGACCACGGCTGCGACTGGAAGTACTCCTTCAGCATCTTGCGGAAGGCGCGGCGCGAGCTGTAGGCGCCGACGACGTAGACGAGCGCGGCAACGACGATGATGCCGGCCGAGAGCAGCAGCGTGCTGAGTTCGGTGTCCCACTGGGCGATGACCTGGAGCAGGAAGCCGGTCGTCAGGAATAGGAAGCCCAACATGACCTGCATGTTGTTGAGCGCGGTGTCGCGGACGCGCAGCAAGCTGCGACTGGCGACGCCCAGGGCGTCCTCGAGGGCCTTGCGGGGTTCGCGGAACCGGATCGAGTTGGCGAGGAAGAACACGCCCACCACGCTGCAGGTCAGACCGACGATGACGAGCTCAGGGTGTTGCATGCTGAAAGGACCGGTCCAGGGGCCGACCTACGCCAACCGACCGCCACGGTAAAGCGCAGGAACGGCAAGCGCGTATGCTAGCGCGCCGTCGCCGACCACGCCACATTGTGGAGAAAAGTCCACCCGGCTGCCGACGCTCACCGTAGGGATTCAGCGCCCCGTTCGTCCACCTCGCACCGCAATGTGGAAAGTGATCCTCACCCCTTAGCGGGCGGCATCGACCCACAGCACGCGCTCGGCGCCGGCCGCAGGCCGGAATACCACCGTCAACTGGGCCGGCCGGCGAGGCAGCACGAAGGCGCTCAGGGTCGGGGCCGGCGCGCCGGCTGGACTTGCGGCCAGCAGGAGCACGTCGACGCCTTCCTCGGTCGCCCAGGTCGGCGCCAACGACGCCGCGTCGGGCAGCGCAACGAACAGGCAGCGATCGATCGTGAAATCGCAGGCGCCGGCGGGCAACGCTGCGGTAGCTAGCCCCCAGGCGGCGGCGAGGGTGGACCACTCCGCAGCCGAGCCGACGACCACAGCGGCCGGCCGTGGCGCCAAAGCGGGCGCTGGCAACGACCAGGCGCGACGGATGCCGCCGCCGTCGCCGGCAGGGGCGTGCGGCGCGCACGCCGCAGCGATCATGCCCAGCGCCGCTACGGCGAACCCACGCGCCGCTACTTCGGCGGCTGCAGCGGTTGGTTCCACGATTCGTTCGGGTCGCGAACGCCGGGCGCTCGCGGCTGCAGGTAGTCCGCCCAACGGCGCGCCATGCGCAGATCGCCAGCGACGAGGCTGTCGAGCTTGGGATGGCGCGCGAGCACCTGCTTCAGCACGCCGGCCTTGGTCTCGGCCGGCACGCGCATGAGCGGGCTGTCGACCGGCCGATCGTAGTTGAACAACACGCTGGCGCCGTCGCCGCGCGCAAGCTTGACGCGCACCTCCGGGTAGTTCGGACCGCGCATCCACTTCTCGCCGAGGTTCGTCGTGTCGACCTCGATGAGCGCAGGGCAATTGCGCACGAGCGGCGCCACGTTGTCGCGCCACTCCAGCGCGATGCCGACGGCGGTGCGCACGCGCGGCTCGGTCGCGATCTCGCCCGGCTTGACGGCCATCGTCGGCCGACCGCCTTCGCGATAAAGGCAGACGAACGGCAGCGGCGTCTCGACCCACGGCAGCACGCGCGCGGTCCGGTCGACGAGGCACAGCGGCTTGCCTTCGCCATCGCGCACCGCGAGAACCGGCCGCCGCAGCGACAGTTCCACCTTGATGCGGTCGGGGAACTGACGTTCGACCGTCGCCGCATCGACCCACGGCACCGTGGCCAAGCCCGTGCGCAGTCGTTCAAGCGCCTCGTCGGCGAGGATCGGAACCTCGCTGCCGAACCATGGCGCCAGGGCCGTCGAGACAGCGACCAGTTGCGCGCGATCCATCCACTCCGGCTGCGAAGCGAATCCGACGCGGTCGAGCGCGACACGCGGACTGTTCTGCGCGGCCCGATCGATGCGCCGGTCGACGACCGACAACGCGCGGCCGCCGTAGAACCAGATGGTCAGCACAAACGCCGTCAGGATGACGACGCGGATCGTCCACAAGCGAGCCTTGCTGGCCGCAGGATTCGACGACGGCTGGTCCGACACGGAACGAGCAACACTGGGCGGATGGCTGCTGCCGACGGATTGGCCCGCGCGGCAGCGGGGACTGCGGCCGCCGCGCGGCGGCCGCCCGGAACACTCAGTTCATGCGTGCGACAACGGGCTTCTGCTCGGCCTTCGCGCGGTCGCGCGACACGCCGCTCACGGCCTCGACGTCGTCCGTGAAGATCTCCAACGTGTCGAGGATGTTCTCGATCAGGTGGCGATCCACCGTGACCTCGCGCGAGCCCTTCGCGGCCTCGAGCTCGTGCTCGAGCAGGCGCGCCAGAACCTTCAGTTGCGACAGATGACGACCGACGAACTTCGGGACGTTGATTTCCTTCGTTTCCATAGCTGGCTCCTCGATGAGCGGACCGGTTGACCGCCGGGACCGCCGTTCGCGCGACCGAGAGAGGTTCGCGCTGACCGTTTGCGAAACGCTCCGCCGAGCGGCGAAGCGCGGCGCAGCATAGCTGGCCGTATGCGCTGCGCCAGCGCGCCGCGCCGGCATTGGCGCGAAAGCCGTCGCTGTGGACAACGGCCAACAACCTGCCAGCGGCGTTCCCTGTGCGCCGGCCGTGTGCGACGATCCGCCGTCGTGCCGAAGCCCGGTCCAGCCGCGCCGTCCATCACCTTCAAGGGCTACACCCTCAACCCGTTCCAGGTCGAGGCGGCGAACGCGATCGAAGCCGGCAAGAACGTGCTGCTCGCCGCCCCCACCGGCTCCGGGAAAACGCTGGTCGCCGAGTACGCCATCGAGCACGCCGTGCGCCAGGGCCGCCGCGCGATCTACACCAGCCCGATCAAGGCGCTCAGCAACCAGAAGTTCCGCGACTTCAAGAACGACGGCCTGCGCGTCGGCCTGATGACGGGCGACCTCACGCTCGATCCCGACGCGGCGCTCGTCATCATGACGACCGAGATCTTCCGCAACGCGGTGTTCGAGGACCCTGAGCGCTTCCGCGACACGGACTTCGCGATCTTCGACGAGGTGCACTTCGTCGACGACCCCGAACGCGGCACGGTCTGGGAGGAGAGCCTCATCTTCGCTCCGGACCACGTCCGTTTCGTCGGGCTGTCGGCGACGATCGCCAACCTGCACGAATTCGGCGATTGGGTCCGCAGCGTGCGCAAGCAGGATCTCGCGGTCATCGAGCACCAGAAGCGGCCGGTGCCGCTGTCGCACCGCCTGTTCCATCCCGACGCCGGCGTCTTCCAATTGGAGCAGCGCGCGCGCGCCATCGCCTTCCACGAGCGCGCGCAGGCCCGCGCCGGCCGGCACGGCGCGCGCGTCGGCCGGCGCGAGGCCGAGCGCGGCCGCTGGGGCGACAAGCGCGAACGCGCGCAGGGCCGCCGCGTGCCATTCGGGCCGCGGCCATACGTGCAACTGCTCGACGAACTGCAACACCGCCAGCTGTTGCCGCTGCTGTACTTCTGCTTCTCGCGCAAGGAATGCGAGATCAAGGCTGAGCGCAGCATGGGCCGCCGGCTGCTCGACAAGGCCGAGCGGCAGCGCATCGAGGAGCTGTTCGACGACATCTGCAAGCGCTTCGAACTCGACCCGGCGAACGACCCGGCGCTGCGCGGCATCCTCGGCCGGGCGATCGCCGGCGTCGGCTACCACCACGCCGGCATGCTGCCGATCCACAAGGAAGTCGTCGAACGCCTGTTCACCTCCGGGCTCCTGCGCATGTTGTTCACCACCGAGACCTTCGCGCTCGGCATCAACATGCCGGCGCGCACGGTGGTGTTCGACCTGCTGCGCAAGTTCGACGGCGTGCAGATGGACTACATGAAGGCGCGCGACTACCTGCAGATGGCGGGCCGCGCCGGCCGGCAGGGCCTCGACAAGAGCGGCCTCGTGATCTCGATCCTCGAGGACGAGGACCTGACCGACGCGCCGCTGTCGCGCTACCACTCGGGCAAGGTTGAGCCGATCGCATCGCGCTTCAACCTGTCGTACTCGACGATCCTCAACCTCTTCGATCGCCTAGGCAGCAAGGGGCTCCTCGCCGCATACGACCGCAGCTTCGCCGCCTTCCAGTCGCAGACCGGCTCAGCCTCGACGCGGCAGAAGAAGCGCGCCGCCGCGCACGCGGCGCTGTCGCTGCGCCTGCAGGTGCTGCGTGACGCCAGCTTCCTCGACGAGTCCGGCCTGCTGCCGCGCGGCAAGCTGGCACAGCGCATCAACGGCTACGAGATCCAGGTTGCAGAATTGCTGTTCTCGGGCGCGCTCGAGGCGATGGACATGCACCAGTTGGCGATGACGTTCACGGCGTTGATCCACGAGGATCGCCGCCGCGCCGACCCGCAGGGCCACCGCCGCGCGCCGGGACCTGGCATGCAGGCAGTGACCGATGCAGTCCGGCGCTTCGTCGCCATCGAGACGCTGCACGGCATCGCGCACCCGATCAAGGAACCGGACTGGGGCATCGCAGCGGCGATCGACAGCTGGAGCCGGGGCGGCACGATCGAGGACCTCGAGCGCCTCGCCCACTCCGACGCCGGCGACGTCGTCCGCACGCTGCGCATGGCCATCCAGATGATGCGGCAGGTGCGGCAGAGCGTCGGCAAGAGCCAACTCGGCGCCCGGCTCGAGGAAGCGTGCGTCGCGGTCAACCGCGACGTGGTCGACGCCAAGCGCCAGTTCGAGCTGGGCTAGCCGGCCGCCAACGTGCCGTCCCGTCCCTGAAGGTGGTCACCGCCTGCCCCATCGCCCCGCCGCGGCAACGGCTCGCTGGCTGCGCCGGTCAGCGCCTTGGCGCCGTCACGGCGACTTCGCGACGCCGGCGAAGCCGAACTTGCCGCGCAGCACCTGGAAGTAGTGCGCCGGCCCAAGATCGAGTTGGCGGAAGCGCAGCGCCGCCGGACGCACGGCGACGCGCGCGCCGACCGGGACCTGCATCTGGATCTGGCCGTCGATCTGGGCGTAGGCGTACTTCTTGTTGCCGGTCTCGACGACCTCGACCTCGAGGCCGTCATCGACCGGCAGCACCAACGGCCGAGCGCTCAGCGTGTGTGACGCCAGCGGCGTCAGCACCAGAGCCTCGACATCGGGCGCGACCACCGGGCCGCCCGCGGCAAGCGAGTAGGCGGTCGAACCAAGCGCGGTAGCGGTGATGAGGCCGTCGCCGCGGTAGGTCGCGAGTTCGTTGCCGCTGCGGCACGCGCGCAGTGTGATCATGCCGCCAACAGCGGCGCGGCTGACCACGACGTCGTTGAGGCCGAGGACCGGTTCCGAGGACGTGCCGTCGGCGTGCCGCAGCGAGCACCAGAACATCAGCCGCGGCGCCTCGTGCAACTGACCAGCTAGCAGCAGTTCGAGCGCATGCTGCGTCTGCTCCTGCTCGAACGAGGTCAGGAAGCCGAGCCTCCCGCGATTGATGCCGAGCGTCGGCATCTGGTTTTGGCCCATACGACGCGCCGCGCCGAGCAGCGAACCGTCGCCGCCCCAGACCACCACTGCGTCGGCCTGCCGGTCGGCGAGCGCAGTCTCGCGGTCGATCACCACTTCGCAGGCGCAGCCGCGTTCGGTGAGCCACGCCGCATGGCGCTGGATCAGCGCCTTGCTGCCGCCCTTGCGCTCGTCGCCGACGAGCAACAGGCGCCGTGGCGGTGCGGTGGCCATGCCGCGCTCAGCGCGCCGTCGGGCTCGCCTTGCCGGCGAGGAACCGTTCAGCGACATGCTGCGCCGTCAGACCGCAGTGCTCGAGCACCTGGTTGCGGCTCATGTGCTCGAGGATGTCGTCGGGCACGCCCATGACCTGCACCTGCGCGCGCACCGGTCCGTGCTGCGCCAGACACTCGAGAACCGCGCTGCCGAAGCCGCCGACGCGGCCGTGGTCCTCGAGGGTCACGACGCGGTCGTGGCGGTCGCATATGGCCAGCACGCCTTGCGCGTCGAGCGGCTTGGCGAAGCGGGCGTTGACGACCGCGATGTGGACGCCCTTCTTCTCCAGCAGCGCCGCGGCTTCGAGCGCCGTCTGCACCATGTGGCCGTACGCCAGCACAGCGCCGTCCGGCCCTTCGCGCAGGACCTCCATCTTGCCGAGCTGGAGCGGCTGGCGCTTGCCGTGCCAGCCGAGCAGTTCGTGCAGGCCCGGCGCGTTGCCGCGCGCGTAGCGGATGCCCGACGGACCCGGCAAGGTCATCGCGAACTGCATCATCTCGTGCAGTTCCGGGCCGTCCTTCGGCGACATCAGCACGATGCCCGGCATGCAGCGCAGGTACGCGATGTCGTACAGGCCGTTGTGCGTGGCGCCGTCCTCGCCGACGAGGCCGGCGCGGTCCATCGCGAACACCACCGGCAAGCGCTGCAGGATCACTTCCTGAAACACCTGGTCGTAGCCGCGCTGCAGGAAGGTCGAGTAGATCGCGCACACCGGCCGCATGCCGGCGGTCGCCATGCCCGAGGCCATCGCAACGGCGTGCTGCTCGGCGATGCCGGCGTCGACGAAGCGCTCGGGGAAGCGGTCGCGGTACTCCATCAAGCCGGTGCCGTCCGGCATCGCGGCGGTGATCGCCAGCACGCGCGGATCCTTCTCGGCCAGCATCGCCATGCCCTCGCCAAACCACTCGGTCCACGAGCGGCCGGGCTTGGTCATCGGCACCACCGGCTGCAGCACGCACGGCTCGACCGGCACCTTCTCGGCCTTCTTCTTTGGCTGGGGCTTGGCGGCGTGGGCGCGGTCGTAGCGGTCCTCGCTGCCCGGCACGCCCTTGCCCTTCTCGGTCTTGAAGTGCAGCAGCACGACGCCGTCGAGGTCCTTGACCTGTTCGAGCGCAGCCACCACCGCACCGACGTCGTGGCCGTCGACCGGACCGAAGTAGCGGAAGCCCAGCGCTTCGAAGATGTGGCCGGGCGCCACCATGTTCTTCAGCATGTCGACGGCGTCGCCGAGCTTCTCGTCGATCGAGCTGCCGACCACCGGGATCGACTGGATCAGGTGGTGCACCGTCTCCTTGGCCTTGTTGTACAGCGGGCCAGAGCGGATCTTGTTGAGGTGCCGCGACAGCGCGCCAACCGTCTTGGCGATCGACCAGCGGTTGTCGTTGAGGATGACCAGCAGGCGCTCCTTCTCGAGCGAGCCGCCGTGGTTGAGGGCCTCGAACGCCACGCCACAGCCCATTGCCGCGTCGCCGACGACGGCGACCGAGTAGCGCTTGTTGCCGAGTATGCGGTCGCCCATGGCGATACCGAGCGCCGCCGAGGCCGCCGTGCCGGCATGGCCCATGAGGTAGGCGTCGTACGGCGACTCCCACTTGTTGGAGAAGCCCGACAAGCCGCCCTTCTGGCGCAGCGTGTGGAAGCGCGCCTTGCGCTCGGTCAGCAGTTTGTGCGGGTAGCACTGGTGGCCGACGTCCCACACCAGCCGATCGTTCTTGAAGTCGAAGACGTAGTGCAGGCCGACCGTCAGTTCGACTACGCCCATGCCCGAGCCGAGGTGGCCGCCGGTGATGGTCACCGTGTCCAAGATGACCTTGCGCAGTTCGGCGCACAGCGCCGGCAAGGTCGCGCGCGGCAGCTTCTTGAGGTCGGCAGGGCTGTCGACCTGGTCAAAAAGGGGCGTCGGCGAGTTGCTGTCCAAGTCCTGCTCCGCGAGGGGTTTCGTGCGTGACGGTCGGGCCCGACGCCGGATCAACGGCGCCGGTCGACGGCGTATTGCGCCACATCTTGCAGCAGGGCAACGGCGGCGTCCAGCGCACCGGGCCGCAGACCGCGCCAGGACGCCGCTGCGGCCGCGATGCCAGGGGCCTCAGCCTGCGCCTCGGCGACCGTGGCGCGCGCCGCCGCGAGGCTCTGCTCCAGCCCCACCAGCGCCGGCCAGGTCAGCTTGCCGAGCGCGACGTCGGCAAGCGGGTTCTTGCCCAGTTCCGCCGCGGTGCCGGTCAGGTCCAGGCAATCGTCGGCGATCTGGAAGGCGCGGCCGAGCCGATCGCCAAAGCGCCGCAGCGGCGCGATCACGGTTTCCGGCGCGCCGTCCGGGCCGGCCGCGGCATGCGCGCCGACCAACAGCGAGGCCGTGATCAGCTTCCCCGTCTTGTGGTCGTGGATCCACTGCAGCCGCGCCAGTGTGTGGCCGGCCGGATCGCCCTCGGCGGCGAGGTCCTCGACCTGGCCGCCGACCATGCCGAGACTGCCGGCGCCACGCGCCAGCGCGGCGACCGCCGCCGCGCCGGCCGTCGCCGCGCCCTCGAACGCAACCGTCAGCAGCGCGTCGCCGGCGAGCAGCGCCAGCGCCTCGCCGTAGACCTTGTGGCAGGTCAGCCGGCCGCGGCGCAGGTCGTCGTCGTCCATGCACGGCAGGTCGTCGTGCACGAGGCTGTACGTATGGAGGCACTCCAGCGCCGCCGCCGCGCGCAGGGCGCGCTGCGGCTCGCCGCCTACCGCCTCGCACGCGAGCAGGGCGAGCATCGGCCGCAGGCGCTTGCCGCCCGGGAACAACGCGTAGCGCATCGCCTCGTGCAGGCGCGCCGGCGGCGCGTCGACGGCGGGCAGCAGGCTCGCGATCGCGTCCTCCACCGGCCCGGCCCAACGCGCGACGAAGTCGGCGAACGTCGGCGCCGTGTTCACCTGGTCACCACCATGCCGAACATGAGGTCGTTGGCCTTCTTGGCGTCGAGATCGGGGAGCAGCATGCGCAGGCCTTCGCCCGTGATGCTGGAGTCGACGCCGTTCCGGCGCAAGGATCCATCGCGCAGCAACAGCGAGACGACGCCCGAAGCGGCGTCGACCTCGATGCCAAGACGCGCGCAGGAGGCGCCGGCGACGACGTGCATCTTGTCGTCGACGCCGACGAGTTCGACGCCGTGGAACCAGCCGTCGTGCAAGCCGCGCAACCGCTGCACGCGCCAGCGCGGCGCGCCGCCGCCCTGCGCCAGCGCCTGGTCGAGCCGCTCGACCCACGATCGCCGCTGCAACGGATCGAGCTCGCCTAGCGGCCGCGCCGATGACGCCGGCGGCGCCGGGTACTCGCCATCGGCGTTGACGAGGTACGGCAACCGCGCCTCGAAGACGCGACCGTCGATGTCGGCGAACACGACCGCGTGGCCATCCGCCGGCAGCGGTTCAACGTGGCCACGCAGCGCGCGTTCGCCGTCGAAGAAGCGCAGTACGAAGCGGCCGGTCGCCCGCTCGACGGTCGCAGTCGCGCGCGAGGCCTGAATGACCGCCACGTCGAAGCCGCCGACGTCGGGCTCGAGCATCTCGACGTGCTTGAGGCCGTCCTTGCCGACCGCCTCGGCGTGCAGGAAGCGCGGGCCGGTGAAGCCTTCCGCCCGCAGCAGGTCGTGCAGCGCGACGAGGCATTCGCGGACGCCCTCGGGCATCTGGTTGCTGCGGCGCGCAGCGAGCGCCGCCGCGCGCGCTGCGCGATCGGCCTCCTGTGCGTTCTTCGCCGCCAGCAAACCGGTAACCGCCTCGAGTTGCTCCTTCGTGGACTTCAGTTCGAGCGCGAGCCGCGCGTAGTCAACCGCTTCGACGGCAGGCGCGGGCGTCGACGGCGACGACGCGGGGCGGTTCGCCAGTTCGGCGCGTGCGGCGCGCAGGTCGACTTCGAGCTGGCCGGCGTCGGCCGCGAGGCGGCGCGTCTCGACGAGCAGGAAGGCGACCGCGACGAGCGCGACCAGCCAACCGGACAGGGACAACAGGCGCATGGCCCTCGGACGGTACCGCGCGGCGGACATTCCCGCGCGCCCGTGGTGGCCGCGCCGGCGCGGCGGCCCGCTCACCAGGGCAGGCTCTTGTTCTTGTTGTGCCAGTGCTGCCAGTCGCGGAACACCGTGAAGTTCTGCTTGGTCAACACGCCGAGCGAGGTGTTCCACTTGTCCCTGATCGCCGACAGCCGCTCCTGGGCGTTCTGCGCGTCGACGCTGGCCCCGAGGTTGCTCGCCATCTCGGACAGCTCGCCATACTTACGCAGCAGCTCGCTGACGATCTCCTTGCGCACCGTCTCCTTCGATTCCTCGTAGTTGCCGAGCGCCTCGCCCGCCGCGGCCATCAACGCCGGCTCGGGGCTGCGCACCGCCTCGCTCATCAGGAACTTGATCTGCGACTCGTCCTTGGTGAAGCCGATGTTGCGCAGGAAGTGCGTGCGCAGCATCACCCATTCCGTCTTCACCGGGAAGCGCTTGCTGGCGTAGGCCTCCTTCAACACCTTGGCGCCCTCCGGGCCACTGCGGCCCAGCGCTGCCGCGGCGCCGACGTACAGCTGCGCGCCGTCGCTCGGCCTCAGCTTGCCGGTCATCAGCGTCGACTCGAGCGCCTTGACGATCGCGGTCTGGTCCTTGGGATCGACGCCGGCCTGCGCCTTGATCAACAGCTTGTCGATCGCCTCGACGCCGCGTGCGTCCTGCGCGAACTTCTTGTCGGCCTGGGCCTCCTTGAGCACGGCGATCTGCTCGGCGACCTCCTTGCTCGGGCCCTTTTCGGCGCCCTTGCCAGCGGCCGGATCCTGGGCCGCGACGGCGGCCACCATGCAAGCGAGAACGAACGTGCGCAGAAGGTTCATGGGCTTCCTCGTCGAAGGTCTTCGCTATCGGAGTTGGGCCGATCGCAACCCGACCAGCCCGCAAATCCCTTCAACATCTATACCGCGCGGCGGCGTTATTCGCTCCATCGCAACGACGGATCGCGGCGTCTCACCGGCTGGCCGACGGCAGGGTCCCGAGCAGCCGCAACGCCGCCTTGCGCACGCTCGCCATGGGCGCCAAGTGCCACCGCGCCGGCGCCGCCAACTCAGGCGAAACGCCGTCCTCGACCAGCGCGGCAGCGAGGTCGGCGGCCAATTCGGCGAAGCCCTTGGCGTGCGGCGACGGCACGTCGCCTGCCGCCGCGTAGTCGGCGATGTGGGCCAGCACCAGTTCGGTGTGCGGCGAGACGGCCAGCGACGCCAGCTCGGCGCGCCGCTCCATCTCCGCCTCGATACGCGCCGGCGAGAAGCCGAAGTCGAACAACAGCCCGAGCGCGCGCCAGGCGTTGTCCTCGATCGGCAGATAGTACAACCAGTCGACAAGGTGCTGCCGTTCGTGGTGCCGCACGGCGTCGAGCAGCGCCGCCTCGAGGTCGGCGTCGGCGACCGGGGAGCCGACCTCGAGCCGCCAGTCGACATCGTACGGATCCAGACCGGGCTGCGCTGGCAGCGTGTCCTGCAGCAGCGACATGCCGTCCTCGGCGGCGATGCGGCGCTTGTCGGCGACCGCGCCCGCCCACCCGCGCACGCTGTCGAAGTCGACGAGGAAGTGGTTCAACAGCGCGACACCGGCGATGTCGCCGCCCCACACGCCGTGCAGCGGCCGGATGTCGCGGTCGCAGACGATCACCTCGCCACAGCGCGCCGTCAGCGCCAGTTCTGCGGCGTCGGGCAGGTCCTGCAGCGCCCAGCGCGTGTGCAGCATGCCCTCCACCGGCGCGCCGGCGCGGCGACCGAGCACGAGGTGGCGGTTGTAGCGATCGAAGTGCTCGGCGAGCCCGCCCGCGAACGGGTCGAGCATCTCGCCGACCAGCGGCGCGCGGAACACGACCGGCTGGCCGACGACGTCGCGGCCAAAGATGCGGCTCGACGCGCCGCGCAGCCCTTCCAGCAGCGCCGCGACGTCGCCGCCGTCGCGCCGGCGGTAGCCGTCGTAGAGCCGCCGCCGCAATTCGCCTTCGAACGCCAGCTGCCGACCGCACTCGTCGCGCAACGCCGTGATCGCGGCGGCGTGGTCGGGATGCGCGCGCAGTGCCGCGTCGGCGAGCAGCTCGGCCTCGTGCAACCAGCCGCAGTCGCGCAGCGTCGCCAGCAGGCGCACGCACACGTCGCCAGCACCGGCG
>VGZG01000074.1 GCA_016872675.1 Planctomycetota bacterium
GATGATAGTGCCTAGCGCGAAAGTAGGTCAGTGCCGGGTCAATACTCAACGCGACCGTCGCCCATCAGGGTGACGGTCGCGTTCGTCTTTTCCAGCGCCGGCGCCGTGGCGACTCGTCGCGCCGGCTAACCTTGTCCGCGCGCGCGGCGTCGCGCCCGCCCAAGCGTGATTCCTTCCTCGCCACAACCCGCCGCCGGCACGGTGCCGGAGGCCAAGCAGCACCCGGTCCTCCGCCGCTTCCCGCTGCGCCGGATCCGCTTTCCGCTCGGCGCTGGCAGCATGTCGCTGGTCATCCCGGACGTCAGCGCGTGGACGCGCGCCGGCGAGTGGGCGGCGAACATGTTGCCCAACGGTGAGCCACCGTACTGGGTGCAGATCTGGCCCGCGTCGGTCGCCATGGCTCGCCTGCTCTGGCGTCGCGGCGACCTTGCCGGCAAGACGGCCCTCGATCTTGGTTGCGGCCTTGGGGTGCCAGGCATTGCCGCGGCCCGTGGCGGGGCGGCGGTGACCTTCGCTGATGTGCGGCCGGACGCGCTTGCCTTCGCCACGTGGAACGCGGCGCGCCAGGGCAATCCGACCGCGCCGGCGGCGGTCGAGTTCGATTGGGCGCGCGCCGTCGTGCCTGGGGCCTTCGACTTGCTTCTGCTCGCCGACGTCAGTTACCGGCCGGTGCACCATGCCGCGCTGCAGCGGCACTGTCTGCAGGCCTTGCGGCCGGATGGCGTCGTGTTGCACGCCGACCCGCTGCGCCGGGAGTCATCGCCGTTCTGCCAATGGCTGCGCCAGACCATGGCGACGTTCGAGTGTGTCCAGCCCACGTCGTTCCGCGAGCGCTCGCTCGACATTCGCCTCGTCGTGGCGAGTCGGTCGGCGGCGGCGTTGGCGCCCTGGCGGGCGCTGCTGCCATCGGCCGCCGCGGCGCCCCAGCGCCCAGACGCGATCAGCGACCCGACTGCCAGCGAATAGTCGCCGCGCTGGCGCGCACCGCCGAACGCGGCGGCGAGACAGGAAAGCCGGCGGGCTTGCGCTCGCGCACGGCCGCCGCGCCATCTACGCTCCGCCGCCGCCTAAGCGCCGCTGCATGACTGTCTCCCTCGATCGCGTGACGATCCGCTACGGCGAACGCACGGCCGTGCACGACCTCTCGGTCGCGTTCGGCCAGGGCGCAATCGGTCTGCTCGGTCGCAATGGCGCCGGCAAGAGTTCGATCCTCAAGGCCTTGCTCGGCCTGGTCCGGCCGGCCGCCGGCAGCATGCGCTTCTTCGACCTGCCGCACGACGCGTTGCCGGCGCAGATCCGCGCCCACGTCGGCTACATGCCCGAGCGCGACGCGTACCTGCCGCAGGTGACCGGCTTCGAGATGGTGGCGATGCTCGGCCAGCTGAGCGGCATGCCGGCGCGCGATGCCTGGCGCCGCGCCCACGAAGTCCTCTACCTCGTCGGACTCGACGAGCAGCGCTACCGCCCGGTCGCGGGCTACAGCACGGGCACGCGGCAGAAGGTCAAGCTCGCCAGCGCCCTCGTGCACGATCCAAAGGTTCTCTTCCTCGACGAGCCGACCAACGGCCTCGACCCCGCCGGTCGCCGCGACATGCTGCGGTTGGTGCGCCAACTGAGCAGCGACTTCGGCAAGTCGGTCGTGTTCTCGACGCACATCCTGCAGGACGTCGAGGCCGTCTGCGACGCCGCCGTCGTCATGGAGCAGGGCCGCGTCGTCGCGCAGGGCAGCCTGCGCGAACTCACTGCCGGCGGCGAGCGTCAGCACAGCATCGCCGTCGAGCCGGCCAATCCGAGCGTGCAGCGGGCGCTCGAAGCGCTCGGCCGCGCACGCGCCGATGGCGGCAACCAGTACACGCTCTGGCTACCCGACGGCGCCGACCTGCGCCTGGTCTACGCTGCCGTCGCCGACGCCGGATCGGCGGTGCGCAGCCTCGTGCCGCACCGGCGCTCGCTCGAAGAGGTGTTCTTGCAGGCCGTCACCGGCGGCGCCGTCGCCGGAGGCCGGGGATGAACTCGCCGCATGCGTACCGCGAAGCCGCGTACACGCCGGTGCCGCCGAGCCGTCGGTGGTGGCCGTTGGCTGCGCGCGAAGCGACGCAGCTGTTCCGCAGCCGCTGGGGCCTCCTGCTCTATGGCCTGTGCCTGATCCCGTTGCTCGTTCGGACGGTGATCTTGATGATCGTCTACGGCGTGCTCAGTTTCGGGCCCGACGCGCTGCGCAACCGTCTGCAGGCGCAACCGGTGGCGCGCGGTGGCGGCCTCGGACCGGAACTCGATCCGCGCAGCCTGCAGTTCTACGCCGCCCAGGCGCTGCAGCCGCCCGCCTTCGTCTTCGTGCTGCTGCTGACGTCGATGGTCGTCGCGCGCGCGATCGCGCGCGATCGGACCACGAACGCCCTCGAGCTGTACTGGACGCGCGGCATCTCGCCGGCGCAGTACGTGCTCGCGAAGTGGGCCGGCGGCACGCTGCTCGTCGGCTCGATCACGGTGTTCGCGCCGTTCCTACTGTGGCTGATCGCCGTCCTCCTGGCGCCAGATTGGTCGCTGCTGTTGAACACGGCCGGCGGCATGGCGACTTTGCTGGCGGCGCTCGCGCTCGCGACTGGCATCCTCACCGCCATCGGCACGTTCGTCTCGGGCGCGGCGGCAACCGCCAACGGCGCCATCGTCGTGTGGACCACGATCATGGTCGGCGGCGGGGCGATCGCCGAACTGCTCGCCGCGGTGCTTCGGATCCCCGAAATGCGTTCGTGGGCGGCGCCGTGGACGGCGTTCGGCGTCGTGGTCCGCAACCTCGCCGGCCTGCCGCAGCGCAATGCGTCGGTGGTGGGCGCTTGGTGCTGCCTTGGTGCGGTGCTGGCGTGGTCCTTCTGGCGCGCGCGCAAGCGCCTGCGCATGGAGGACGCGCTGGCATGAGCCCGCAACCCGACACGTCGACCAGCTCCGCGCTGCGCTTTGACCGCGTCACCAAGTGGTATGGCTCGATCGTCGCGCTGCTCGACGTCTCGTTCGAGGTCGGCTGCGAAGTCGTCGGCCTCGTCGGCAAGAACGGCGCCGGCAAGTCGACGCTGATGAAGCTCGCCGCCGGTCTGCTGCAGCCGAGCCAGGGCACGGTCCGCGTCGGCCTGCATCCTGCCGGCACCGCCGCGGCGCGCGCCGACCTCGGCTTCTGCCCGGACGTCGAGCGCCTCTACGAACAGCTCACCGCCGTCACGTTCGTCGCCTGGATGATGCGCTACCACGGCTATGGCCGGCGCGACGCCCGCGCCCGCGCCGCCGCGACGCTCGAGCGCCTGGGCCTTGGCGAGCACATGCACCGGCGCATCCGCGAGTACAGCAAGGGCATGCGCCAGCGCGTTCGCCTTGCCCAGGCGCTCGCGCACGAGCCGCGCTTCGTGCTGCTCGACGAGCCGATGACCGGCCTCGACCCGGTCGCGCGCGCCGAGCTGGCGCAGACGATCCGCAGCCTGCCGATGCAGGGCGTCGGCGTGCTCGTCTCCAGCCACGTGCTGCACGAGCTCGAGGCCGTCGTCGACCGCGTCGTGCTCGTGCACCAGGGCCGCCTGCTCGCGCAAGGCCGCGTCGGCGAGCTGCGCGCGCAGCTGCCGTCGCAGCCGCACCGGCTGCGCATCGTCGGCCCGCGCTTGCGCGAACTGGCCGCCATGCTGGTGGCGTGGCCGCAGGTCGCACAGGTGCGCGTGCACGACGATTCGCTCGAGGTCTCGGTCGTTGGCGAAGCGGGCTTCTACGAGGCACTGACCCGTCTCGGCGCCGGCTGGGACGGTGGCGTGCACGAAGTCGTGCCGCTCGACGACGACCTCGCGTCCCTCTTCGGATACCTCGTCGGATGAACGCGCCCCGTCCTCTTGGCTTTGTCGCCACGGTGGTCGAATCGGCCCGCCAGACGGCGCTGCGCCTGCGGCACAACCGGGTCTGGACGCTGGTCCTGATCGGCGCGGCGGCGCTCTACGGCATCGCCTGGCTGGTCGGCTACCAGGTCGGCCGCCGCACCACCGACAACGGCGTCATCGTCTACTGCAATCTCGCCTGGTGGCTGCAGGCCACCGTCGTCACGCCATGGCTGACGCTCTACCTCGGCGTCCAGGCGCTGCACGGCGGCCTCGAGGACCGCACCTTCCAGTACCTTTTCCTGCGCCCGGTCTCGCGGGTCGCGCTGCTGCTCGGCAATTGGATCGCGGTCAGCCTCGTCGGCGCGGCGGTCGGCGGTCTCGGCGCGGTCGTGCTGTTCGTCGGCATGGCCGACAACGCCGAGCTCTGGCCCGATGGCGCCGAATGGGGCTACGCCGGCGCGTTCGCCGGCGCCTGCGCCATCGCGGCGACGGCCTACGCCGCGGCGGCGATGGCCTTCAGCGCGTGGTTCCGCCGGCCGCTCGTCTGGGCCGCGTTCTTCGTCGTCGGGTTGCAGCAGGTCGTCGCCAACCTGCCGATCTCGGCCGGCCTGCGCTCGGCGACGATCACCGACCCGCTGCGCCGCTTCGTGCTCGACGCCATCGAGCCGACCCAGCGCCTCGCGAACAGCCTGTGGCCCGCCGAGGCGACCTTCGACCTCGAGCTGATCGGCTCGCCGCTGCTGGACCTCGGCTGGTTCGTGTTCGTGGCGCTCGCCATCGCCTCCTGGGTCTATGCGCGGACCGAGTACGACGCCCGCGCGCGCGACTGAGTCGGCACGGCGTTTCGCCGCCGACCTTCGTCGCCTAGCCTTGCGGCCGTGAGCTCCGCTACGCCGAATGAGCCGACCGTCCTGCCGCTGCCCGACGACGCGCGCGAGGTCGTCACGCTGCTCGAGCAGATCGCCTGGTTCAACCGCCTGCGCCTGCTCGCCGCCGCGAGCGTGATCTGGTTGTGCGCGTTGGCGACGCACGCGCTCGAGGTGATCGCCGATCCGTGGCCAATCTACGGCAGCGGCGCGGCGCTGATCGCTGTCGATGGCGTCTACCTGCTGGCGTTCCGACGCCTCCAGGCCGGCAATCTGCAGGCGATCCGCCGGCATGCGTACCTGCAGATCGCCGTCGACATGGCGATCCTGACCGTGCTCTTGCACTTCTCCGGCGGCATCACCAACCCGCTGGCGTTGTTCTTCGTCTTCCACGCGTTCATCGCCGCGCTGGTGCTGTCGATCCAGGCCGCGCTCGTCGTTGGCGTCGCCAGCGTCGCGTTGCTGGCCTGGCTCGGTTTCGCCGAACGAAGTGGCCTTATCGCGCACCACCCGCTGCCGCTCGGACTGGCCGACCTCGACCGCATCTCGCCGCTGGGCTTCTGGCTGCTGCTGTTCGCGTTCATGGCGACGGTCGGTTTCTCGATCTACTTCGTCGCCACGGCATTGACGCGGCTCAAGGCCAACGAGCAGCAGTTGTTGCGGCTCGGCCGTGGCCTCGCGCTCAGCGAGAAGCTCGCGTCGATCGGCACGCTCGCCGCCGGCGTCAGCCACGAGATCAACAACCCGATCGGCGTGATCGCCAACAAGGTGCAGATCCTTCGCTACCGGCTGCACGACGGCGACTCGCCTGACAAGCTGCTCGCCGAGCTCGACGTGATCGACAAGCACGCGCGTCGCGTCGCGCAGATCACCGCCGGTCTGTTGCAGTTCTCGCGCGAAGCGCCGTTCGAGCTTCGTCCGCTCGACCTGCCGCAGTTGCTGCGCGAGGCGGCTGACCTCGTGCGCGTGCCGTTTCGCCACGCCGAGGTCGAACTCGCGTGCGAGCCGCGACCGCTGCCGGAGGCCGCCGTGGCGCTCGGTTCCGCGAACCATCTGCTGCAGGTGCTGATCAACATCCTGCTCAACGCCAAGGACGCATCGGCGCGCGGCGGCCGCGTCGAACTCGCGTGCGAACTGCGCGGCGGCGAAGCGATCTTGCGCATCCGCGACTTCGGCGCCGGCATCGCCCCCGAACACCTGCCCAAGATCTTCGATCCGTTCTTCACCACGAAGGACGTCGACAAGGGCACGGGCCTCGGCCTCGCCATCAGCCACGGCATCGTCGAGCGCCATCGCGGTCGCATCGAGGTCGACAGCGAAGGCGGGCAAGGAACGATCTTCCGCGTCTGCCTGCCGCTGGTCGCCACGAGTCCAGGTACGAGTTCGTGACGCGCTAGCCCTCGTAGGTCTGGCGCGGCCCAGCGCGCTAGCCCTAGCGGTTGCCGTCAAAAATTCCTTGGCATCGGCGGCGCCGATCCGTAAGGGTTCGCCTCCGTGTTGGGCGGTCGCCAAGGGAGGGACCGACAGCACGGCTGGTCCGGACTAGGCATCTGGGTCAGCCGATCTCTGGTCGCTCGGTTTCGCGTGCGCCGGTTGGAACGACTGACAAGGCTGCTCCCCGGTGAGGCGCGGTACTGGAGCTCTGGAGTTTCGCGGCGCTGACGGTCGCAAGGCCGGCAGCGCCGCATTTTCGGCGCCGCCGACGCGTCGCGGCATTCGTCGTGCCGTATGCCCCGTCCGCAGCGGCGCCGGCGGCGTCGCTCAGCTCGTGGCGCGCGGGCGCGGCGGCAGCGGGTCGGCAGCAGCAACCAGACGCTCGGCCGGGCAGCGGCGCATCCATGCCGCCATCATCGCGGCCGGCGCTGTCAGCCAGCCGTCGATCTCGTCGCCCTCGAGGACGACGACCATGCGCCGCTCGTCGCCGGGCTTGTGGAAGCGCTGCATCAGTTCGTGGCCGTCGGCGTTCACCGTCAGCATCGTGAACGTCACCACTGGCTCGCCTTGCGTCGGCTGCCAGCGCGACCACAGCCCGGCAATCGCGAGCGGCGCGCCGTCGGCGCGTGCGATGCGCCAGCGCACCGCCTTGCCGGTCTCCCAGCACGGCTCGTAGATCCAATCCGCCGGCACGACGCAGCGCTGGCCCTTGCGCCAGGCGTCGCGAAAGCTCGGCTTGGTTGCCGCCGTCTCGCTGCGGGCGTTGTAGGTGCTGCGGCCGAAGCTCGGCTCCTTGGCCCAGTGGGGCAGCAGGCCGAATTGGCCGAGCGTCGCGTCGCGCGCCGTGCCCGGCCCATCTGCGGCACGGACGACCGCGGCGCGGTCGAGCGGCCAGGTTTCGCCCGGCGGCGGTGGCAGGTCGAGAGCCGCCGCGAAGTGCCGCTGCATGCGGCCCATGTCGGTCGGCGCGCGGTAGTTGCTGCACATGGCCAGATTCGGCGGCGGGACGCGGGCAAAACAAAACGCGCCGGGCGGCTGGGCCGCGCCGGCGCGTCAGGATGGCACCCTGGGCGTCAGATCTTGACGTCGAGGACCCGGTCGACGTGGAAGTCGATGCTGATTTCCTGGTCGACGTTGATCAAGCGGCCGGTGCCCTTGAACTCGTTGAAGATGATCGCACCGGACAGGGCGCGGCCGTCCTCGAGGTGCAGTTCCACCCACTCCGCCTGCCGGGCGTTCATCAGCAAGTCGTAGACTTCATCGCGGGTGAGTCGGATTGCGTTTCGGTCGGACATCGTGTGGTCTCCTGCGCACCGCAAAGGGCTTCTATTTACGGGCGACTTGTACAGGGAGCCGTGTGGGGAGGTTGCTTTCGATCGGACGCCGACGCTGACCACGTCGGTTGGACGCATCCGCCTGACCGATCATGGGTCAAAACGGAACGCCGAGAGCATCGACGCAACCCGCCCGGACCAACACGCTCGACCAGGATTCGAACCGGGAGCCAGTTTGCCATAGCTTGAAGAACTCGACAAGGGGGGTGAACCCGCCCTCCATCTTGTCGGTCTCGCGCACGCCGATCTGCCGACTCGCCAGCGAGTTGGGGACGTCGAGGTCGACTCGGTAGACGAGGCCGGCGTGGACGGCGCCGACCTCGGTGCTGTCGTCGTTCAGGAGGCCGAGGAAACGGGGCTTCGACAAGCCCTGTGGCGGCAGCGTCAGCTCCTCGGCCAGTTCGCGCCCCAGCGCGCGAGCGAAGTAGGCGTCCCCCGGCCCTTCTGGCGCGCCGTCCTCGGAGTCGACGTGGCCGCCGAGTCCGATCGACCACGCGCCATGCAAGCGCGCCTCCGACTGGCCCCCCGTCCGGCGCACCAGGAACACGCCCGGTTCGCCGCCGTCGCCGCCGCGGCAGCAGATCACGCAGTAGGGGATCCACTGCTTCCAGGCCGGCGTCTGCTCGGCGAGCGGGCGAGCAACGAAGCGCGACGCCGCCAGCGCCTGGCTGAGGAACGCCGTGCCGTCGGTGCCTCTCATGGCGACGAAGCCCTGCGGCCACGCGCCGCCGAAGCAGGCGGCGCGGTCGGCGACGAGAACCCGGCTCACGCGTCGGACTTGGGCGCCTCGTCCTTCGGGGCGTCGGCCTTCTTGCCGCCGTCGAGCAGGGCTCGCAGATTGGCCAGCGAGGTGAACTCGCCCTTGTGCGTGCGCTGCGCCGCCGCTTCGCGCGCCGGCTCGACGGTGTAGACGCGCTGCTCGCGCGCACCGCGGCCGCGCGGGCCCCGGTCGCCGTAGTCCCGATCGTCGCGGTCGCGGCCGAAGTGCGGCCGGTCGCCGTCCTTGCCCGGCTCGCTGGGCGGCTGGCGCTTGCCGACGCGGCCGGCGCCGGCGAAACGGCCGGGCGGGCCGGCGGGCTCGCGGCGGTCGCCGCGTTCCCTGCGGCCGCCGCCCTCGCCGCGCGGGCGCCGGCCCCGCTGCTGCTCCATGCGCTCGCCCAGCGTCGGCCGGCGGCCTTCCTGCAGGTGCCGCGGCATGTGCATCGTCAGGCCGATCTTGTGCTTTTCCTGGTCGACGTTGAGCACCCAGACCGTGACCACCTCGCCGACGCACAGCATCTGCTGCGGATCGCGCAGCCGGAAGGCGGGGATCTGCGAGATGTGCACGAGCCCGTCCTGGCCGACGCCGAGGTCGACGAAGGCGCCGAATTCGGTCAAGCTGGCGACGCGGCCCTTGAGCTCGCGGTCGGGCTGCAGGTCGGCGATCGAGTTCACGCCGACGTTCTGTGTCGCGATCAGTTCGCCGCGACTGTCCTCCTTGCCGCGCATCAGCGCCTGGAGCACGTGGATGATGCGGTAGCGCGGCCACTCCTCCGTCGTCATCTGGTCGACGGGCACGTCGCGCAGGTTCTGGCCGAGCAGCGCGATCGGCGCGCAGCCCTTCTTCTCGGCCGCGGCGCGGGCGATGGCGTAGTCGTCCGGGTGGACCGACGTGGCGTCGAGCGGCTCGTCGCCGCCGATCACGCGCACGAAGCCCTGGACGTTGCGTACCGTGGCGGCGTCGATGCCCGGCGCCTCCGCCAGCTGCGCGCGGCTCTTGAAGCCACCGATGCTGCGGCGGTGGTTGAGGATGTCCTTGGCCTTGTCGGCGTCGAGGCCGGGGATCAGTTCCAACAGGTCAGCGCCAGCGGTGTTGAGGTCGAGACCGATCTGCGCGAGGCAAGAGCTGGCCACGGCGGCGAGCTCGCGCTGCAGCATGCCCTGGTGCACGTCATCGAGCATCTGGCCGATGCCGAGCGTGCGCATGTCCATGCGCGCCAGCTCGAGCAACGGGTCCTGCAGGCGGCGGCCCAGCGAGATGGCGGTGCGCACGCCAACCTCGACGCCGGGGATCGCTCTCTTGCCGCCGCCGCTGGTGGCGAAGATCGTCGACGCAGCCTCGTCGACCGGCACGACCATCGGCAGCTGCGTCTCGCCGAGTGCTTTGCGCAATTCGGCGACGGCGCGCTCGCTGCCGGCCTGACGCCGGCCGTGGGGGAGCGCGATGGCGGCTGGCTGCTTGCTCTTGATCAGTTCGACCAGCCAGCCGATCGCGCCCTGCTTCTGCTCGTCGCTGTCGAGCGGCAGCGTCTTGTGCTCCTCGATCGAGCCGTCCTCGCCGAGCAGCGCCGCCCAGATGGCCTTGCTGCTGGTGCGCAGCGCCAGCACCCTCTTGCTGCCGAGCGGCGGGCTGAGCAACTGCGAGCGCAGATTGCGCGCGTACGTGCGGACTGCCTCGCGGTCGGCCTTGTCCTTGAGTCGGCGCCGGACGTCCTTGCCGCACCACTCCTGCAGTTGCTGCGCGGCGTGGTCGAAGACGAGGTGGAAGAACTCGAGCAGCGGCGCGTCGTCGGCGAGGTCCTTGGCGTGCAGTTCGCGCAGCAGCTGGCGGGCGCGGCCGTCGGGCAGCGTCAGCTCGAGCGCGACGATGCCTTCGCGCTCGGCGCGGCGCAGGGCCAGCATGCGGCCGGCGGGGATGCGGTGGATCGGTTCGGCGAAGTCGAACAGATCCTTGTAGCGGGCCGCCGACTCGTTGCCGGCGGTGTCCGGATTGACCGCCTTGGCGCGCAGGATGCCGTGCTTGAGTTCGCTGCGGAAGCGCGCGCGGGTCGTCGGATCGTGGGCGATGCGGTCGCTGAGGATCAGCAGCGCGCCCTCGAGCACCGTCTCCGGACTCGGCAGGCCCTTGTCGGCGTCGATGTAGGCGTTGGCCACGTCCTGCAGCGACTGCTCGCCGAGTTGACGGTGTTGCAGCGCCATCGCGAGCGGCAGCAGGCCCTTCTCCTCCATTTGCATCGCCACGCTGCGGCGGCGCGGGCGCATCGACTGGTAGAGGTCGTCGATCAGGTCCTGGTCGACCGACGTCGCCACGATCGACTCCAACTCGGACGTCTTCTTGCCGCGTTCCTCGGCCTGCTGCAGGATCGCCGCCCTGCGCTGCTCCAGTTCGACGAGCGCGTGCAGGCGCTCGTCGAGCGCTTGCAGCCGGTCCTCGGCCATGTTGCCGAGCGCGTAGCGGCGGAAGCGGGCGAGGTAGGCTGGGGTGCAGCCGGCTTCGAGCATCCCCGCCGCGGCGGTGATGTGCTCGGGCGGGCTGTCGAATTCGGCGCAGAGACGTTCGAGGGTGGCTTGGGTTGCCATGCTGTTGGAGGCCGGGTGCCGGCGGGGAAACGGGGCGAGGCACGATAACACGCCCCGCGGGCCGCGCCACGCCGCCGGCCAGGGACTCATGGCATCGGCTGTTGCCGCGTCGCCATCAGCCGCGCAAGATCGGGCCTTGCCCGCATCCGACCTCACCCGCTCGATCGATGCCGCGCGTGTCCGCAACGTCTGGGTGCGGACGCCCAACTGGCTCGGCGACTTCGTCATGGCGACGGCGGCGTTCGCGCGGATCCGCGCGGCCTTCCCTGCCGCCAGCATCACTGCCGGCATGCGCGGTTATCTGCGACCGCTGCTTTCGGGTAGCGCCTGGTTCGACGACGTGGTCGAGACGCCGAAGTTGACAGGCCTCGGCGCGTTCTGGCGCGAAGTGCGCGCCATGCGGGCGCGCGCCTTCGACCTCGCGATCGTGCTGCCCAACTCGCTCGCCACCGGCCTCGTGCCGTTCTGCGCCGGCGTGCCGGTGCGCGCTGGCTGGCGCCAGGGCCGGTCCTTGCTGATGACCGTCGGCCCGACCGCCGAGGTCACGCGCCGCTGGTGGCAGCCGCGCCTTGGTCCACGCCGGCTGGCGACGCCGATGCCGGAGTACTACCGCGAACTGCTCGATGGCCTCGCCCTGCCGCCCGGCAGCGCTCGTCCGGTCCTGCCGATCGCCGACGGCGACCGCGAGTGGGTGGCCCAGCACCTGCGCGGCCTTGGCGTCGGCGACGACGAACGGCTCGCGCTGTTCGTCGTCGGCGCCAACTTCGGCGCCAGCAAACTGTGGCCGCCGGAGCAGTTCGCCGCGGCGGCGCGCGCCGTGCGGCAGCGTTTCGGCCTGCGCCCGTTGGTGCTCGTCGGTCCGGCCGAGACCGCGCTCGGCGAGCGCATCGCGAAGGATGGCGACGCCCTCTGCCTGTCGCGGCCGGTGCTGCCGCTCGACAAGCTCAAGGCCCTGGTCGCGCGCGGCACGGTGATGATCACCGGCGACACCGGACCACGGCACCTCGGCGTCGCCTACGACCTGCCGATCGTCTGCTTGATCGGTCCGACCGATCCGGCGTACACCAACTACTGCCTCGAGCGCACCGTGCTGATCCGCAAGGACCTCCCGTGCGTGCCGTGCCAGCGCAAGGTTTGCCCGCTCGGGCACCATCGCTGCATGCGCGACATCACCGTCGACGAGGTGCTCGCCGCGGTCGGCAGGCTGGTTCCTGCCAGCTCGCGCTAGGATCCAGGCGACGCCTGCGCCTGTGGCCGGTTACAAAGCCGGTGTTGGACGCTAGGCGCCCTGGCCACTCGCATGCCGAACGGACCGTTCCAACTGATCGTGCGCCGCGACGGCGCCGTCGAGACGCACGCCTTTCACCAGGACGTCGTTTCGATCGGGCGCGGCCGTGAGTGCGATCTCGTGCTGCCGGACCGCCTGGTGTCCCGCCTGCACTGCCGCGTCGAACGGCTCGATGGCGGCACCTTCGTGCTCGCCGACGTCGGCGCGCAGAACCCCGCGCGCCTGCGCGGCAAGCCGGTCGCGCGCGCCGAGATCCGGCCCGGCGACACGTTCGCGCTCGGCGGTTGCGAATTGACGCTGGCGCTGCCTGTGCTGCCCGCCGAGTCGGCAGAGGAGACCAAGCACGGCGACTTGCCCGAGAAGGGCCGCGAGGTCGCGGCCTTTCTGCGCATCGCCCGCGCGCTCAACGAGTCGCGCGACCTGACGCGGCTGCTGACGCAAATCGTCGACGAGGCGATCGCCCTGTGCGGCGCCGAGCGCGGCTTCCTGCTGCTCGGCAAGCCGGGCGAGCACACCGTCGAGGTCGCCCGCAACTTCGCGCAGGAGGAGATCGGTTCGCCGGAGTTCAAGCTGTCGCGCGGCCTCGCCGACCGCGTGCTGCGCTCTGGCTTGCCCGAACTGACCACCAACGCGCAGCAGGACGACCGTTTTCGCGACCTGCAATCGGTCGCCGACCTGCGGCTGCGCTCGGTGCTGTGCATCCCGATCCACGTTGCCGGCGCCGTCGCCGGCGCGATCTACGTCGACAACCGGCTGCTGCAGCAGGTGTTCCAGGAGCGCGAGAAGGAACTGCTGCTGTCGCTCGCCGACCATGCCGGCACCGCCATCCAGACGGCGCGCTTCGTCGCGCAGTTGCAGCAGCAGCAAACCGAGTTGCACGCGGCGCTGGCGCGCGTCGACGAGCTCAACGCGGCGCTCAAGGGCCAGCTGCACGAGCGCACGACCGAGCTGCAGGCGATCCGCGACGACCTGCGGGCGCAGGCGCCGGGCGCGCGCGGCAAGTACGGCTACCCGCAGATCACCGGCGACAGCCGCGCCATGCGCGCCGTGTTCGCGCTGCTCGACAAGTACGTCGACGCCGCCGACCCGGTGCTGATCACCGGCGCCTCGGGCACCGGCAAGGAACTCGTCGCCCGCGCCTTGCACCACAACGGCCGGCGCGCCGGCCGCCCGTTCGTTTCCGAGAACTGCGCGGCGCTGCCCGAGGCGCTGCTGGAAAGCGAGCTGTTCGGCCACATGAAGGGCGCGTTCACCGGCGCGACCGCCAACAAGAAGGGCCTGTTCGAGGTCGCCGACGGCGGCGTGTTGTTCCTCGACGAGGTCGGCGACCTGCCGCTCGAGCTGCAGAAGAAGCTGCTGCGCGTGCTGCAGGAGGGCGAGGTCCGGCCGCTCGGCGGCCGCGACACGATCAAGGTCGACGTACGGCTGATCGCCGCCACCAACCGCGACCTCGTGCAGATGGTGCGCGACGGCGAGTTCCGCGAGGACCTCTACTACCGGCTCGCCGTGCTGCCGGTGCACCTGCCACCGCTGCGCGACCGCCGCGAGGACGTGCCGGCGTTGGTGCGCCGATTCCTCGCCGAGTTGCCCAAGGAACAGGGCCGCGTGCGCATCGCGCCCGAGGCGCTCGAGCGGCTCGTCGCCTATCCGTGGCCGGGCAACGTCCGCGAGCTGCAGAACGAGCTGCGCCGCGCCGCCGTCGT
Source organism: Planctomycetota bacterium (assembly GCA_016872675.1). Taxonomy (GTDB): domain Bacteria; phylum Planctomycetota; class UBA1135; order UBA1135; family UBA2386; genus UBA2386. Next base: position 13,816 of record VGZG01000074.1, read on the forward strand.
CTGCGACGGCGTGATCCTCGCGGCGCACCTCAGCCCGCACGTGCGCGAGGGCCGCGCCGAGGCGGGCGCTTCGCCGACCGCCGACGCCACGCTGCCGGCAGAGCGCGGCACGACGCTGCCCGACATGGTGCGCGACCTCGAGGTGCGCGAGATCCAGAGGGCCTTCGCACGCGCGCAGGGCAACAAGAGTCGCGCCGCCGAGTTGCTCGGCTTGTCGCGCTTCGCCCTGCAGCGCAAGCTCGACAAGTACGCGCTCGATGGCGAAGGCCGGCCGACCGGCAAGCCGCCGGCGCCGGACGCGGACGGGTGAGCCAATGACGCTGGCTCAGCCGTTCTCCGACTACGAGATCCTCGAGCGCGTCGGCGCCGGCGCGATGGGCACCGTGTGGAAGGCGCAGCACAAGCGCCTCGGCCGCGTCGTTGCGCTCAAGGTGCTGAAGCCCTCGCTGGCGAGCGACGCGCGCTACGTCGAGCGCTTGCGGCGCGAGGCCCGGCTCGTCGCCGCGCTCAATCACCCGAACATCGTCACCGGCCACGACCTCGGCGAGGAGGGCGGCTACCACTACTTCGTCATGGAGTACGTCGAGGGGCGCTCGCTGCGCAGCCTGCTCGGCGAGTGGGGGATGTTCAGCGAGGAGTGGGTCCGCCAGGTCGCGCGCCAGGTCGCGCGCGCGCTCGACCATGCCTGGCAGCGCGGCGTCATCCATCGCGACGTGAAGCCCGGCAACATCCTGATCGACGCCGCCGGCAACGTGAAGCTGACCGACCTCGGCCTCGCCAAGGGGCCGACCGACGCCTCGCTGACGCGCGACGGCGCCACGCTCGGCACGCCCTACTACATCGCGCCGGAGCAGGCACGCGACCCGGAGACCGCCGACGTCCGCAGCGACCTCTACTCGCTCGGCGCGACGCTCTACCATATGGCGACCGGCGTGCCGCCGTTCCAGGGTGAGACGCTCGCCGAGGTGCTGACCAGCGTCATGAACGAGGCGCCGGTGTCGCCGCTCGCGATCAACCCCGGCCTGTCCGAGGAGATGTCGCTGGTGATCCGCAAGCTGCTCGCCAAGGACCCGGCGCTGCGCTACCAGACGCCGCGCGAGTTGCTCGACGACCTCGACCGCATCGACACCGCGCTGCGGCCGCTGGTCGACGCCGGCCGGCTCGCGCGCGCCGAGGGCGGTCGCGCCGGCGGCGGCCGGCGCTGGTGGCAGCTCGCCGTCGTGGCGC
>VGZG01000075.1 GCA_016872675.1 Planctomycetota bacterium
CGCGCGCGGCGACGGCGCGCACGTCGCGCAGTTCGCCGTCGAGCGCGGCGACGAGCCGCCGCTGCAGGCCAAGCACGGCGGCCGCCGCCTTCTTGCCGGCCTCGACGCCGGGCTGATGGAAGGCGTTGACGTCGACCAACTCGGCGTAGATCGCGACCGCGCGCTCGAACAGCGCGACGATCGCGCCGAACGCGCGCTCGTCGAGCGCGTCGACCGCCAGCGTCGCCGAGGCACGGCCGCTCTCGTGCAGCGCCGTGCGCGTGCCCTGCCAGAAGCCGTCGAGGTAGTCGCCGGAAGTGACGCCGGGCTCGACCTCGAAGCAGCCGGCGGCGCGGTCGCGCAGCACACGGACGAACAGCGCGAAGAAGTCGTGGCGACCGTCGCGCAGTTGTTGCACGTAGGCGTGCTGGTCGGTCGAGCCCTTGTTGCCGTAGACGGCGATGCCCTGGTGGCAGACGTTGCCGCGGCGGTCGCGCGCCTTGCCGAGCGACTCCATCACCAGTTGCTGCAGGTAGCGCGACAGCAACAGCAGGCGATCCTTGTACGGCAACACCACCATCGCGCGCTCGCCGCGGCCCTTGCCCTGGTGGTGCCAGAACGCCGCCAGCATCGCCGCCGGGTTCTGGCGCAGGTCCACGCGCCGGGTGGCGTCGTCCATCGCCGCCGCGCCGGCGAGGAACGCGCGCACGTCCATGCCGAGCAGCGCGCCGGGCAGCAGCCCGACCGCCGACGTGATCGACGTGCGGCCGCCGACCCAATCCCAGATCGACATCGTCGCCGCCCAGCCGTCCTTCTTGGCCTTCTCGTGCAGCGCCGAGCCCGGCATGGTGACTGCGACGGCGCGCGGCGCGAACGCGAGGCCCTGCTGCTTGCAGACGCGCTCGACTTCGAGCATGCCGTTGCGCGTCTCCGGCGTGCCACCGGACTTGCTGACCACGACCACCAACGCGTCCTGCAGCGAGCCCATGCGCTCGAGCTGCAGGTCGATGCCCTCGGGATCGGTGTTGTCGAGCACCGTCAGGGCCATCGGCGCCTCCGGGCCGCCGAAGGCGTCGGCGAGCAGCATCGGTCCCAGCGCGCTGCCGCCGATGCCGACGAGCACGACCTTGGTGAACGCGCCGCCCTCGGGCGGCGCGACCCGGCCGGAGTGCACCGCCTGCGCGAAGGCCTCGACGCCGGCGATCGAACCGGCGATCGCGTCCTCGATCTCCGGCGTCGGGGCGAGGCCAGGCGCGCGCAGCCAGAAGTGCCCCACCATGCGCTTCTCGTCGGCGTTGGCGATCGCGCCGCGCTCGAGCGCGGCCATCGCCTGCAACGCTCGCTGCAGCGCTGGCGCGAGCGCGTCGAGATCGGCGTCGGCGAGGCCCGCGTGCGCGAGGTCGAGTTCGACGAACGGGTCGTCGAGCACGCAGCGGCGACGCAGGTAGAGAGCGAAGCGATCGTCGTGCGGGCGGTTCATGGCGTGGGTCACGGCGCGTTCGATGGTAGTCTCGCGCCATGGAACGCTCCACGGCGATCCTCGTCGCCCTGATCGCTTACCTGCTCGGCCTGCTCGCGCTCGGCGTCGTCGCCCAGCGCCGCACGCGCGACAGCAGCGACTTCTACCTCGGCGGCAGGACGCTCGGCCCATGGGTCGCTGCGCTGGCGGCCAACGCCAGTTCGTCGTCGGCTTGGAGCCTCGTCGGCACCAGCGGCTTCGCCTACCAGCACGGCCTCGTCGCGCTGTGGTTGCTCCCCGGTTGCGTCGGCGGCTTCGTGCTCAACTGGTGGCTCGTCGCGCCGCGCCTGCGCGCGCAGACCGGAGCGGCGATCACGCTGACCGAGTTCTTCGCCGGGCCGACCGGCGCGCCGGGCCACAAACCGATCGCCGTCTTCGCCTCGCTGTTGACGATCGCGTCGCTCGCCACGTACGTGGCCGCGCAGATGCAGGCGGCGGGCAGCGCCTTCACCCACGCCTTCGATGCCGACCTGCGCGCCGGCATCCTGATCGGGGCCGGCGTGACGATCGCCTACACGCTGCTCGGCGGCTACCTCGCCGCCAGCATCACGGACACGCTGCAGGGCCTGCTGATGGTCGTGGTCGCGCTCGTCGTGCCGATCGGCGCCGTCGCGCACCTCGGCGGCATCGCCGCCGCGACCGACGCCATCGCGGCGATCGACGTCCCCGGCTACCAGAGCGTCTTCGCCGGGCGAGAAGGCGTCGCGGGCTTCGCGTTCGCCTTCGGCCTCGTCGGCATTGGACTCGGCTATCCAGGCCAGCCGCACGCGGTGAACAAGTTCATGGGCATGGCGCCGGACGCGTCGATGACGGTCGCTCGCACGGTCGGGATCAGCTGGGCGGTCCTGCTGTACGGCGGCATGCTCGTGCTCGGCTGGACCGGGCGCGCGGCATGGCAACTGCCTGCGGGCGGGCACGAGGACGTGCTCTACGAAGCGAGCACCCGGCTGTTCTCGCCGCTCGTCGACGGCGTGATCCTCGCGTCGGTGCTGGCGGCGATCATGTCGACGGTCGACAGCCAGTTGCTGGTCTGCGCCAGCAGCGTGACCCACGACCTCGGTCTGCGGCCAACGACCGAACGCGGCATGCTGCGCCTCGCGCGCGGCACGGTGCTCGCAATCGGCGCGGCAGCGACCGGCACGGCATTGACGCTGCCGAAGAACGTCTTCGACAACGTGCTGTTCGCCTGGGCTGCGCTCGGCTCGGCGTTCGGGCCGCTGTTGCTCGTGCGCCTGCTCGTCGGCCCCGTGCGGCCTGGGTTTGCGCTGGGAGCGATGTGCGTCGGCGGTTTCGGCGCCATCAGCGGTCACTATGCGCAGTTGGTTGGCAAGGGCTTCGATGACCGCGTGCTGTCATGGCTCGCCGCGCTGGTCGTCGCGAGACTAGGTGCCCGCAGCAGCCAATCCGTGCTACGCTGACGCACGAACGCCCCCCGCCGACCGTGCGCACGAACGCTCGCCAACGCACCAGCTATCTCGTCTTCGGCCAGCCCATGCTGGAGCAGCCCGAGATCGACGAGGTGCTCGCCTGCCTCCGCGCCGCCTGGCTAGGCACCGGCCCAAAGGCCGCCGAGTTCGAGCGCCGGATCGCCGCCTACAAGGGCGTGCCGCACGCCGTCGGCCTCAATTCCTGCACCGCCGGCCTGCACCTCGCCTGCATCGTGCTCGGCCTGCGACCCGGCGACGAAGTCATCACTGCGCCAATGACCTTCTGCGCGACGGTCAACGCCATCGTGCTCGCCGGCGCCACGCCGGTGCTCGCCGACGTCGACCCGGTGACGATGAACCTCGACCCGGCCGAGGTTCGGCGGCGCATCACGCCGCGCACCAAGGCGCTGCTGCCGGTGCACTTCGCCGGCCGGCCCTGCGACATGGACGCGCTGATGGCGATCGCGCGCGAGCACGGCCTCAAGGTGATCGAGGACTGCGCGCACGCCATCGAGACCGAGTACCGCGGCCGCAAGGCCGGGACGATCGGCGACCTCGGCGTGCTGTCGTTCTACTCGACGAAGAACATCGTCACCGGCGAGGGCGGCATGGTGCTGACGCGCGATCCGCAGCTGGCCCAGCGCGTCAAGCGCGCCGGCCTGCACGGCATGTCCGCCGACGCGTGGAAACGCTTCACCGACGACGGCTACAAGCACTACGACGTCGAGGAGATCGGCTTCAAGTACAACATGATGGACCTGCAGGCCGCGATCGGCATGCACCAGATCACGCGCGTCGAGGCCTACTGGCAGCGGCGGCAGGAGATCTGGCGGCGCTACCTCGCCGAGTTCGCCGACCTGCCGATCGGACTGCCAGCGCCTTGGCCCACGCACGAGCGCCACGCGCTGCACCTGTTCACCCTGCTGGTCGATCCAGCCCGCTGCGGCGTGAGCCGCGACGACATGCTGATGCGGCTGCACCAACGCAACATCGGCACCGGCGTGCACTACCGCTCGATCCCGAACATGACCGTGTACCGGCAGCGCTTTGGTTGGCAGCCCGAGGACTACCCGCACAGCCAGCGCATCGGCGACCAGACGCTGTCGCTGCCGATCTCGGCGAAGCTCACCGACGATGACGTCAGCGACGTGATCGCCGCGGTGCGCGACGCGCTCGGGCGCTGACCGCGCGGGCGATCGGCCCGCAAACGACGACGGGGCGCACCAGCGCCCCGCCAGGATGCCATCGCCCGGACTCGCCGATCAGCCGTCGCTGATGCGCTCGATGTCGGCGCCGATGCACTGCAGCTTCTCCTCGATCTTCTCGTAGCCCCGATCGATGTGGTAGACGCGGCGCACGTCGGTCGAGCCGCGCGCGACCAGCCCTGCCAGCACGAGGCTCGCCGAGGCGCGCAGATCGCTCGCCATCACCGGCGCACCGCGCAATTCCTCGGTGCCCTCGATGATCGCCGAAGCGCCCTCACGCCGGATCTTGGCGCCGAGGCGCTGCAGCTCGGAAGCGTGGATGAAGCGCTCGGGGTAGATCTTCTCGGTGATGACCGAAACGCCGTCGGCGCGCGTCATCAGCGCCATGAACTGCGCCTGCAGGTCGGTCGGGAAGCCCGGATAGGCCATCGTCGTGACGTCGACGGCGCGCAGGCGGTTGGTGATCGGCAAGTTGCGGATCGTGTTGCGGCCGAGTTCGAGGTTGGCGCCGGCGGCGCGCAGCCGGTCGATGACCGACAGCAAGTGCATCGGGTTGCAGTCCGTCACCGTGACGTCGCTGTTCATCAGCAAGGCGCCGCACAGGAACGTGCCGGCCTCGATGCGGTCCGGAATCATGCGCCACTCGCAGCCGTGCAGCGCGTCGACGCCTTCGATGACCAGCAGGTGGCTGCCGATGCCTGAGATGCGCGCGCCGCAGGCGTTGAGGAAGTGGCACAGGTCCTCGATCTCCGGCTCCATCGCCGCGCTCTCGATGTACGTCGTGCCGGTGCCAAGCGTCGCCGCCATGACGACGTTGGCGGTGCCAAGCACCGTCGAGCCCATGTTGCCGCCGAGGAACACCACGCCGCCGGACGGACGGCCATTCAGCGTGACGTAGCCATCAACGTGCTCGATGGTGCCGCCGAGGCCGGCGAGACCCTTGAGGTGCAGGTCGACCGGGCGGTGGCCGAACACGCAGCCGCCGGGGTAGCTGACGCGCGCGACGCCGCGGCGCGCCCACAGCGGGCCGAGCACGACGAAGCTCGCGCGCATCGTGCGAACGAGGTCGTACGGGGCCGTGTAGACCGTCTTGTCCTTGGCCTCGAGGATCAGCGTGTCGCCGTGCCACTCATGCACGACGCCCAGCTTGTTGAGGATGCGGATCAGATTCTCGACGTCCGTCAGCCGCGGCATGTTGCGCAGCACGAGCTGACCATCGACGAGGAGCGACGCCGCCAGGATCGGCAGCGCGCCATTCTTGCTACCCGAGACGCGGACCGAGCCGCGCAGGTCGCGACCACCACGGATGCGAATACGATCCAAGAACCCCTCCAGGCGCCATGGCCACAACGGCCGCCGCAGCAACCGCCGGTGCCAACCAACAGAACGGGACGAATCGACGGTTGCTCAGGGGGCCATTGGGAACGCACCGTGGAGAGTTTTCCACAGCCGCGCCGGCTTGACCGGGCCGCCTACATAACCGCCACAACGACCCGACTCTTACCGACCTTGCGGGCGGACGCAAGCACTTGCTCAATAGTTTTTCACAATCGCCCGGCAACCCGCGCCGTTGCTGGCTTTGACGTCGCTACGACTTTGGCGCGCCGACCGTAGCCACGTCGAACCAGACGCCGTCGAACGCGCCGTCGGCGCCAAAACGCAGGACGCGCTCGCCGTGCCGATCGAGCACGTACAACCGCCCAGCCGCGTCCAGTGCAATGGCGACCGCGTCGCGCACCTCGCCCGCGACCGCCGCGGGCGGCGGCAGCGCCGCGCCAGCCTGCGCAAGGCGCCGCACGACGCCATCGGCGACGAACCAGCAGTTGCCGGCCGTGTCGCGCGCGACGCCGACCGGCCGGGCGCTGCCGGCTGGCGCCGTCCGCGACGCACGCATGAAGGCGCCGTCGCCGCGGTACTCCGACAACTCGCCGCGCAGCGTGTCCGCCACCACCACGCCCTCAGCGTCGGCCCACAGGCCGCGCGGCGCGCCGAACTTGGCCGCGGCATCGCCCCGACACGCCAGCGGCCGCAGCACTGTGCCCCGGCGCGAGAGGCGCTGGACGCCGCGGCGGCGCGGTTGCTCGCCGCAGGCGACGTAGAGCAGGTCGCCGCGCACCGCCACCGCGTGTGGCTTGTCGAGCACTCCCGGGCGGTCGCGGCCGGCGTCGCCCGCTTCGGGCGGCGGCACGCCGAAGGCGCGGACGAAGCGCCCGAACGGCGCGTACTCGAGCACGCGGTCGTTGTGCGCGTCGGCGACGAAGACGTGGTAGCGTTCGTCCATCGCGACGCCCGTCGCGTCCGACCAGCCAGCCTCGCCGTCGGGCAGGCGCCAGGCGGTGACGCGGGCCCGCGCTTCGACGTCAACGAGGATGACGTGACCCTTCGCCGCGCTGAACGCCACTGCCATCAGGTTGCCGCGCACCGCGATGCCACCGCCCATCGCCGCATCCTAGCGGCTGGCGCGCTCGCCGCCGCATGGCTCGCAGGCTGTTCGCACCTGCCGGTCGACGCGTGCGCCCACGCCGACCACGACGTCATCGCCGAGTTCGTCGTGCCCGCCGACGGTCGCTTGCCGATGCCGGCGAGCGACGCCGGGTTGCGGGTCGACGACGTCGCGTTCACGCCAGCGCCGACGGGCGAAGGCTTCGGCGCCGCCGGCCGCTGGTTCGCCTTCGCGCCGGGGGCGCGGGTCGCTGCGCGCATGCGCTTCCGCACGTTCGCGCGCGACGATGCGCCGCCGGCCAGCGCGCAGGCGACGCTGCCGCACGCCGCCATCGTGCGCCCTGCCGCCGACGCGCCGTAGCGCGCGCTGGACCGGCGGCTACAGTCCGCCGCGATGACGAACGGCGGCAGCGACCCGCGCACGGTGATCGATCCGACGACGGGTCGTCCGATCCTGCTGGCGCCCCGCCGCCAGCAGCGGCCGATGCACACCGGCCCGCAGGCCAGCGCCAGCGCCTGCCCGTTCTGCCAGGGCCAGGAAGCCGAGACGCCGCCCGAGGTCGACGCCATCCGCGACGCCGGCACGGCGGCCGACGCGCCCGGCTGGACGGCGCGCGCGTTCCCCAACAAGTATCCGGCCAACCGCCACCACGAGGTGATCGCCGAGGGCCGCGCGCACCGCGAGCAGCCATGCGACCTGACGATCGCCGAGTTGCACGCCAGCCTCGCGCTGTGCCGCGTGCGCATCGCCGCGCTCGAAGCTCAGCCCGGCATCGCCTGCGCCTTTCTGTTCAAGAACGTCGGCGCGCTTGCCGGCGCGTCGATCGCGCACAACCACAGCCAGGTGCTCGGCCTGCCGGCGCTGCCGCCGCGCCTGCAGTTGGAACTGCGGCAGGCGGCCGCGCTGCCGCGCTGCCCGTGGTGCGCGACGCTGGCGACGGCCGAGGCCGAGAGCCGGCTCGTGCACCGCAGCGCGCGGCACGCCGTGATCGCGCCCGAGCCGCCGAAGCTGCCGCACGAAACGTGGCTGCTGCCAACGAACTGCGACGACGACTTCCTGACCACCGACCTCGACTCGCTGGCCGAGGCGCTGCACGCGCTGTTCACCGCGGTCGCGTACGGGCTGGGCCGGCCGGCGTTCAACGTCTGGTTGCACCGAGCGCCGGGCGCGCGCTTCCACTGGCACTTCGAGCTGCAGCCGCGCACCGGCCAGCTCGCCGGCCTCGAACTCGGCGGCGACATGTACATCAACGCGCTGCCGGCGGCGACGTCGGCGGCCCGGCTGCGCGCCGGCCTCGCGGCGGCGCGCGCGACGGCGCGTTAGCGGCTCACGCGTCGGCGGGCGGCGCTGGCGGCAGCGCCACGGCCGCCGAATAGAAGACCAACCGGTAGCCATCGAGGTCGTCGACCTGCAGTTCGCGAAGGCCGTAGAACTGCGTCTTGGCGGCGAGCACCGGCTTCGTGCGGCGCTTCTTCAACTTGCGAGCGAAGGCGTCGACGTCGGCGACGGCGACGAACACCGAGGCGCCGACGCCGAGCGGGCCGCGGGCGAAGGCACGCGCGTCCTGCTTGAGCACCTCGATCTCCTCGTGGTCCATGCCGAACTGCCGCGCCTCGGCGAGCGACGGCAGTTCCGCCAGCGTCACCGACTGGCCTTCGAGCACGAGGCTCGCCCACACCGGCTTGTCGGCGGGCTGGCTCTCCGCCAGCTTGAAGCCGAGCCGCTCTTCGTAGAAGCGGATCGCGCGCGGCACGCTCGCGACGGTGAGTTGGATGAAGCTCGGGTGCCGTTGCTTGTGCTTGCGTGCAGCCATGACGGGAGAGGCGCGCATTGGAGCGCGCCGGCGCGCCCAAGGAAAGCCCGTCGCTGCGCGGCGCATTCCCGCAACGCCGTCGTTGCGAGCCTGCGCGCGCCGTGCGACCATGCGGCCGTCGTCCCCTCGTTCTCGCTCTGCGCATGACGAACCAACCTGCACAACAGTGGGGCTCGCGCCTCGGTGTCATCCTCGCCGTCGCCGGCTCCGCCGTCGGACTCGGCAACTTCCTGCGCTTCCCGGGGAACGCGGCCGAGAACGGCGGCGGCGCGTTCATGATCCCCTACTTCCTGGCGCTGCTGTTCCTCGGCATCCCGATCGGCTGGGCCGAGTGGGCGATGGGACGGTACGGTGGGCGCAAGGGGTTCCACTCGGCACCGGGCATCATGGGCATCTGGTGCAAGGGTGGCGCTGGCCGCTACCTCGGCGTGCTCGGCGTGCTGATCCCGCTCGGCGTCTACTTCTACTACGTGCTCATCGAGAGCTGGTGCCTCTACTACTTCTGGGAGTACCTGAGCGGCGGCATCGGTCTCGATCCGAGCAGCGCCATCGAGGTGCAGGTGAAGCAGACGCGCGAGCACTTCGCCTGGGTCACCGGGGACAGCGCCCACGGCGCGCTGTTCGCGGACAAGGACCACGTCGTGCACCCCATGCTCGTCGCGTTCGGCCTGACGGTCGTCGGCAACATCTGGTTCGTCTATCGCGGCCTGTCCAAGGGCATCGAAGCGGTGTGCAAGTACGCAATGCCGGTGATGGCGGTGCTAGGCATCACCATCCTGATCCGCGTGCTGACCCTCGATGCGCCCGCCGGCACGACGGGGCAGACCGTCAGCGACGGCCTCGGCTACCTGTGGAACCCGAACTTCGAGAAGCTCGGCGACTTCAAGACCTGGCTCGCCGCCGCCGGCCAGATCTTCTTCAGCCTGTCGGTCGGCTTCGGCGTGATCATCAACTACGCCAGCTACATGAAGAAGAAGGACGACGTGGTGCTCTCGGGGCTCACCGCCTCGGCGACCAACGAGTTCTTCGAGGTCGTGCTCGGCGGCCTGATCACGGTCACGGCGTCGGTCGTGTTCGTCGGCGTCGCCGTGACGGCGATGGGCACCGGCGGCACCATGTCGCTCGGCTTCAAGACGCTGCCGATGGTCTTCGCCCAGATGCCGGGCGGCGCGTTCTTCGGCGCGGCCTTCTTCCTGATCCTGTTCCTCGCCGCGATCACCAGCTCGTTGTCGATGCTGCAGCCGACCAAGGCGTTCCTCGAGGAGGCGCTCGGCGTCGACAAGAGGGTGTCGACCCTGATGGTCACGGCCTGGGGCCTGATCGGCAACTTCCTGGTGCTGTGGTTCAGCAAGGGTGGCACGGTCGCCGGCACGATCGACTTCTGGGTCGGCACCTTCTTCATCCTGGTGGTGGCCGCCGTGCAGATCATCGCCTTCGGCTGGATCTTCGGCCTCGAGCGCGGCCTCGAGGAGGCGCACCACGGCGCGCAGATTCGCATCCCCCGCGTCTTCCAGATCATCATCAAGTACGTGGCGCCGGCCTACCTGCTCGTCGTCATCGTGGGCTTCTGCTGGAACAACCTGCCCGATCCGAAGAACGCCGACGGCACGCCGGTGCTCAACGCGGACGGTTCCCGCAAGCTCGGCGAACTGTCCAAGATCTTCACCAACGGCGACGTGCAGATCGGCTGGGCGATCATCCTGGTGACGATCATCGGGCTGGTCACCGTCACGACCATCGGGGCGAAGCGCTGGCGCGCCCAGGGACTCGACCTCGACGGCCAGCTGCCGGCCAAGGACTGAAGGAGGACACCATGCTCGCGAACCTCACTGCACTCGGCTGGACCTTCATGCTGCTCTCCTGCGGCGGCGTGACGTTCCTCACCTACTGGTGCTTCAAGAAGGTGCTGTCCACGCCGCACGACGAACCCGATCTGCCCGGCGGCCTCGGCCCGTAGCCCGACGGGGGGTGCGCTGGCCGATGCACTCGGCCACGCCTGCCACGCCCCCATCACGCCCCCGAGCAGAACCGCCGCGGCGGGCCAGAAGTCGCAGGCGCAGCCTCGATCAAAACGTCGCGAAGCCCGGCACGCGCGGGTACGGGATCGCGTCGCGGATGTTGGCGAGGCCGCAGATGTAGACGAGCAGGCGCTCGAAGCCGAGGCCGAAGCCGGCGTGCGGCACGGTGCCGTAGCGGCGCAGGTCGCGGTACCACCAGTAGTGCTCGGGCACGAGGCCCATCTTCTTCATGCGCGCGTCGAGCACGTCGAGCCGCTCCTCGCGTTGCGATCCGCCGATGATCTCGCCGATGCCCGGCGCCAGGATGTCCATCGCCGCGACGGTCTTCCCGTCCGGGTTGCTGCGCATGTAGAACGCCTTGATCGCCTCGGGGTAGTTCATCACCACCACCGGCCGGCCGACGTGCTCCTCGCACAGGTAGCGCTCGTGCTCGGTCTGCAGGTCCATGCCCCACTGCGGCGCGAAGTCGAACTTCTTCTTCGCCTGCTGCAGGATGGTGATCGCCTGCGTGTAGTCGATGCGCTCGAACGAGCTCTTCAGGAACGCCTCGAGGCGCGCGACGACGCCCTTCTGGATGCGCTCCTCGCAGAACTTCAGGTCGTCGGCGCGTTCCTGCAGCACGTGCTGGAAGATGTGCTTGAGGAAGCGCTCGGCGAGGTCGGCGTCGGCGGACAGATCGGCGAACGCGATCTCCGGCTCGATCATCCAGAACTCGGCGAGGTGGCGCGTCGTGTTGCTGTTCTCGGCGCGGAACGTCGGACCGAACGTGTAGACCTTGGAGAGCGCGAGGCAGTAGGCCTCGACGTTGAGCTGGCCCGACACCGTCAAGAACGCCTCGCGGCCGAAGAAGTCCTGTTTCCAGTCGACCTTGGCCTTGTCGTCGCGCGGCGGGTTGAGCGCGTCGAGCGTGCTGACGCGGAACATCTGGCCAGCGCCCTCGGCGTCGCTCGCCGTGATGATCGGCGTGTTGACCCAGAAGAAGCCTTCGCGGGTGAAGAAGTCGTGGATCGCGAACGACGCGGCGTGGCGGATGCGCGCGATCGCGCCGAACGTGTTGGTGCGCGGCCGCAGGTGCGCCATCTCGCGCAGGAACTCGAGCGTGTGCTCCTTCGGCTGGATCGGGTAGGTCTCGGGGTCGTCGACGAGCCCGCAGATCTCGATCGCGTCGGCCTGGATCTCGACCGACTGGCCCTTGCCCTGGCTCGCGACCAGCGTGCCGCGCGCGATCAACGACGCGCCGGCGCTCAACTTGAGCACGCCGTCCTGGTAGTTCGGCAGCGAGTTCGGCGCGACGACCTGCAGGGTGCCTTGGCAGCTGCCGTCGGTGACCTGGACGAACGAGATGCCGGCCTTGCTGTCGCGGCGCGTGCGGACCCAGCCGCGGATCTCGACCTTGCTGCCGACGGCCACGTGGCCGCCGAGGGCTTGCTTGACGCTGACGGTTTGCATGCGGTGGGCGCTCCGCCGCGGCGGAGGCCGCGCGCGAAGTCGACGATGCTTCCGGCGCCGCGCAGCCGGGTCAAGCGCGCCGTCGCAAGTGCGCGCCGATCAGCCGATATCGAGCGGTTTTGCGCCGGCGGTGGTGTGGACGAGGCGGCGCAACACCAGCCGGTCGCCACAAGGGCGCTCGCGCTCGAAGCCGTGGGCGCCGAAGAACGCCAGCGCCGCTGCGTTCTGCAGGTCGATGGCGGCATCGAGCGCGCGCAGGCCGCCGGCCCGCGCCAGTTGCAGCGCCGCTGCCACCAGGGCGCGGCCAACGCCGCGCCGACGCGCCGTCGGCGCCACCGCGATCGTCAGCTCGGCGACGCCGTCAGGCCCTGGGTCATAGCGCAGAAAGCCCAAGGGCCGGCCGGCGCACTCGGCGACGAAGCCGCGCACCCGCGGGTCGCTGGCCAGGCGTTCGGCCCACCGCCGGCGACTGCCCGGCGGGCGCATCAAGCCGGGCGCGTCGAGCCAGGGCTCGACGGCGCGCGCATCCGCCGCGGCGAAGGCGCGGACGCCAACAGGCTCGGTGGCGAAGGACATGAACAGAGTTAAGCGGCGCATGGTCTACGGAACCACCGTCCAGCCGCCCACTTGCTTGACCGCACCCCGGCCCCGGATACCATTTTCGCCCTCGCGTTTGCCTTCGGGTTGACGCGGGTCCCGATCCGCCCGGCTAGCCCGGACAGACGGCAGCAAACTCCGCGAACGGCACGCCGCCGATCAGGATCCCCGAGTCCAGGCGACTCGGGGAGCGGGGATTCTGCCGCCTGGCCGGGCGCACCTTTTCTATCAACCGTGTTTGCGCCGAACCTCTGAACTGATCCGCAATTCGCTGCTCGCAACCCGCTTCGGCGCGCCAAGACTCCTCGCGACAACGCCCCGCCGGCCATGGCCAACAACGCTGACATCCTCCGCTTCATCGACTCGATCGCCCGCGACAAGGAGATCGACAAAGAAGCCCTCATCGTCGCCATCGAGCAGGCAATGACGCAGGCCTTGGCGAAGAAGTACGGCGTCGACGACGTCGAAATCTCCCTCGATCGCGACACCGGCGAGTTCGTCTGCAACTACGACGTGTCGATGGAGGAACAAGGCCGCATCTTCGCGATGTCGGTCAAGCAGGCGATCACCGGCCGCATCCGCGAGGCCGAGCGTGACGTCGTGTACGCCGAGTACGAGCGCAAGGTCGGCGAGATCGTCAGCGGCACCATCCAGCGCTTCGAAGGCGACACCGTGATCGTCAATCTCGGTCGCAACACCGAAGGCATCCTGCCCCGCGCCGAGAAGGTGCGCAGCGAGTCGTACAACATCGGCGAGCGCATCCGCGCCCTCGTGTTCGAGGTCAAGAAAGTCGGCCCGCGCGTCAAGGTCATCCTCAGCCGCACCCACCGCGACCTCGTGCGCGCGCTGTTCGAACTCGAGGTCCCCGAGATCTCCGACGGCACGATCACCATCCGCCGAATCGAGCGCGAGCCCGGCTACCGCACCAAGCTGGCGGTTGACTCGGCCGATGGCAAGGTCGACTGCGTCGGCGCCTGCGTCGGCGTGCGTGGCAACCGCATCAAGTCGATCATCGACGAACTCAACGGCGAACGCATCGACATCATCCGCTGGAACAGCGACCCGACGACGCTGATCGCAAATGCGCTCAAGCCAGCCGAAGTCGGCGACATCACGCTCGACCCGACGGCCAAGAAAGCGCTCGTCATCGTCGGCGAAGACCAGCAATCGCTCGCCATTGGCCGCAAGGGCCAAAACGTCCGCCTCGCCAGCAAGCTGACGGGCTGGGACATCGATATCATGACGCGCGCTGAACTCGAACGCTCGGTCGCGGAGGAGACTGCGGGCGAGACGGCCGGCGAGGCGCCCAAGGGCGACGACGCGGCGGCGCCGACGGACAGCGGCGCGACCGCGCCGACCGACAGCGGCACCCCGTCGGCGGACGGCGCCAGTTGATCGCCGCCGAACCCACGCAACATCCCAACTCCGAACCTGCACCACGAACTACATCGGCACGAGCGGCGCGTGTGCGCTGCGCCGCCCGGCTGAGGAGCTCCGAGATTGAAAAAAGTACGCGTCCACGAACTTGCGAAGGACTACGGGATGCAGGGCAAGGACCTGGCGAAGCTGCTCATGGGTCTGGGCTTCGAGCAGGTCAAGTCGAACATGTCCGCCCTCGATGACGGCGACCTTCTGCAGGTCGAGGCCCGTCTCTCGGCGCACGGATTGAAGAAGCAGCCGGCAGGCGCCGAAGGCGCCGCCCCGGCGCCCGCCAAGAAGAAGCTGCTCAGCGCCAGCGCATCGGATGCGGCAACCGAAGTTCCGGCCGTCGCCGCGCCGGCCGCCGCCGCGGCCCCGACCAAGAAGGAATTCGTCAAGAAGGCCCTGCCCAAGGCGCCCGGCAAGAAGGCGCTCGGCAAGAAAGAACAAATCGCCGAGGAAACGCCCGCGGAAGCGGCGCCGGCGCCAGACGCCGCGGCGGCGCCGAAGCCCGCCGAGGCCGCGCCGCCCCGGACGCCATC
>VGZG01000076.1 GCA_016872675.1 Planctomycetota bacterium
ACGCCCGCGGCGGCGCCGGGCGCGACGCAGGCGCCGGGCGCCCCCGCCGGCCAGCCGCCGCAGCCGTGCGGCACCGAGATGTGGGTCATGGCTCCGGCGATGCTGCTGATCATGTACTTCATGGTCATCCGCCCCGACCAGAAGCGTCGCAAGGAACAGCAGACCCTGCTGGCTTCGATCAAGGTCGGCGACACGGTCGTGACCGCCGGCGGCCTGCACGGCGTCGTCGCCAAGCTGACCGACAAGACGGTCACCCTCAAGGTCGACGCCATCCTGGCGACCTTCGACCGCGTGGCGGTCGCCCGGGTGGTGCGCGATGAAGCGCCCGCCCAAGGTAAAGCCTGAGCATGGCGCGGCCGGCTCCGGCGCAGCCGGCGAAGCGCTGGCCGCCGCAGGCCTGCGACGCGCCGGCTACCGCGTCGAGGCGCGCAACCTGCGCACGGTCCACGGCGAGATCGATCTGCTGGTGCGCCGCGGCCGCTGCTGGATCGCCGTCGAGGTCAAGGCGCGGCGCGACCACCCCGCCCCCGAGCGGTGCATCTTGCCCGCCCAACTCGATCGCCTCGAACGCGCATTGCGCGCCTTGGCGCCGCGGCTGCGGCCAAGGCCGCGCGAGTTGTGGGTCGACGCCGTCAGCGTCCGTTGGGGTGCACCGCCCGAAGCGCTGCATGTTCCGGCCCTCCGTCACGTAGCCTGCAGCCTCGATGCAACCGGCGGTTCCCGCCGCCTTCCAGACCGGCACGACCGCCAGCCGAACCTCCTTCGAACCGCTCCGACGTTCGCACGCTTTCCTACGATGGCCGCCCTCTCCGACCAGATTATCCCTCGGCGCAAGCTGCTGCTGATGCTGTCGGAGACGCTGCTGTTCACGGTGGTGCTCATGATCGGCACCAGCCTGCCGCCGCTGACGTCGCGCTCCTACGCATTCTGGCGACCGGACTGGGAACTGGTCCGTGGCCTGCTGACGAGCATCACCATCGCGGTCATCTGCCAAGCCTCGCTCAGCTACAACGACCTCTACGACTGGAAGATGTCGCAAAACCGCGCCGAGTTGCCCAACCGGCTGCTGCGCGCCGCCGGCTACGCGCTCGTGATGCTCGGCTGCCTGTCGTTCTTCGCCGGCTCGCTCTTCTTCCTGCCCGGCCTCGCCGACATCAACCGGGAGACCTGGAAGCTGATCGTGCTGGTCGGCGTCGGCTTCGGCGCCGTCTACCTGTTCCGCCGCGCCTTTCACTGGTTCTTCTACAAGTGGCGCTTCGGCGAACGCGTCGCAGTGGTCGGCAGTTCGGCCGAGGCGCAGCACATCGCCCGCATGGTGCTCGACACGCCGATGTCGGGCTTCGAACTGTACGGCATCGTCGAAGAGCCCGACCAGCCGCCGCTGCCGACCGGCCCCGGCGCGCCGCCGGTCGTCGGCCAGCTGGAGCAGTTGCGCAGCCTCTGCCGCGACGAAGGCATCAGCCGCGTCGTCGTGGCGCTGCGCGAGCGCCGCGGCAAGGTGCCGCTCGACCGCCTACTCGACGTCCGCATGGACGGCATCCAAGTCGAAGAGCGCGAGGTGATGTACGAACGGCTGACCGGCAAGCTCGCCGTCGAGAGCATGCGGCCGAGCTACCTGATCTTCGGCCAGGGCTTCGCCAAGGACCGTCTGACGATGATCAGCAAACGTCTGCTCGACGTTGTCACCGCGGCCCTCGGGTTCGTGCTGTCGCTGCCGTTGGCGCTGGCGTCAGCGCTGCTGATCAAACTGACCAGCCGCGGGCCGGTGTTCTTCTGCCAGGAGCGCACCGGTCAGGACGGCGTCCCCTTCAAGCTGATCAAGTTCCGCACCATGCAGGTCGACGCCGAGAAGGAGTCGGGCCCGGTCTGGGCGCAGAAGGACGACGCGCGCGTCACGCTAATCGGCCGCTTCCTGCGGCACTCGCGTCTCGACGAGATACCGCAGTTCCTCAACATCCTCGCCGGCCAGATGTCGTTCGTCGGACCACGCCCCGAGCGGCCGCACTTCGTCGAGCAACTCACACAGTCGATTCCGTTCTACCCGCTGCGCCACACGGTCAAGCCGGGACTCACCGGCTGGGCGCAGGTCCGTCATCCGTACGGGGCCTCGATCGAGGACGCGCAGGAGAAGCTGCGCTACGACCTCTACTACCTCAAGAACATGGGGTTGCTGTTCGACATCAGCATCATGTTCCGGACGATCGCCGTCATCCTGCGCGGCGCCGGCGCGCGTTGAGGCCATGGCAGCCGCCGCGTCGCCGCTGTCGCCGTTCGCATCGGTCTGGTTCGACTGCGACTCGACGCTGACCGCGATCGAGGGCGTCGACGAGCTGGTGCGCTGGTCGGATCCGCAGGCGCGCGCGGAGGTAGCCCGGATGACCGAGCTGGCGATGGCCGGCGAGCTGCCGCTCGCCGACGTCTACGACCGTCGGCTCCGCCGGCTGGCGCCGCGCCGCGAGCATGTCGACCGCATCGGTGAACTCTATGTTGAACGCCTCGTGCCCGACGCCGCCGCGACGGTCGCAGCGCTGCGTTTCCTCGGCAAGCGCGTCGGCGTGCTCAGCGGCGGCCTGCTGCCGCCGGTGCAGCGCGTCGCCGCGGCGCTCGGCATCGCCGACAATGACGTGCAGGCCGTCGCCATCGCCTTCGCGCCGGACGGCGCCTACGCCGGCTTCGACCGCCACAGCCCGCTCGCCCGCAACCATGGCAAGGTCGAGATCCTGCGCGCGCTGCCGGCGTCGGCGCGGCCGCTGGCGTTCGTCGGCGACGGCATGACGGACGCCGAGACCCGTGGCACGGCGGATCGCTTCATCGGCTTCGGCGGCGTGGTCGTGCGCGAACCGGTCCGCGCGCTCGCCGACGCGTACGTCACCGACCCCAGCATCGCTGGCGTGTTGCCCCCCCTGCTGACCGCCGGCGAGCAGGCGCGGTTGCGCGCCGAGCCACGCTTCGCGCTGCTCCTCGACCGTTCCGCCGCCCGAACCCGCCATGGCTGACCACCCAATCCTGTTCCTGCCCGGGCCGACGGAAGTCGCCGACGAACTGCGCGCGGTGATGGCAACGCGGCTGGTCGGCCACCGCTCGGCCAGTTTCGTCGCCGTGGCGAAGGATGTGTGCGCGCGCCTTGGCGGCCTGTTCAAGACCGCGGAGCCGGCGGTGTTCGAGAACTGCACTGCGACCGCGCTGATGGAGGCGTCCATTCGCAACCTCGTGCCGCGACACGGACGCACGCTCCATCTCGTCTGCGGCGCCTTCAGCGAGCGCTGGCAGCTGATCAGCGCCGCCTGCGGGCGCGTCACCGAGGCGATGGCGGTGCCGCTCGGGTGCGCCCACGATCCGGCGGCGCTGCGCGAACGACTGCGCGCCGGCCCGCCGGTCGACGCCGTCTGCGTCACCCACAACGAAACCGCGACCGGCGTGATCGAGCCGCTGGCCGAGCTCGCCGCAGTCGTGCGCAGCGTCGCGCCGGACACGCTGGTGCTCGCCGACGTCGTCACCAGCCTCGGCGGCGCCGAACTCCGCTTCGACGACTGGGGGCTCGACGTCGCGTTCGCCGGCACGCAAAAGTGCCTCGCGCTGCCGCCGGGCCTATGCGTCTACGCCGTCAGCGCCCGCGGCCGCGAGCGCGCCGCCAACGTCGACGAGCGCGGCTTCCTACTCGACTTCGTGCGCGCCATTCCGCTGACGGCGGCGGGCCAATCGATCGCGACGCCATGCGTGCCGCTGGTCCTGGCGCTGCAACGGCAACTGCAACGCATCGCCACCGAAGGACTCGATGCGCGCCTGCGCCGGCATCGCGCCATGCGCGACCGCACGCACGCCTGGGCCGCTGACAAAGGCTACGCGCCGTTCGTCGGCGACGTCGCCGCACGCTCGCCCACCGTCAGCTGCATCGACGCCCGCGGCGCCGACGTCGCGGCGCTGGCCGAGCGCGCCAGCGGCGCCGGCTTCAAGATCGACCAGGGCTACGGCCCCTTGAAGGGCAAGGCCTTCCGCATCGGCCACATGGGCGACCACGATGTCGCCGGACTGGAGCGCCTGCTGGCGGCGCTGTGACGGCTCCCGGGCGCGCTTGCGGGCGCCGCCGGCCGTCCTAACCTCCCGCCGTGGGCTGGCGGCGATCGGGTCACCGACGCGCCGGCCCGCACGACCACCAGATGAACCAGCTCAAGACCATCCTGTTCCTCGGCGCCCTTTCGGCGCTACTCGTCGCCATCGGCGGCGCCATCGGCGGCGGCGCCACCTGGCTGTTTCTCGGCATCGCTCTGGCGATGAACCTCGGCGCGTACTTCTTCTCGGACGCGCTCGTGCTGCGCATCAGCGGCGCGCGCGTGCTCGCCGAAGCGCAGGCGCCAGCGCTGTTCGGCATGGTGCGCGACCTCGCGCAGCGCGCTGGCTTGCCGATGCCAAAGGTCGCGATCATGGCCGACCCGACGCCCAACGCTTTCGCCACCGGCCGTTCGCCGTCGCGCGCCGTCGTCGCCGTGACCGAAGGCCTGCTGCGCCTCGCCGACGCGCGCGAACTGCGCGGCGTGCTCGCGCACGAGCTCGCCCACGTGCAAAACCGCGACACGCTCGTGGCCACCATCGCCGGCGCCGCCGCCGCGGCGATCACGCACATCGCCAACGTGCTGCAGTGGGGCGTGATGCTCGGCGGCCATCGCGGCAGCGATGAACGCGAAGGCGGCTCGGGCGCTGGCGCTCTGCTATTCGCGTTCCTCGCGCCGATCGCGGCGGTGATGCTACAGATGGGCATTAGCCGCTCGCGCGAGTACCTGGCCGACGAGTCCGCCGCGAAGCTGACCGGCGAGCCGCTCGCGCTCGCCAGCGCGCTGGCCAAGCTGCAGCGCTACGGTGAGCAGATGCTGCAGGCCGGCGCGCCGGCGCCGCAGCCGGTCACCGCCAGCCTTTCGATTGTCAACCCACTGGCGGGCGGCGGCCTGTTCAAGCTGTTCTCGACCCACCCGCCAATCGACGCCCGCATCGCAAGGCTGCGGCAGATCGCCGACGCGATGGGTCAGCGCGTCTGACCGCGTGCGGCGTCAGCGCGCCAACAGGCACCACGTCACACCGCCGACGGCGAGCGCCGTGCCGAGCGCGCCGAACCAGCCGATCGGCGCGCCGTAGAGCTTCCACGCCACCGGCATCATGAATAGCGGCGTTGTGGCCATCAGCGCCGACGACAATCCGACGTGGCCGCTGCGCTCGGCCTCGTTGCGCGCCACCATCGACAGCCACACGCCGCCGATCGGACCGAAAGCGGCGCCCAACAAGGCGCTGCGCAAGGCTCCCGGCGCGGCGAAGACCTTTCGCATGGCGAGGCCGTGGCCATGCGCCATCGCCACTCCTTGCATCACCACGACGGCCGTGGCCATGCGCACGACGGTGCAGTGCAAGGGTGCGATCGGCGGCGCTGCGCCATCGGCCAACATCGCCGGGCCTGCGAGCACGAAGCCGGCCGCCTGCCCCACCGAGCCGAGACCGGCGCCGAACAGGCCGAGCAGGCGCTGCCGCGGCGTGACGCGTGCATCCCACCGAGCGTCGTCGCGGCCGCGCAGCAGCACCAGCACGACGCCGGCCAGGGTCACCCCGATGCCCGCCAGCACCTGCGAGGACGGCGCGCGCCCCTGCGCGGCCTCGATCCCGACAACGCACGCCGGCCAGCTCACCAAGATCACCGAGCACAGCCGCGGGCCAATCTTGGCGAGCGCATAGAAGTAGCCGATATCGCCGAGCACCAGCCCGCACAGACCCGACGCGGCAGCGAAGCCCAGTTGCCGGCCGGTGCCTTCGGCCGGCCACGGCGCGCCGAGCAGCGCCATGGCGAGCAACAGCAGCATCGGCAGCGACGCGTGCAGGCGGAACTGGTTGGCCGCCAACGGCCCGGCCGCCCGGCTCGCCACGGCGAATGCCGTGCTGCTGACGGTCCAGCACACCGCCACCAGCAGGCTGGTGATCTCGCCGAGGTAGGGCATGAAATGGGCGCGGGAGTGTGCCACCCTTGCGTACGCCGCACAACATGACCGACCTCGTCGCCGACTACCTGCGCCATCTCGCCAGCGAGCGCCGCAAGAGCGCCGCCACGCTGCGCGCGTACGGCAGCGACCTGCGCGCATTCGCTGCATGGCTGGCGAGCAGCGATCGCGCCGTAGCGCACGCCAGCCGCTTCGACCTGCGGCGCTACCTCGTCGAACTCGAGGAGCAAGGACTCGTCGCCACCAGCGTGCAGCGCAAGCTCGCCAGCCTGCGCGGAATGTACGGCTGGCTGCAGCAGAAGGGCGTGATCGACAAGGACCCGACGAAGCTGCTCAAGGGGCCGCGCGCGCCCAAACGCGTGCCGCGCTTCCTCACCGCGGCCGAGGTCGACCAGCTGCTCGGCCAGCCGTTCGACGAGTCGCCGGTCGGTTGCCGCGACCAAGCGATCCTCGAGACGCTGTATTCGACCGGCTGCCGCGTCAGCGAGGTCGCCGGCATGGAGCTCGCCGACCTCGACCTCGACGAGGGCGTCGTGCGCGTGCTCGGCAAGGGCCAGAAGCAGCGCATCGCGCTGCTCGGCAAGCCGGCCTGCGCCGCCATCGCCGCGTGGCTGCCGCACCGGCGCGAGCTGGTGCGCGCCGGGAAGCGCGCCGATCCGGGCAGCCTGTGGGTCAACCGCTACGGCCGGCCGCTCAGCGCCCGCTGGGTCTTCGCCACTGTCGTCGATCGCGCCAAGGCCGCCGGCCTGCAACAATCGCTGACGCCGCACGGCCTGCGCCACTCGTTCGCCACCCACCTGCTCGACCGCGGCGCCGACCTGCGCACGGTGCAGGAACTGCTCGGCCACGCGCGCCTCGTCACCACCGAGATCTACACCCACGTGTCGATCGGCCGACTGCGCGACGTCTACGACAAGGCGCATCCGCTGGGCCGCGAGCGCACGGGCGATTGACGCGCCGCGCGCGCCGGTGCGTCACCGCGGCGGCGGCAGGTCGATCGCGTAGAGGCTCCAGGCATTGGCCTCGCGGTCGAGGAACGGAAACAGCACCCTGGCCGGCTCGCCGTTGTGCGCGGGCGCGAGCATCAGCCGGCAGTCTCCCGGAACCCATTGCGAGGTAGCCTTGGGCAGCAACGCACGGGCTAGCGGTTGCGCCGTGCGGCCGCTGACGAACACGACCGAATGCAAGTCACCGGCGACTAGTTGCGCGAGGTCCGTGAACCCGTCGCCGTCCAGGTCCGGCAGTTGGAGCCCGACGACTTCCGACAGCAGTGGCACCTTGGGCACCCTGCTCGCGCCAACGCTCGCTAGACGGCATTGAGCTGCCAGACGCAGGCCCTCGCCCTGCGGTTCGTAGCGTTCCAGGCCCTCGAAGCCGTCGTGCCATGGGCCATGGCGCATGACCATGACCGACGGACGCTTGTCGCCGCCGACCCGCCCGACGAGTCCGAAGCTGGCGTCCGGCTGCGTTTCCGGGCACCAGCGTATGCGACCGGCGCTGCCGTCGCACCAGAGCCCCAGCTGAATCGCCCGGAGGGGGTCAACAGCGGCATTCCGGATGTGGCCCGTGATCAGCAGGCTCGCGGGGCCGCCATCGGGGCGCAGGAAGGAGGCGCTCAGCACCGGCGCACAGACATGGTCGGTTCCGTACTCCGACCACACCGTGTCGCCGGTCGCCGCATCGACGACGGCGAAGTATCCCGCCTTGTCAGGGCCCGTCGGCGAGGCCGCGTTGGGCGCGCTGGCGCCCAGGTCGGGTCGGCCATCGCCGTTCCAGTCGCCGACGGCGACGACGTGGCCGGCGGCGTCGTCGCCGAACGTCGAGTAGGACGGCTCGCGCGGCCAGACCCAGGCGCGCGCGCCGTCGCGCGAATGCCGCAGCGCCACCGCGCCGCCGGACACTCGGCCGCGCAGACCGCTCGACAAGTCACCGACCACCAGTTCCTGCCAACCATCGCCGTCGCAGTCGGGCACCCCCAAAAGAAACTCGCCGAAGCCATTGCCATCGTACGACGACTGGCGCGGATGCATCCACTCGGCCTCGAGGCGGGTGTCGACCGCGCCGGTCGCCGGATCGAACCACAACAGCGCCATGCGATTGCCTGCCAACCGACGGCACGCCGCAACGTAGCGCCGCATGCCATCGGGCCCGGTGAGCACGCACATCGTTTTATACAGTTCGCCGGGCGGTAGCCGCCAAAGCGGTCGCGCCGGCCACACCGGCAACGTCGTCAGGTCGAGGGCCGGCTCCGCGTGCAGCACGGCGACGCCTGGACGGGGATCGGCGACCAGGCCGAAACACGGTGGATCGGTGCGCCAATGGCCGCCGAACAGCGCGCCCTCGCAGAACCGCGCCAGCGCCACGACCGACGTCGACGTCGTGGTGGCAGTCAGATCGGCGCGGACGACGAAGGCATCGCTTCCTTCTCTGCTGGCGAACTCCTGCAGCGGCACCAACGCGCCGTTGGTCAGCTGCGGCCACGGCCGCAGCGGCTCGCCCGCGAAGCCGGCCGCGACCGCGAGCGTACCGCCCGTTTGGACCGAACCGCGCAGGTAGCAGACCGCCGAGCGCATGCGCTCCGGCAACTGGCACCGGATCGTCACCGTCGCCGGCGTCTTGGCGTCGCTCGGCGCGAACGCGCAGTCCGCCGTCCACGTGCCGCCGCCGGCGATCTCGGGCACCCGCGGCGCTCCGATCCACCGGGCCGCCGTGCCGGTCCACGACAGATCGTCGGGGCGCGCCGTCCAGACCGTGCTCCACGTGCGACGGTAGCTGCCATCGACGTGCGACAGGATCGCCGGCAGCAACTGCACGTCGTCCGGTTCGACACCGATCGACAGGCGCTGCCGTTCCTCGCGGCCCTTGCCGTCGCGCGCGCGGAACTCGTGCAGGCCCGGCACGACGACGGCGGCTGGATCCAAGGGGGACCAGTTCTTCAGCACGACGCCGTCCACCCAGCGCTCGTCGTTGGCAACTCCAGGCGCCATCGGCAGGTAGCAGTGACCACTGGTGAACTGCACGATCGTGCGCCCGGCGAGGCGAAACTCGGGCGATACCTTATTCTCGTAACGCGACGTCAGCAGTTCCCACTGCCGCCCCGTACCGGGCACGACCTCGATCGCCTTGCGCACCGTTTGGATCGCCTCGCCCCGCACCGTCACCTCGATCGGCCCGTACGGCAGCCAGATCGGATCGCCCGGCGCGATCGTGCGGCCGTCGGCGAGCGCCAACGTCGCGTCGGCGGCCACGACGTTGGTCGCGAACACGACCTCGCGGCCGCGCGGCCACGCCGACACCGTGACGAGTAAGGCGATCACGGCGACGGCGAGCACGGCCGAGCGCCGCATCGCGTGGTCGCGCGCCCACCGACGCAGCAACCCAGGCCGGCGCGCGACGACTCCGCCAGCGCCGGCGGCGGCGCGCAGGTCGTCGGCAAACGCCTGCATCGTCGGATAGCGGTGCGCCGGCCGCGGATCGAGGCAGCGATAGAGGATCGCCTGCAGGTCGACCGGCAGCGTGCGGCTCTGCCGCGCGTCGAGCAGGAACGGCCGGCTGGCTGCGCGCACGACGTCGTTGACATCGTCGCGGGCTTCGCGCCCCACCAGCGCGCGGTACAGCACGAGGCCAAGCCCGTAGACGTCGGTGCGCGCGTCGACCGCACCGGGATCGCGGCCGAGCTGCTCCGGCGCCATGTAAGCGAGCGTGCCCATCGCCGCGCCGGACGCGGTGAACGAGACCTTGATCTGCTGGTCGCGGGCGAGGCCGAAGTCGATCAAAACCGGCGACAGGTCGTCCCGCACCAGCACGTTGGCCGGCTTGACGTCGCGGTGCACGACGCCGCGGCGGTGCGCCGCCTCGAGGCCGTCGGCGATGGTCGCCAGCAGCCGGAGCATGCGCCGGCGGTAACGCGGCGACTGCAGCCGCGCCGCCAACCCGCCCTCGACGTCATGCAGCAGCGCCTGGCCGGGCACGGTCGCCGGCGGCGCGTCGCGCACCACGTCCTGCAGCAGTTGCTCCAGATCGACGCCGTCGACACGGTCCATGACCAGCACGCCGGTGCCGTCGTCGAGCACCGCGTGGTCGCGGTAGCGGACGATCGCGGCGTGGTCGAACGCTTGCAGCAGTCGACACTCCTGCTCGAAGCGCGCGGCCGCCGAGCCGCCGACACCGAGCATCAGCTTGACCGCCACTGGCGCGCCGTCGGCTGCGACCCCGCCGTACGTCACGCCCATGCCGCCAGCGCCGAGGATGCTGCGCAGCTCGCAGCCGCGCACGCGCTCGCCGATGCGCTGGAACAGCGTTGCCCGCCTCGCCGTGCTCTGCGTCAGCAGTTCGGCGAGAGCGTCGAGAGGGTCGCCCGCCGCGGCGATCCGATCCTCCCAGCGCCGGAGCAACTCGCCGTCGGACGGATCCGGTCGGTCGCCAGCGATCGTCACCACCGCTCCTGCAGCATGCGGACCGCGCGCGACAGGCGTTGCCGCAACGCTTCGGCGGACACGCCAAGCCGGCGCGCGAGTGCGGCGTTGTCGAGACCTTCCAGCCGCAGCTGCATCGTCGTCCGGTACGGTTCCGCGAGCGCAGCGATCAGGTCGCGCAAACGCAGGCGGTCCTCCTGCGCCATCGCATCGACGCTCGGCGTCGCCTGCGCCGACGGCAGGCTATCTTGCGGCGTCGATGGCTCGAATTCACTGGCTCGCACCTGCTGGCGCCGTGCCTGTTGCTGCTTTTTCTGCGCCAGGATCGCGTGCACGAACCCCAAGAACTCAGGCCACGTCCCACCACGAAACTGGTCGACGTTGCGCACCAGTTGCAGCAGGCTTTCCTGCAACAGATCCTCAGAGTCGATCAGCGCGCGCGCCGGACTCGCGGCTGGCAGGTGCCGGCGCGCCATCTTGCGCAACCGCGGCAGGAACCGAGCGAGCGCGCCGACGGTCGGCGCAGCGCCGAGCGCGCGCATGGCGTCGACGAGATCCTGGAGGTCTTCTGACCGCTGCGGAGAATCTGCCATCGCGAAGACGGCGTAATCCTGACGAGATTAGGAACCGGAGACCAAGTGCCGACGTGGCCTGATTGCCCCGCAGGCAGGCGAGAACCTAACACGCGATCGGTTGCGTGGGTAGGTATGCACAGACAGGTGCTTCGTGACTGGATTCGAGGATTGTCAGGTAATGACACCTGGCCGTGCGCCGGCAAGACTCCGGTGCGCAAAGGCGCAAGCGCCACTGGCCGGCGAACACCTTCTGCCTACGCTCCTGCGGCCGACCTATGTCCCCCTACGACGCCACCTTAGCCGCCTTCGCCACCCACCGCGCCACGGCCATCCTGCGCACCGACGACCCGGCGACGGTGCGGCCAGCGCTTGACGCCGCCATCGCCGGCGGTTTCCGGCTGGTCGAGGTCACGATGACCACGCCAGACTGCCTCGCGCACGTGCGCGCGCTCGCCACCAAGCCAGAACTCGTGATCGGCTGCGGCACCGTTCTGAACGTCGCCGACGCCACGGCGGCGCACGCCGCCGGCGCCCGCTTCCTGGTCTCGCCGGTCACCGACCCCGATGTCATCGGCTATTGCCGCGCGCACGGGCTGGTGTCGATGCCGGGCACGTTCACGCCGACCGAGATGCTGCAAGCGCACCGCGCCGGCGCCGACTTCTGCAAGCTGTTCCCAGCGCCCGCCAACGGCCCCGAGTACCTGCGCGCCGTGCGCGGACCGATGCCGTTCCTGCGCATCGTGCCGACCAGCGGCGTGACCGAAGAGAACGTCGACAGCTGGCTACTGGCCGGCGCGTCCGGCGTCGGTTTCGTCGCGTCGCTGTTCGCCGCCGACGACCTCAAGCACCGGCGTTTCGAAGCAATCGCGCAGCGGGCTGCGCGCATGCTGGCCAAGGTGCGCGCCCACACGCCGGCGCGCGGCTAGTCGGAGCGCTGATCAGCGTCGCGGCAGGCCCGCGACGCCGGCGACCGCGGCGTAGACGAGCACGGCCACCTGCCCCGGCGGCAGGTCGCAGCGGTGCGCCAGCGCGAACGCCGCTGCCTGGCCGCCGACACCGAATGCCGGCGCAAGCAATACGACGCCGCGCAGCGAACGCGCCAGCCCCCGGGCGGCGAACACCGGCAGAGTCATCGCGGCGAAGGTGTACAGCAAGCCAGTAGCGAGCAGCGCCTGCCCGACGACGACACCGATGACCATGGCCGCCGCGACGTCCAGCGCGCGCGTCGGCGCGCCGTGCGCCCGCGCCGTCCGCGGGTCGGCGGCCCAAGCCAGCAGCGTGCGCGGCCGTGTCCACAGCGCCACACCGACGACCACGGCGGCGGTGGCGGCGAGCCATGTGTCGGTCGGCCCCGCCGACAGCAACGAGGACAGGAACAGGCGCTGTAGCTCCTGCGCGCCATGCGGCTGGTTGGCGAGCGCAACCATCGCGCCGGCGCTGCCGACCAGGAAGACGACGGCGCTGCGGGCCTCGATCGCCGCGCGCGTGCCATCGCCAGCGCGCAGCGCGACCCAGGCGGCGACCACTACGGGCAGCACGCTCGCGCCGACGACCCACGGCGGCGACGAAGCGCCGGCGAGATGCAGCGGGCAAGCGCCGAGCCAAGAAGCCACCGCCAGCGCCAGCGCAACGCCGAGGTTCGCCGCCTGCCCAATCGCGGCGGCAACGAAGACCTGTTGGCGCAACAGCAACAGCGTTCCGAGCCACGGCAACACGAGGCCGAGCCACGCGCCGGTTGCCAGCGCGTCGCCGAACAAGGTCCAGTCCGGCCACCAACCGCCCTGCGCGAGCGCGCTCACGGCCACTCCGCGAGTTCGCGCGCGAAGTCCTCGACGCGCCCAGCAGCGACCACACCGTCCCCGACCAGCGCGACGTGACTGGCGAAGCGCTTGGCCACCGCAAGGTCGTGCGCGACGTGAACCAGCGCCGTGCCGCGCGCGCGCCGCAGCGCATCGAGGTCGGCGCACAATTGCGCAAGCGCATGGGCGTCGAGGTTGGCGCCGGGCTCGTCGAGCACCAGCAGCCGCGGACGCCGCACCAGCGCACGGGCGATGTGCACGCGCCGGCGCTGGCCGAGCGACAGCCGGCGAAGGTCGGAGTCGAGGTGGGCCGCCATGCCAAGGGCTGCGAGCGACTCGGTCGCGCGCGCTGTCGCCTCGCCCGGCGGCATTGCGTCCGGCAACACCGATGCCACCCACTCGCCGACCGCGAGCGGCAACGGCAGCTCGCTGCGCGGCTCCTGCGGCACGTAGCCGAGCGCGCTGCGATCACCGCCACACGGCGGCAGCAACGTGCCGCCGAGCGGCGGCTGCAGCCCGATCAGGGTCTGCACCAGGGTTGTCTTGCCGGCGCCATTGCCGCCGAGCACGAACCAACTGTCGCCCGGATGAACCGCCAGAGCCACGCCAGCCAACACGGCGCGGCGCGGACCGCAGACGAGGGCTGAGCCGCCGAGCAGCGGCCCCGCAGTCACTTCGTCTTCGGCTGCAGTGCGGCAGCGAGCATCCGCACATTGTAGCCAACGAACGCAACGTAGTCATCGGTGCCCTCGCGGGCGCCGGGCTGGTGGGCCATCGCAACCACCACCGCGCCGGTCGGCTTGGCAACCGACTCGGCCCAGCGCACCGGAAAGTACGTCGACGCCAGGATTGCCTTCGCCTCGGCGTCGCGCATGCGCGTTGCAAGGGCCTCGAGATGCGCCGTGCTCGGCGTCATCCCAGGGCGCGGCTCGATGTAGCCGAAGATCACGAGGCCGAAACGCTCGGCGAAGTACGGCCAAAGATCGTGATCGACGACGACCTTGGCGCCGCGGTGCGGTAGCAGGTCAGCGAACCAGCCCCTGAGCATGCCGAGGTCGCCTTGCTCCTTCAGCATGCCGGCAAGCGTGCCCTTGGCGAACGCGAGGGCCAACAACTCGGCGTCGTGCTCGTACAGCTTCGCCAGCTCGGCGCCGACCATCGCCTCGGCCAGGCGCGCGCGGAAGGCGGCGAAGTTCGCGGCGAAGGTCTCCTTCTCCGCTGGCCACAGCGCCGCCATGCGGTCGCGCAGCAGGCCGGCGACCTCGAGGCCGCACAGCGGGTCGAGCAGATAGTGCGGATTGCCGTTCTGGTGCAGGTCGCCGGCCGAGCGATCGATGCTCGCCGTCGGCACCTGCAGCGCGCGCACGACGCGACTGGCGTCGAGGCGGCCGAGTTGACCGGGCTGCATCGCCGGGTTGCGACTTTGGTTGGACAGCACCGGCAGCCAGCCGCTTTCCAGGTCGCGGCCGGTCTCGACCAGCAGTTCAGCCTGCTGCAACGAGTACAGCATCGCCGGCCGCGGATCGAGGTAGTGCGGGTCCTGCGGACCGGGCACGAGGCAGGACACGGCAACGCGCTCGCCGCCGATCGCCCGGCACAGCGACGCGACGTCGGCGGTCGTGGCGACGACCGGGTGCGGCTTGGCC
>VGZG01000077.1 GCA_016872675.1 Planctomycetota bacterium
GCCGCCGCCGGTCGAGTTGGCGGCGACGTCGGCGGGCCTGCGGGCGCAGGCCGGCGACCGCGCCTTCGCGCTAGCCGCCGATGACGACGGCCGCTGGTTCGTCGCGCCAGCGGCGCCGGCGATGTCGTCTCGCCCGCACGGCGGCGCACGTCCGTTCTTCGCCATGCACACCGGCACCGGTGGCGGCGCGATCGACGCTCAGGCCGACCTCGTGCGCGAACTCGGCTTCGACGGGCTCGCGTGGGACCTCGCCGACCTGCCAACGGCGCGCATCGCCTGCGAAGCGCGCGGCCTGGACGTCGGCAGCGCCTACGCCGTCCTGCGCCTGCCGGCGCTCGCCGCCGATGCGACGACGACGACCGTTGACTCGGCGCTGGCGCCGCGTCTCGCGCCGCTGCGTGAAGCGCTGCAGGCGCTCGCCGGCGGTCCGGGCCAGTTGTGGCTGGCGCTCGACCGCGACGAGGTCGCTGCAAACGGCGGCGCCGGCGACCCGCTGGCCCTCGCGGCGCTGCGCGCGCTGCTGCCGATGGCGCGCGCGACCGGCGTCGAGATCGCGCTCTACCCCCACCACGGCTGCTGGCTCGCCACCGCGACCGATGCCATGCGCGTGCTCGCCGCCGAGCCTGACCGCCACCTCGGCGTCTGCTTCAACCCATGCCACGAACTGCGCGCAACCGACGCGACGGACCTGCGGCCGCGGCTGCGTGCCTGCGGCGAGCGCCTGCTCGCCGTCACCGTGCACGGCGCCGACGTCGCCGGCGCCGATTGGTCGACGCTGATCCGCCCGCTCGGCGACGGCGACCTGCCGCTCGCCGGCCTGCTGGCCGAGCTCGACGCGCTGGGCTTCGCGGGTCCGGTCGGGCTACAGGGTTTCGGCCTGCCGGGCCCGGCGCGCGCCCACCTCGCCCGCTCGGTCGCGGCGTGGCGGACGGCGCATCCGGCCCGCGCCCGTTGAGCCGCGTCCAGCCGCGGTCGCCGCGCGGCCCGGGCCCCGAATCCGCAGCTGCGCTCGAGCGCGGGCTTGCGATCCATTGTCGTCGACTATCGTCCGCACGCTAACGAAGTCCTGCCACCCACGCCGTGGAACACATCGATCTCGATCGAGCCGCTGGTGGGTCCGGCGACCGCGCCGCCCATCGCAAGCCATGCATCGGCGTGTCCGGCCGGGATCTCAGCCAGCATCCATGCTGGGCATCGCCCCGCCCGCTGCGTCGGGCGGCGGCATCTGCGGCAACTGCGCCAGCTGCAACCGCGGAGCGGCCGCGAGGTCAGCGGCCTTCAGGTAGGCGCCAGGGCGGCGCGACTGCATGACGCCGGCGACCGCAGCGACTGGCATCGGCCGCGCGAAGTGGTAGCCCTGGCCGACCTGGCAGCGGCGACTCGTAAGTAGGTCCCGCGTCGCCACATTCTCGATGCCTTCGGCGGTGACGACGAAGCCGAGCTTCTCGGCGAGGTTGAGTATCAACTCGACGATCGCGATGCGGTCGGCGTGGAATTCCATGCCCTGGACGAAGCTGCGGTCGACCTTGAGTTCGTCGAACTTCAGTTGCTGCAGGTACGCCAACGAGCTGTGGCCGGTGCCGAAGTCGTCGATCGCGACCGACACGCCCATGTAGCGCACTTCTCGGAGCACGGCCTTGGCGCGCTCCATGTCGTGCAGGACCGCCGACTCGGTGACCTCGAGTTGCAATCGCGACGGGTCGAGGTTGGACTCGGCGAGCGCCGCGCGCACGAGCGCTGGAACGTCCGCCCCCTGCATCTGCACGGCCGAGACGTTGACGGCGACGCGGCCGGCGGGGAAGCCGCGGCCATGCCACTCGGCGAATTGCCGGCAGGCCTCGCGCAACACCCATTCGCCGATCCGGAGGATGGTGCCGTTCTGCTCGGCCAGCGGGATGAAGTGCGTCGGCGACACCATGCCGAACTCGGGGTGCTCCCAGCGAACCAGGGCTTCGAAGCCGATGACGACGTCGCTCGCCAGCTCGACCTGCGGCTGATAGACGAGGTGCAGCTGCTTGCGCTGCACGGCATGGTGCAGATCGGTGTCGAGTCGCAGGCTCTCGACTTGCTCGGTGTGCATACCCTCGCGGTACACGCCGGCATGCTGCCGCAACTCGCCCGCATTGGGGCGCGCTGCCGTCTCCGCCCGCACGAGAAGACGGGTCAGGTCCTCGGACACAGAGTTGGCGACTTCATGGTCCGTCACACCAAGCCTGCCGGTCGCAAGGCCAGCGGAGAACTGCACGAAGACCTCGCTGCCCTGCAGCCAGTACGCGGCACGGAGCGTCTCTAGCAGGCTGTTGAGCGCCGTCGTCGCCGCCGAGAGGCCAACGTCGAAATGGAAGACGAGGCCGAAGCGGCCGAAACCGACGAGTCGGCAGACCCTGCACGGCACGCTCGAGTGGCGTGTTGACTCGGTGAGCCGCTCTTCGATGTGCTGCTGTAGCGCTTCCAGTGCGACATGGTCCAGGCGCATGTAATCGCGTTCGACGTCGAGGGTGCGCACAACGGCGACGACGCGCGGCAGGGCCAGAGCGTCGCGGCTGACCAGCTCGGTCGCAACCGCAGTCTCGAGGTCTTGCCGATCGGGCAGCGTCGAGATCTTGCGGGTGCGGCGCGCGCCGGCGAAGTCGACACGATCCATCATCGACGACAGCTTTACCTGCATGCCCTCGGTGACCTGCCAGTGGCGGGCGATGCGCGCCTGCACCGCCTCGACCAGGTCCTTCGGCATGAACGGCTTGGTCAAGTAGTCATCGGCGCCCAGGCGCATGCCAAGCCGCATGTCCTCGTAGCCGACGCTGCCGGTGAGGAAGATGAAAGGGATGTCGCGCGTGCGTTCATCCTGCCGAAGTTGCTGCAGCACGGTGTGGCCATCCATGCCGGGCATGCCGATGTCGCATAGCACGAGGTCGGGCTGCTTGTTGCGCGCGAGCGCGACGCCTTCGTGACCCTCGAACGCTGCGACCGTCTCGAACCCGGCTGCGCGCAACGACCGCTCGACGACCCGGATGACAGCGACGTCGTCCTCGATCACCAGCACGCAGCCGGACGGACGTTCGAAGGGCACGCGGCCGTAGCGCAGATCAATCGTCACGATCGCCTCCTCGGGCAGCGGCGACGCGCGACGCGCAAAACGGAGAAGTTTGTCGTGAGAGAGCCAGCACAGGAAAGAGGTTGACGCCGCTATGTAGGCAGCAGCGAGACCTGCGGCGTCAGCATCGCTGCCGGCAACCAGAGCATTCAACCTGCGGCAGCCTAGAGCGTCCGGTCGGGATGCGAATACGCCCCAGGTCGGCTATGGGGCATGCTAGGTTCGTAGGCGCCGCCGCCGGGACGGCAGGCGCGGCGGCGCATAGCTGCTAATCACCACGGGTTATGGTCGCCATCCGCCGTAGTGGTCGCCGTTGGACCGCCACCGCGCGTCGGTCTGGCGCGCCAAGGCCGGAAGAACCTGCCTCGTTGTGAGAATCCGCGCTGGACGGGTTTGCCGCGGGTCGACGGCAAGTTCAGCGACGCGAAGGCGCGCGCCGGGACGGGAATCCGTCCCGGCACGGCGCCCGGATCAGCCGCCGAGCACCGACTTGCAGCCGTTCGACGTGTAGAGGCCGAGCGCGTTGCCCAACGTCAGGCACGCCGACTGCGAGTAGAACACCGCGCCGACCAACGGCACCGACAGCGGCACCGGCACGCTGATCAGCGACGTGCCGCCGGTCGTCGTCGACGCCGTCAACGAGGTGATGATGATGTCCGACCAGACGGAACAGCCCGGCGCGCCGAGGAAGTCGATCGGCACCGAAGCGCTGGCGGCGCCGAAGATGGTGATCGATATCGGCGACTGCGGGTCGATGTTGCTCGTCGTCAGGTCCCAGTTGCCGCCGATCGCCGGCGCATTGGCGCCGAGCGCCAGCGGCGCCGCGCCGCCGCAACCCTGGCCGTAGCGGACGCTGCGGCGGGTGCGCATCAGTTCCTGGTTGCCGGTCGCCGTCGGAAAGCCGACGCCGAGGATCGCCTCGTCGCCATTCGCCGACAGCGTGACGCTGTTGACGCCCTGCAACGTGCCGACGGCATTCAACTCGTTCCAGTTGACCGGCGTGCCGAACGGCGAGTTCCGGTCCGGACGCGTGGCGGAGTAGACGTAAAGCCGGCCGATGGGACTCGGCTGGAACTCGGTGTAGACGATCTCGAGGCCGTCGCCGGTGATCATCACGTCGCGGTGTGTCTTGGCGTTGAAAAGCTCCGCGACGAGCGTCGGCGTCGACCAGGGCAAGCCGGCAGACGTGCGCGTCGAACGGTAGATCGAGTTGTTGGCGCCGCCCGGGTTGCCCCAGCCGGTGGTCAGGAAGTAGCACTCGAGGCCGTCGTAGGTCATCGAGAACTGCAGTTCGCCGCCTGGCGAGTTGAGCTCGGTGACGTTGGTCGGCGTGCTCCACGGCTGGCCGGGCGCTGTACGGGTCGCCCGCCAGATGTCGAGGCTCAGCGCCGTGCTAGTGGACATCGGCGTACTGCCGATGCGGTTGCTGCTGAAGTAAATCTCGAGTTCGCCGAGGACGAGGAACGGCGAGTAATCGGACTGCGCCGAACTCAGGCTCGTGTCGCAGACCGGCGCGCTCCACGACGCGCCGGGATAGGCGCGCGTCGCGGTGTAGATGTCGAGGCCGCCGACGCCGCCCGTACGGTTGGAGTAGTAGTAGAGCGTCAGACCGTCGAACGACAGACACGGCTCGGTGTCGATCGACGTGCTGTTGAGCGCGGTCTGCAGCACCGGTGTCTCGAAGCCACCCTGGGCGGCGGCGGCGGCGCAGAGGGCGAGGGAGGGGACGACGCACAGCGAGCGATAACGGAGCATGGAGTTGACTTGTATGGGATGGAGTTGGACGAGACAGCCGGCGATGCGCGCCAGGGCGGATGGATACGCCGATCTCATTATGCCGTAACCAACCAGAACCGTGAGATGGCTAAACAAAGGCCGCGGCCGGCAGGTTCCCGACCCGCCTGCCGGAACCGCCTGGACCCGTGCTACGCTGGTCCGACCATGCGCTGCGCCGAAACCGATCGTCGCTCGTTCCTCGCCGCCGCCGTCGCCGCCACGGTCGCCGGCCGCGCGGCCGCAGCGCCCGCGCCCGGACCGGCCCGCCTCCCGGTGCGCGGCCCCGCCTGCGCCGAAGTCCGTCTCGCCGTCGTCGGCCTGCGCAGCCGCGGCTGGGAACACGTCAACGCCTTCGCGCGCGTGCCGGGCTGCCGCGTCGTCGCGCTGTGCGACGTCGACCGCGACGTGTTGGCGCAGCGCGCCGACGAATGCCGCAAGGGCGACGAGCGCCGGCCGCCGTTCGAGGTGAAGACCTACGGCGACCCGCGCGCGCTGTTCGCCGCCGACGACATCGACGCAATCGCGATCGCCACGCCCAACCACACGCACGCGATGCTCGGCGTCTTTGCGATGCAGGCCGGCAAGCACGTCTACGTCGAAAAGCCGGTCTCGCACGTCGTCGACGAAGGCCAGCGGCTCGTCGACGTCGCCGCCGCGACGAAGAAGGTCTGCGCCAGCGGCACGCAGGCGCGCAGCCACAAAGCCGTGCGCGAAGCGATGGCGTTCGTGCACGGCGGTGGCCTCGGCACCGTCCTGTGCGTG
This sequence comes from Planctomycetota bacterium, assembly GCA_016872675.1. Lineage (GTDB taxonomy): Bacteria > Planctomycetota > UBA1135 > UBA1135 > UBA2386 > UBA2386. Next base: position 5,633 of record VGZG01000077.1, read on the forward strand.
CGCGGCCTCTGCTACAAGCCGCGTCGACCGATCGGCGTGGTCGCCGGACCACAGTTCGCGCCGTCGTCGGTCGACTACGACCGCTGGCTCGGGCCGGTCGAATACCGGCCGCTACGCCGCAAGAACCTGCACTACGACTGGCACTGGGACCTGCACACCGGCAACGGCGACCTCGGCAACCAGGGCATCCACCAGATGGACCTCGCGCGCTGGGCGCTCAGTTGGTGCGGCCTGCCTGACATGGCGCTGTCGCTCGGCGGGCGCTTTGGCGAAGCGGACGACGGCGACTCGCCCAACACGCAGGTTGTCTGGCTCGACTGCGGCGGCACGCCGCTGCTGTTCGAGGTGCGCGGCCTGCCGAAGGACGCCGCCGAACAGCGCGGCAAGTGGCAGATGGACCGCTTCCAGGGCGTCGACATCGGCGTCGTCGTGCACGGCGAACGCGGCACGGTGCGCTTCACCGCCGACTACGGCCGCGCCGCGCACTTCAACCACGCCGGCAAGGTCGTGCAGGAATGGACGGGCGGCGGCGACCACTTCGCCAACTTCGTGCAGGCGTGCGCGGCGAACGAACCGGCGCTGCTGACGGCGCCCGTGCTCGAAGGCCACCTGAGTTCGGCGTTCTGCCACTACGGCATCGTCTCGCACCAGTGCGGCGTGCGCGGCGACGCGGACGCGGCGGCACAGGCGGCAGATCGCGTGCCGGAGTTGGCGGCGGCGTACGCGCGCATGGCCGCGCACCTGCAGGCCAACGGTGTCGACCTCGCGACGACGCCGCTGACCATCGGCCGCCTGCTCACGATCGCCAAGCCCGACGGCGGCATCGTCGACGACCCTGCCGCCAGCGAACGCTGCCGCCGCGTCGCCCGCCCGCCGTATACGTTCTGACGATGGCAGCCGCGCGCGAGCCTGCGCCAGGCCGGCGCGCGTTCCTCGGCGGCGCCGCGGCCGCCGCCAGCGCGCTGGTTGCCGGACCATCAGCGCGCGCCGCGATGTTACGTGCCCTCGCGCCGGGCATGCGCTATGGCCTCGTCACCTACCTCTGGGGCAAGGACCTCGCGCTGCCCGACCTGCTCGCCGCCTGCACCGAGGCCGGGCTCGACGGCGTCGAGCTGCGTACGCAGCACGCGCACGGCGTCGAACCAGCGCTCGACGCGACCGCGCGCCGCGCCGTGCGCGCGCGCTTCGCCGAAGCGCCGGTGGCGCTCGTCGGACTCGGCAGCGACGAACGCTTCGACAGTCCGGATCCGGCGAAACTCGCCGCAGCGATCGCGGCGACGAAGGACTTCCTGCGGCTGAGCGCCGACGTCGGCGGTTCGGGCGTCAAGGTCAAGCCAGACAGCTTCCACCGCGACGTGCCGCGCGAGCGCACCATAGCGCAGATCGGCGGCGCGCTGCGCGAACTGGCGCCGTTCGCTGCCGACCTCGGCCAGGAACTCCGGCTCGAGGTCCACGGCAGTTGCGCCGACCCGCGCACCATCGCGGCGATCGTCGCGCACGCCGATCATCCGGCGGTGCGCGTCTGCTGGAACTGCAACGCGCAGGACACCAAGGGCCTCGGCCTGCACGGCAACTTCACGCTGCTGCGGCCGCGCTTCGGCCGCACGCTGCACGCGCCGGTCGCCGAGCACGGCGACTACCCGCTCGCCGAGTTGGCGCGCCTGTGCGCGGCGTCCGCGTACGACGGCTTCGTCCTGCTGGAAACGCACGGCCCGGCGCCGCGGCCGCTGGCGCCGGCGCTGCGGGCGCAGAAGCGCGCCTTCGTCGCGCTGTGCGACGCCGCCACCAAGCCGCCGGTCGACGCGCCAGCGCCGAAGCTCGCCATCGCGTGGGACGCCACGGCCAGCGCCTACCACGTCACCGCCGGCGGCGCGCCGTTCGCGAGCGTGCGCCTGGGACAAGATCAGCGCGTGCCATGCGTGCACCCGATCCACGCGCCCGGCGGCGCGCTAGTGACGCGCGGCTTCCCGCTGGCGCCGGGGCCGCGCGACGCCACCGACCATCCCCACCACCGCGGTCTGTGGCTCGCGCACGGCGACGTCGACGGGCACGACTTCTGGCACGCGGCGACATGCCGCATCGAGGTCGAAGACCACGCCGTCGAAGGCGACGAAGTGCGCTTCACCGCGGTCTGGCGCGCCGGCGACACGACGCTGCTGCGCGAGCGGCGACGGCTGCGCTTCGTCGCGGACGCGCGCGAACGCCGCATCGAGACGACGATCGAACTGCAGGCGCTCGCCGCGCCGGTGACGTTCGGCGACACCAAGGAAGGCTGCTTCGCGCTGCGGCTGGGCCCGACGCTGTCGATCGACGGCGCGCATGGCCGCGGCCGCCTCGAAGACGCTGCCGGCCGGCTCGACGGCGACGTCTGGGGCAAGCGCGCGGCGTGGGTGCTCGCCGAAGGGCCGGTCGACGGCCGGCTCGTGCGGGTAACGATGCGCGACGACGCCGACAACCCGTGGCAGCCGACGTGGTGGCACGCGCGCGGCTACGGCCTGCTGGCGCTCAACCCGTTCGGCCGCCACGCCTTCGCGGGCGCTGACGCGCCAACGGGCGCGCGCACGATCGAGCCGGCTACGCCACTGCGTTTTCGCATCGAACTCGTGGTCGCTGACTGAGGATCCGAGAAGGAGTCGTTCTCCGGGCTCTCAGGTGGCTCTTGGTGGCCAATTTCGCGACCACGCAGCGCCGGAAGAACGACTGCTTCTCAGCTGCTCGACGGTGGGACGCGCCCTCGGATCGAACTAGATCTGCGTCTCGGCGGGCAAGGCGCCAAGTTGGCGCGAGTCCGGCGGGGCGGCAACGACGCCACTACGACTGAGCGCGCAGGATCACTGCGTGAGACCGAACAACGCATACAGGTCGAAGCCGACCGCGAGCTTCAGGCCGACGAGCAGCGCGACGCACAGCGCCATGTGAATGCTGAAGACGACCGCCTCGGCGGCGAGCCGCGCGGAGAGCGTCGTGCCGGCGCTCACGGCGCCCTCGCGCGGCGGCGAACCGGCGGCTCGGCGCACCGGCGCGCCGAGCATCATCGGCGCGCGCGCCGGCTCCGGCACGAAGACATCCCAGCCGGTGCGCGCCGGCGTTGCTGGCGGCGACACCGCAGCTTCGTCGGCGAACACCGGCGCCGGCCGGGCATCAGCAGCCACTGGCGCGCCGGCCGCCGGCGCCTCGTCGAAGTCTCCCGCGCCGGCAACGTCGTCATCCGCGTCGATCGCGGCGCGCCGCTCATGCGGCCCGCCGGGTCCGAACCACGCCGCCAGGGTCGCATCGTCAGCGTCAACGGCATCGGCGAAGCGCACGAAGGTGTCGCCCAGGTGAAAGCCGTCGCCAACGGCGAGCGCGACCAGCGGCTTGCTCATGCCGCGGTGCTGGATGCCGTGCGAACTACCGAGGTCCACGACCACCACGTGCCCCTGCGCGAAGCTCAACTGGCAGTGACGCCGCGAAACCTTGCCGTCGCGGAGCGGCACGTCGCAGCCGCTGCTGCGGCCCATCGTCACCGCCTCGTCGGTCCGGATCGCGAACGCGCGCGCCTCGCCGCGCGTCGTCGCCGTCAGCTTCGCTACCTGCATACGCTCATCCTAGGAGTCTGCGGCGCGGAACGCGCGCCGATCCGGCGCGTGGATTCGCGACGGGGTCGAAACCGACGACCGCTGGCGGATCGGCGGCGTGCTCCCGGACGCGCCGACGCGTGTCGGGCGGCGTGGCCTGCCGTGACGCCGGCTCTTGGCGTCGGCGCGCCGCGATCGTTGTCGCTTCGCGGCGCGTCGCTACTCTTTTGCCGATGTACGCGAAGGTGGTCGTGCGCGCGCCAGCGCGCGAACGCGAATGGCTGCTCGCGCCCGGTCGCCTGCTGATGATCGGGCGCAGCGTCGACTGCGATCTCTGCGTCGACGAGTCGTCGGTCTCGCGCCGCCACGCCACGCTCGCCGTCGTCGACGGCGCGCTGCACGTCGCCGACCTCGGCAGCTCGCACGGGCTCATGCTGCGCGGCGCGAAGGTCGCCGAAGCCCGGCTGCGCGCCGGCGACACGGTGCACCTCGGCGGCGTCGCCCTGCAGTTGCGCGGCTTCGAGCCGCCCGCAGTCGTCGCCGCCGCCCCGGCGGCCGCGGCGCTGCTGGCGACGCACGGCGCGACGCCGTGGCCGCCGGCAGGCGAGCAGGCGCCGTCGGTCCACCAGCCCGCGCCGCCGCCACCGCCGGAAGCGGACGCGCGTGGCGGCGCGGCCGCCGCGCCCGAACTCGCGGTCGGCGACACGCTCGGCGGCTACCGCATCCTCGGCCGGCTGGGCGCGGGCGGCTACGCCACCGTCTATCGCGCCGAACAGGTGCAGCTCGGCCGCGAGGTCGCGCTCAAGGTGCTGCGCGCAGCCGGCTCCGAGGCCGGCCCCGACGCCGTCGCCGCCTTCCTGCGCGAAGCGCGCGCCGCCGCCGCGCTCGCCGACCCGCGACTCGTGCAGGTGTTCGACCTCGGCGAGGACCACGGCCAACGCTTCCTGTCGATGGAGTTGCTGCGCGGCGGCAGTCTCGCGGACGCGATGCGCCGCGACGGGCCGGTGCCGTGGCGCGCGCTGCTGCCGATCCTGCGCGACGTCGCCAGCGCGCTGCAGGTCGCGCACAAGGCGGGCCTCGTGCACCGCGACGTCAAGCCGGCCAACATCCTGCTGACCGAAGAACGCCGCGCCAAGCTCGCCGACCTCGGCCTCGTGCGCGCGGCAGGCGGCGCGGGCGATCGCGTCGGCACCGCGGCCTACATGGCGCCCGAGCAGCTCGACGATGCGCCGGTCGACGGCCGCGCCGACGTCTATGCGCTCGGCTGCACGGTCTGGCACGCGCTGACCGGCGCGCCGCCGTTCCAGGGCACGGTCAAGGAGATCGTGCGGCGCAAGCGGACAGAGGCGCCGCCGTCGTTGCCGCCACTCCTGGGCGTGCCGGCATCGTTCGAGCGGTTGTTGCGCCAGCGCATGCTCGCGGTCGACCCGGCGGAACGGCTCGCCAGCGCCGGCGAGGTGCTCGACGAACTCGACCGCATCGAGCGCAACGGCGCAGCGCCCGTGCGCCGCGCCACGGTCGCGCGGCGCGCAACGGGTGGCGGCGGCGGCGTGCTTTGGGTCGGGTTCGTCGCCTTGCTGGTCGTCGGCGCTATCGCGTTCGCGATCTGGCAACGGCTCGGCGGCGGCTGACGTCACCGGCCACGGGGCCGCGAAACGCGCGCGGCCGCCCGCCCCGGAGGGACGAGCGGCCGCGTCGCGCGGTCACGCCGCATTGCGGCGGCCGGGAGGGCGATCAGCTACCCAGGATCCACGCGTACGACTTCGACGTCGCGAAGCCGAAGGCGTTGAGGAACGGGTCGAGCACCGCCGCCTGGCTGTAGAGCTTGAAGCCCGTCAGGCCCGGGGTGTTCGGGATCGCGAAGTTCCACGTCGCCGTCGTGCCGGAGCCCGAGACCGTGTCGGTCGCGTCGACCGAGACGCGCAGCGGGCAGCCCGGCGCGCCGAGCACGCCGAGGTCGAGCGGCAGCGGGCCCAGCGGGCCAACCGAGTTGCTCAAGCCGATGACCATGACCGCGATGTCAAACGGCAGGTTGTTGAGACCAACCGTGAGCGTGCCGCCCAGCGTCGGCTGCGTCGTCGCCGGCATGCTCGTCATGCCGAGCGAGCCGTTGCAGCCGTCGCCGAACCAGCCGTAGCCGGCGCCGCCGAAGATGTTGTGGGTCTCGTAGTAGATCGTGCCGTTCCACACGCGCGGGGTGAACGGCGTGCCGCCGGTGAAGGGTGCTGTCGTCGTCGCCTGCGCCGCGCCGAGCGTCAGCGTCAGGTCGGCGTTGCTGTAGACGGTGTTGTTGCTGGCGCCGTTGCTGTAGCTCGGCGCCGCGCCGACGTAGCGGAGCGCCAGCGCGTAGCTGCCCTGCGGCAGGTAGAGCGGCGACGGCAGCGCGGCCTGCGACGGCAGGTTCGCGCCGGCCGTCGTGCCCGACGCCGTGCCCAGTTGGTGCCACGCCGCCGGCGTGCTGGTGTTGCCGACGTACGTGCCCTGCTTGGCGTACACGTCCAGCGAGAACGGCGCGTTCGCCGGCGACGACGAGTTGGTGGCGAAGCCGTTGATCTCGACGCCCGCCGGGTTCGTCACGTTGACGTCGAAGTAGACCGTCCACAGCGACGCGCCGCCGTTGCCGCCGGTGAACAGCGTCGTGATCTCCTGCGCGCCGGAGACGAGCCTGGTCTTGCTCGACGACGGACCGCACAGGCGCGTCACGGTGAGCGTGACGTTCTGCGGCACGGCGTTCGGGAACACGTGCACCGGATTCTGCGCCGTGCTGTCGACGACGCCGTCCCCGTTGAAGTCCCACGCCCAGCTCGAAGCCGGCATGTTCGACGCGTCGGTGAACTGCACGATTAGCGGCGCGATCATGCCGTAGGTGAAGTCGGCGGCGATGCGGTCGGTGACGATGTAGTTCGTGCGCGTCAGCGTGCTCGGCGGGTTGACGCCGTCGGTGACCGTCAGGCTCACCGTGTAGCTGCCGCAGGCGTTGTAGGTCCACGACGGGTTCGGCAGCGTGCTGTCGACGACGCTGTCGCCGTCGAGGTCCCAGGCGTAGCTGGTGATGCCGCCCGGCGCGCTGGTGTACGAGTTGCTGGTGAAGTTGACCGCGAGCGGCGACGGGCCGCCGGTCACGTTGGCGCTGAAGCCGGCGGTGAGGCCGGCGGCCGGCACGTACGTCACCTCGACGACGACGGCGTGGTTCAGGCCGACCGAGCCCGTGCCCGTCGGGTAGCCGGTGCTCATGAACACGCGGCTCGCCAGCGCCTGGCCGGCGACAGCGTGCACGTCGAGCTGCGGGCCGGTGCCGGTGAAGGTCTGGATCGGCAGGTCGCACTCGATGTTGAGGTCGCCGAGCGAGGGGTCGTAGAGGAAGTTCGTCGTAAACGGCACGCTGATGCCGAACGGCGTCGGACCGGCTTGCGCAGCCTGCGCGCCCCACGACACGACGCCGCTGTAGCAGGTCGTGAGGTCGGCGCCGCGGTTGGCGGCAAAGACGTTGGTCGCCAGCGACCAGTCGACGGGCGCCGTCGACAGCTTGACCGAGCAGCCGGCCGTGTAGCTCGACGCCACCAACGCGACGTTGGTGTTCGGCCGCCACTTCAGGCCGGTGATGAGGATCGGCGAGGCGATGCCCTGCGTGGTGAAGTGCGAGCTGTCATAGATGCTCTGGTGCAGCAGCCCGGTGCCGCCGCGGCCCCACGGGAATAAGTTGCTGGTGCTGCCTTCCGCTGCGGCCATGCCAGCGGGAACGACGACCTGGAACTGCGCCGCCGCCGAAGCAGCGAGCAAGGAAACAACGAGAGGGAAAGCGAGGCGGTTCATGGGCATGGACATCCTAAGGCACGACAACGAGAAGCACAGACGAAGTGAATGACCTGAGCATAGCACGCGCAGGCGAACCGGCAATCCGACAGGACTCAGGCTAAGCGACCATCAGAATTGCGCCGGCGTCACATCGACGTTACCCATGAATCGCGCCCCACGTCTGATTACGAGACGCCGTAAGGTGTGGCACCGGTAACCGTCGCGTCGAAGGCCACGCGCAACGGGCAGCCCAGCGCGCCGAGGAAGCCGAGGTCGACCGCCGGCGGCCGCGACTTGCTCCACCACCATCACGGCGACGCCGAGCGGAAGGTTGTTGACGGTCACGTTCAGCGCGCCAGTCCCCTGGCCGGAGCATCGGCGCGACAGATCGTCATTGCGCGGCGGTGCGGCGGACCGTTGGCCACGCCGCATCGCGACGCTCAGCGCCTGAAAGCCAGACGATTGCTCGCGCTGGGCGTGGCCATGGCCGCAGCCACCGGCTTCGCCGAGCCAGCCTGCAGGGTGATCGCCCCGCAGGCACCAGGCCAGCTCAGAAGTCGCCGATCTTGCCCTGGATGCCGTTGGCCGTGATCGCGCCGAACGCGTTCACCGGCGGATTGAACACGGCCGAAGTCGTGTACAGGTTGAAGTTGATCAGCGTCGGGTCGTTCGGGATCGGCAGGCTGTACGTGTGCGTCGTCCCCGCGGAGAACCAAGCGTTCACCACATCCAGCGACGCGCGCAGGCCGCAGCCCGGGGCGCCGAGGAAGAACAGGTCGTTGATGCCCGGATCGCTCACGCCGTAGATGTCGACGCCGATCAGGCCGGTCCACGGGATGTTGCTCGTTGTCAAGTTCCAGCTGGTGTTGGTGACGGGGCGCGACGTCGCTGCCAACGTCAGCGGCAGGATGTCGCTCGGGTCGATCGTGAACGTCGCCGGCAGCGTCGCCGACAGGTCGCGGTTGCCCGGATCGGCCGAAACACCGCCCGGCGAGTAACCGACGAGGAAGCCGTTGCCG
>VGZG01000078.1 GCA_016872675.1 Planctomycetota bacterium
CCACCCGCGGCGCCGAGCGGCGGATCGAGCGCGCGCAGGCGCGACTCGAACAGCAGGCCACGCGCCACCGCCTGCTCGATCCCCGTCGCGTGCTCGCGCGCGGCTTCGCGCTGGTGCGCGACGCGCAGGGCCAGGTGGTCCCAGGCGCCGCTGCGCTGCAGGCCGGCGCCGCCATTGAAGTATGTTTCCGCGACGGTCGCGCCGCTGCGCGCGTCGACGCAGTGCGAAAGGACGAACCATGACCGACAAGAAGAAGAAGGTCGACGAGCCGACCTACGCCGCCGCCAGCGCCGAGCTGGAGCAGATCCTCGTCGACATCGAGTCCGGCGACATCGACCTCGACGCGCTGACCGAGAAGGTCGAGCGCGCCGCCGTGCTGCTCGCCACCTGCCGGCAGAAGCTGGCCGCCACCGAGACCAAGGTGAAGAAGGTCACCGCCGAGATCGCCGCGGCGATCGAAGCGCCCGCCGACGACGACGGGAGCGGCACGTGAACTGGGAACAAGCCGTGCTGGTCTTCGGTGCGCTGATCGTCAGCCTCACCGTGCACGAGGCGATGCACGCTTTGGCGGCGATGCGCGGTGGCGACCTGACCGCGTATCGCACCGGTCAGGTGACGCTCAACCCGCTGCCGCACATCCAGCGCGAGCCGTTCGGCATGGTCGTGCTGCCGCTGCTCAGCCTGTGGGCCACCGGCGGCCAGTCGTGCATCGGCTTCGCGCACGCGCCCTACGACCCGATCTGGGCCGCGCGCCACCCGCGCCGCGCCGCGCTGATGTCCGCCGCCGGGCCGCTCGGCAACGTGCTGCTCGCCGCGATCGCCTTCGGCGTGCTGTGGTTCACCGGCCTGCCGTACAGCTTCGAGAGCGCCACGACGCTGCAGCAGATGGCCTTCGTGTTCCTCTACCTCAACCTGCTGCTGGCGATCTTCAACCTGATCCCGCTGCCGCCGCTCGACGGCGCCGGCGTGGTGCGCGGCCTCGCGCCAGCGAGCGGCCGCATCTTCGACGCGATCGCGGCGATCCCCTACAGCGCGCTGGTCGTGTTCCTGCTCGCGTCGCGCTACCTCGGCGACGTGCTCGATCCGCTGCTCATGTCGGTGCTGCGACTGCTGCCGGACTGACGCCGACGACCGCGGCTCGCACACGTTCGCCGGCGTCGCGGCAGGCGCCGGCAGCGCTAGCACGCCCGCGCAACCCGCGGGCACGGCGGCGGCGACGACCGCGGCGAGGCGCCGTCACCTCATCTCAGCACGTCTCGAGCAGCGCCTCGGCGCGGCCGAGCGACTGCAGCGCGTGATCTGCCGGCCGCAGGCGCGCCGCGCGGCGCAGCGCGCGCAGATAGCACAGCAACAGTTCGCTGTCGTCCAGATCGCGCAGGTGTGGCAGCACCGGATAATGGCCGGCGCCGCGCAGATAGCGGGCGGCGTCGGCCTTGGTGACGACGCGACCGCCGTGGAACGGATCGACGAGCGCCGGGCGCTCGCCGCGCAACCGGACGAGGAAGTGGCCTGGAATCGCGACGCCGACCGCCGACAGTCCGACCGAGCGCGCGACCAGCAGATAGGCGAGCGACAGCGCAACCGGCGAGCCAACGCGGCCGATCAGCACGCGGTCGATGGATACGTGGTCAAGCGTCGTCGCGGCGTCCGGCGCGCCGCGCAGTCGCATGGCGCCGTGCAGATGCTCGGCGAGCAAGCGGGCGCACACAGGCAAGCTGCGGCCAGCGCAGCGTGCCTGCAGTTCCGTCGCCTGGTAGCGAAGGATGGCGAGGAGGTCGCTCACTTCGGGCACGAAGGTGCGCACCATCTTGGCGAGCAGGACCGCGCCTTCGAGCACCGGCCCGACAGGACTGCGGCCACCCTTGACCAGACGCAGCCGACTGAACCGCACGAGGCTGCCCTTGACCTCGAGCGCGCGCAGCAGCGAGCGGCAACGCGCGCGCAACCGCACGTCGGCAGACTCGGCGCCGACGCGCAGCGGCGAGAGCGCGGCGTCGCCGGCGCGCAGCAGGCGCGCGCGAGCGGAGGCCAACACGCCAGGATGGTCGTCGGCGAGCAGCCTGACGGCCGCGGCGAGCAGCGCAGCGTCGATCGTGTTCGGCTCGGATTGTTCGGCTTCGTGGCTCATGGACATGCGTCTTCGGCGGCGGATCGGAGGGCGCAGCATAACGAGGCGAACGCGAGGGCAGGCGACGATGGCATTCGCATATGGCCACAGCGGAAGTGGCACGGCGGCCACCGCGCGCTTGCGGCCGGCAGCACGCCGGGCAAAGGTGTGCGCCAACCGTCCGTCGCATCGGCGCTCCTGCCGATCGACGCCGCGCCGAGGACCCGATGCCACCGATCGAAGCACCCGACGCCCTGTCGATGACGCCCGAGGAATTTCGTCGCCTTGGCCATCGCGTCGTCGACTGGATCGCCGACTACCGCGCCGGCGTCGCCTCGCGGCCGATCCAGTCGCGCACGCAACCGGGGGACCTGCTCGCGGCGCTGCCGGCAAGCGCGCCGGAGCGACCCGAAGGCTTCGACGCCGTGTTGCGCGACCTCGACGCGCTGCTGCTGCCAGCGACGTCGCACTGGCAGCACCCGCGCTTCTTCGCGTACTTCCCCTCGAACGGCGATCTAGCGTCCGTGCTCGGCGACTTTCTCAGCACGGGCCTCGGCGCGCTCGGCCTGTCGTGGCAGACCGCGCCGGCGCTGACCGAGTTGGAACAGCGCGCGACCGAGTGGCTGGCGCAACTTTGCGGCCTGTCGCCAGCGTGGCGCGGCGTGCTGCAGGACACCGCGTCGACATGCTCGTTCCTGGCGATGGTGTGCGCGCGCGAACGCGCCACCGGCCACAACGCCGCGCGCGCTGGCATGCAACACGGCGACGCGCCGCTGGTCGTCTACACCAGCGCCGAAGCGCACAGTTCGATCGAGAAGGCGGCGCTGCTGGCCGGCTTCGGCCGCGCGCACTTTCGCAAGATAGCCGTCGACGCCGCGCGTGCTCTGGACGCGGCTGCGCTCGCCGCGGCGATGCGCGCCGATGCCGACGCTGGCCTGCGGCCATGCGCCGTCGTGGCCACAACCGGGACCACCGCCACCACCGCGACGGACCCGATCGCCGCCTGCGCCGTAGCCGCCGCCGCCCACGGCGCGTGGCTGCACGTCGATGCCGCCATGGCCGGCAGCGCCATGCTGCTGCCCGAGTGCCGGCCGCTGTGGGACGGCGTCGAACGCGCCGATTCGATCGTCGTCAACCCGCACAAGTGGCTGGGCGCCGCGTTCGACTGCTCGGTCTTCTGGGTGCGCGACGACGAACTGCTGGTGCGGGCGCTCAGCACCAACCCGAGCTACCTGCGCACCGAGGCCGACGGCCGCGTGCGCAACTACCGCGACTGGAGCATCGCGCTCGGCCGGCGCTTCCGCGCCCTCAAGCTCTGGAGCCTGCTGCGCACGCACGGAGCCGACCGGCTGCGCGCGCGACTGCGCCGCGACCTCGCCAACGCCCGCTGGCTCGCCGACCAGGCCGCCGCCGCGCCGCCGTGGCGCGTGCTCGCGCCGACGCCGCTGCAGACGGTGGTCCTCCGCCACGAGCCCCCCGGCCTCGCCGGCGACGACCTCGATCGCCACACGCTCGGTTGGCTCGCGCGCGTGCACGCGACCGGTGAAGCATGGCTGACGCCGACGCAGCTCGACGGTCGCTGGGCGGTGCGCATCTCGATTGGCGCGCTGGCGACGGAACGTGACGACGTCGCGGCGCTGTGGCAGTTGCTGCAGGACGCCGTGGCGTGAGCCGCTGAGCAGGGAGTCTGCGTCACGGGACGCGCGCCGATGCGGCCCCCGGGGTGCGCATCCGGGGCGACGCTTGTGGCCGCAGGCAAATCGGTGCGTCCGCCGCGAATCGGCGACGAGTTCCTGCACGCAAAGAGGCATGGTCGCGCGGCGCGGCCTGCCGTGGCGCCGGCTCCTAGGCGCGCGGCGCCGGTCGCTCGATCAGCGCTGGCAAACGAACGCGGAAGGTCGCGCCTGCGCCGAGCGCGGTGTCGACGACGATGACGCCGCCGTGGCGCTCGACGGTCCGCCGGACCAATGTCAGCCCGAGGCCCGCGCCGCTCGCCTTGTCGGTCATGGTGTCGCGACCGACTTGGTGGAAGGGCTCGAAGATGTGGCTGACGTCCTCCGGCGCGATGCCCGGCCCGCGGTCTGCGACGGCGACGAGCACGGCGCCCGCCGCCGCCTCGACGCACACGTCGATCGGCGCGTCGGCCGGGCTGAACTTCAGCGCGTTGTCGAGCAGGCGCTCCCACGCGTCGACGAGCTTGGCGGCGTTGCCGAGCGCGCGCGCCAGGCCGTCGGCGACGGCCACGCGCACGCGGCTGCCCGCCGCCTGGGGCAATCTGGCGACCGCCTCGACGACCGTCGCCGCGACGTCAACCTCGGTGGCCGACCACGGCTCGTTGCCGCTCAGCTCGATGACGTCGTCGACCAGACGCGCGAGGCGCCGGGCGCCGCGGTGCGCGATGCTGGAGAACTCCTCCAGCGCGCCGGTCTCGCCGGCGTCGAGCCGCGTCAGGATCTCGGTTGCGCCGAGCACTGCCGTCATCGGCGTGCGGAACTCGTGGCTGACGTTGTCGATGAACGCCTGCTTGGCTCGAACGGCGGCGAGCGCCGCGTCGCGCGAAGCGACGAGATCGCGCTCGGTATGCTCGCGGCGGCACACGTTCTCCTGCAACTGGGCGGCCATGTCGTCGAAGGCGCGGCCCAGCGCGCCAAACTCGTCGCGGCCACGGACGCCGGTGCGCGCGTCGAGGTCGCCGGCGGCGAGGCGCCGGGTGGCGTCGCCGAGCGCGACGATCGGGCCGAGCGTGCGGCGGATCTGCACCAGGCTCGCCAGCAGCGCGAGCAGCAACGTCGTCGCCGCGGTGCATGCGAACCACCACGCGAACTGGCGGCTGACGGCCAGCGCGTCGGCCTGCGGACGCGACTGCACGACGAATAGGTCGCAGCCGTACTGCGGCCGCAGAAAAGCGCGCCAGTAGCGCGCGAGATGCGGCTCGTCACCCAGCGACCACTCGACGGTGCCGGAGGCCTGCTCGGTGAGCGCAGCGAACGCGAACGGGCGAGTCGTCGGCGGCGTTGGCCACGTGGCAAACAGCGGCCGCCAACCGGCGTCACAGACCAGCACGTCGGCGCCGGTGCCGCGCAGTTCATCTGCGTCCCAGAACCACTCGCGGCGAATACGCGCCACCAGCAAGCCGTCGTCAGGCCGGCGCTCGTGCAGCGCAGCGACGAGCGTCAGTGAGCCGTCGTCGGGATCGGCGCGCAGGGCCGTCCGGCCAGCCGCAAGGTGCGCGGTCTCGGCCATGGTGAGGGCGCGCAACGGCGGCGGCGCGGCGCCGCACAACGTGATGACGCGGTCGCCCTCGACCTTCCAGATCGCCTCGCAGCGCGCGAGCGCGTGTTCGCCGAGCGCCGCGAGCGACGGCGCGCCAGATGCGCCAGCGACGGCGAACGCGCGCGCCAAGGACAGGTCGCCGACGACGCGCGACAGGCGGGCGGCGAGGCCCATGCCGGCGGACTTCGCGCCGTCGCGCAGCGCGGCGACCGACTCGGCCCGCATCATCGCCGTGGTGCGGCCGACTGCGAGCCAGGCGAAGAGCACGAGCGGCAGCAGCGCGCAGACGGCGAACATCGCGACGAAGCGCCGCCCGATCCTCGAGGCGAGGATGTCGCGGACTACCGGCGCGAACCGCGGCGTCACGGCGCAATGGCCTCTGCCGGCGACGACGCGATCCGGCGGTCCGCAGGACGCTGGTCACCGGGATCGACCGGCTGGAAGGCGGCCACGGCGCCATCGAGGCCGCGCAGCGCCGCGGAAAGCGTGGCGAGCCGCCGATTCTCCCGTTCGACCGACGCAGCCAGTAGATCGTCGAGCGCGGCGCGCACGGCGTCGTGCGCGGCCTGGATGGCATCGATGCGGCGGGCGACGCCGTCGACTGCGGCGTTCAGGCAAGCGACCTCTTCCTGCATCAGGTCGCCGCTGCGCGTGCGCAGCGGCGGTGGCAGCTTGCCGTCGGCGACGAAGCGCAGGTTGCGCTTGAGGCGGACCAGCGGGCCGGCGATGCGGTGCGACTGACTCAGCGCCATCGCGACCAGGATCGCGACACAGAAGCCGACGACCCAGGGCATGCGCTCGTGCAGGTAGAGCATCACGACCGCCTGCTCCTCGAAGCGGTGTGGCTGCGCGGCCGAGAGCTCGAGCACGACCGGCGCGAGGATGCCGAGCACGATGGCCAACAGCACGACGACGCCGTGCAGCAGTCCCAAGGCGCACAGCCGGAATTGCAGTCCGCGATCGACCAGGAACCGACGACGTTGGAACCTCTGTGTCATGGCGCGCTCCTTCAGTAGTCCGCGGCGAGGCCGAAGAAGCCGCCGTTGTTGGCCCGGATGACATCGTCGAGGCTGATGGCCTCGCCGAGCGAGACGGCCGTGCGGCAGTCCGGCCCGAGGCTGAACAGGTCGTAGTCCGTGTTCAGCGGGAACATGTAGCGGTCGCGACGACGTGTCGTCTCGGCGTCGACGCCGACGAACAACGAGAAGCCGAGGTTGCGCTTGTCGATGACCGCGACCAGTTGGTCGCCGAGCTGGCCGAGCGACGTGTTGGCGTTGCGGAACGCGTCGGGGTCGACGAGCCCAGCGTCGATCGCCCACTGCAGGCCGTCGCCACAACCGGTGCCGTAGTTGAGGTAGCAGTAAGGCGCGCCCCACGGGTCGAGACGGCCGCCAAAGCCGACCTGGTGCAGCGACGCCGGCAGCACCCCGCCGTGGGTAACGGTGAACTGATCGACGGCGCTGGCGATGGTGACGAGGTCATGCTTGGCCTTGCCGATGCGCGCGGTGCGCAACGCCGACGCGTACTGCGGCACGGCGACGACGACGAGGATCGCCAGCACGGCCGCGACGATGCAAATTTCGAGCAGCGTGAAGCCTGCCGACGACCGGCGCCGGCCGTGCCCCAGTTCGTATGCCCCAACGGCCATGGGACCGGTATCGGCACGCCGGGGGGATGGTCCTGAAAGGGGATTTCGCCGCCGTTGCGGCAGCGACGGCCAGCCACGGCTGGTCGTGACCCCGGCCGGCGCCGGCGGGGCGTGCCGGCGGGCGCCGTGCGCCGCCAAGCGGCGCTACCGAGGGGCCCGCGTGGGCTCGCGGACAGTGGTGCCCAGGACAGGATTTGAACCTGCAAGCCCTTTTGGGGCGCTAGCACCTCAAGCTAGTGCGTCTGCCAATTCCGCCACCTGGGCGTCCAGCGAGGGCGGGCACAGTACCGAGCGGCCGCACGAATGCAACCCTTGCCGTTGCCCGCGCCCCTCGGCGCGCGCGATGGCAAGCGCCAAGCCCGCGCGGCGCCGTCAGCGGACAGCTGGCGCGACGCGCGCCTGAAAACGGATGGCATTGTTCTCCAACTCAAACTGCAGGTACGCGGCTTCGATCGTCTGCACGAACGCGCGCACCTGCTGTAGCTGTTCCCGGCCCTCGGCGGTGAAACCTGAGCGTTCGCGCCGCCACTGCTCGCGCAGCGCCGCCACCACCGCAACGTCGAACTCGCCACCGGGGTCGGTCTTCGCCTTCGGGATCGAGGCCTTGCTGGCGAATTGCGGGAAGCGCTGCCGGCGCACCGACTCCTCTACTGCCGGCCGGTTCTGCAGCATCCACTCCGCATCCGGTTGCTCGCTGTCGGCGGCGGCGAAGGCGATGTAGTCGTCGACCAGCAGCAGCAGGTTGCCGCCGTGCAGCCAAACGAACGCGTTGAGCTCCGTCGGCAACTCACGCTCGACGTCGCGGAACGTCGGCAGGTCGCGGATCGACTTGGCGCCGGTCAGGTTCGGGTGGCGCGCGCGCAGCAGGTCGTAGACGAGCGGGCCGCTGTTCGACAGCACGAAGAACTCGCGGAAGACGATCACGGCCAGCTCGCCGGTGCCCGGGATCTGCGGGTTGGTGAATTCGTTGACCGGCTCGGGCAGCTTGCCGCCGGCGAACGGCACCGACAGCAACCACTGCTTGCGGAAGCCGAACGTGCTGCCGTAGGTGCGCAACATCGTCACGAATTCATCGACGATGGCCTTGCCGCCCGGGCGCAGCCAGAACACCCACGCGATCTGCGGCATTGGCGAGCGCGCGGCAACCGGGATCTTCAGCTCGCCGCTGTCCTCCTTCTCCAGCACCGGGTCGTTCTGGCGGAATACGAAGCCGGTGCGAGGCAGGAACGCCGGCCGCAGCCGCTCGATCAGTTCGCGCACGTTGGGCACGTTCTGGCCGAGGAAGCTGGTGCGACGCACCATGTCGTCGATCAGTTCGCGCTCGCGCTCGTCGAGCGCGTCGAACATGGCGTTGAGGAACTCGCCGGCCGGCATGCGAAGCGCCGCGGCGGCGCAGGCCGACTCCGGCACCATCGACAGGAACGGATCGAGCCACTTCTCACGCGACTCCTGCTCGGCCTTGTAGAAACTGCTCTGGAAGGCGGTGTGCTGGCGACTGTTGAGGCCGACCTGACCGGTCGCGCCGAACGCGCCTTCCATGAACGTGACGGCGCCGGCGATCTGTTGCCAGCCGCGCAGGTTGAGGAACGCGGCGAGCACGCGCTCGTTCATGTCGTCCTTTGCCTGCGGGTTCGGCCACGCGTCGGCGAAACGGCGGAAGCCGTCGAACGCGTTGGGCTCCACGACGAAGTCGACGTGGTTGGGCGGCGACTGGTCGTGCGCGTCGGCCCAGCGCTCGACGCGCTGCTGCACGCCGTCGGTGTAGGCCGCCATCCGGCCGATCGGCTCCTCGTCGCGGCTGCCGTCGATCAGCCGCTGGCTCTGCTCGATCAGCGGCTTGTGATTGCCCACCATGACGACGTCGAGCACGCGCCGGACGTGCAGTTGCTGCGCCGCCCCCGGCAGCTTGACAATCAGGTCGCCGCCGTCGGTCAGCACGTCGACGCCGGATTGGCGCAGCTGCGCTTGCACGAAGCCGAAGCGCGCGAGGCCGAAAAACGCCTTCACGCGCCAGGTCACGCGCGCGTAGGCGCACCACTGCGGCACGGCGAGCGGCTGCGGCGGCTGCTGGCTGTAGTCCTGCTCGTAGCCGGCGACCATCACCTCGGCGCCGAGCGCGTCGCGCATCAGGTCGAGGAAGCCGCCGGATTCGGCGCGCACACGCGCGAACTCCGCCGCCGCCTGCTCGGCGAGCCGCGGAACCCCGGCCTGCTCGAAGGCGCGACCGAGGCCGCCGTTGGCCAATTCGCCGAAGCCGCGCAACTCAGCCAGCGCGTCCCAGAAGCGGGGCTTCGGGAACTCGGCGAAGTCGTCGGCCAACCGCTCCTTGCACACGAAGAAGTTGATGCCACGCGGCACCACGTCGCGCATCTCCGGCAGCGCTCCCTCGAACGGATTGAAGACGAAGGCGGCGACGAACAGCAGCAGGAACAGCACGAGCCCGCCGACCGCGATCCCGACCTTGCGGAGGATGCGTCGCGAACCCTTGGGCTTCGGTTTGGCCATCACGGCGGAAGGTAACGACAGGGGCCCCGCGCCGGGAGCACGAGTCCATCTATGACGCGAACGGGCCGACGATCTTCCGCCGCACCACGCTGCCGCGATTTGCCTTCGCCGCCGACGAGAGGTCTACTGCCCGGCTCATGTTCGGTCTGCAGCCCAACGCCCGCTCCCGCCGCATCGAGGAATCCGCGACGCTCGCGATCTTGGCGATGGCCGCGCGCATGAAGGCCGAGGGCCAGGACGTCGTGTCGCTGGGCGCGGGCGAGCCGGACTTCCCGGTGCCGGCACCGATCGCCGAAGCCGGCGTGCGGGCGATCGAGCAGGGCAACTACCGCTACACCCCCGCCCCCGGCGTGCCCGAGCTGCGCGCCGCCGGCGCCCGCTGGCTGCAGCAGACGTTTGGCCTGTCGTACACCAAGGACGAAGTGATGGTGTGCGCCGGCGCCAAGGCGGCGCTGCACATGGCGCTCGACGCCATCGTCGAGCCCGACGACCGCGTGCTGATCCTGGCGCCGTACTGGGTCAGCTATCCAGCGCTGGTCACCATGTCCGACGGCGTGCCCGCGATCGTGCCGGCGGTGCCCGAGCAGGGCTTCGTGCACACGCCCGAGCAGATCGCCGCGGCGATCGCGCAGCACGGCGCCAAGGGCATCATCCTCAACTTCCCGAACAATCCTTCCGGCATGGCGCCGACGCGCGAGCAGGTGCAGGCGATCGTCGACGTCTGCCTGCGAGCGGGCCTGTGGATCGTCTCCGACGAGATCTACGCGACGCTGCTGTACGACGGCGCGACCCACGTCTCGCCGGCGGCCCTGCCCGGCGCGCGCGACCGCACGATCGTCGTCAACGGCTTCACCAAGAGCCACACGCTGACCGGCTGGCGCACCAGCTTCCTCGCCGGCCCGCGCGCCGTCGTCGACGCGGCCTGCCGCATCCAGAGCCAGGTGCTCGGCAACCCGTGCACGATCAGCCAAGCGGCGACGCTCGTCGCCTGCGAGGCGCCGATGCCCGGCGAACACAAGAAGCGCATGGCCGCGTTCGACGAACGCCGCCGCTTCCTGATCGACCGCGTCAACCGCCTCCCCGGCATGAAGCTCGCGCCGCCGCGCGGCGCCTTCTACGCGCTGGTCGACGTGCGCGAGTTCTGCCGCGCGCGCGGCATCGACGATGTCGTGTTCTGCGAGCGCTTGCTCGACCGCCAACTGCTGGCCGCCGTGCCGGGCAGCGCCTTCGCCATCCCCGGCTTCGTGCGGCTCAGCTACGCTGCGTCGATGGACACGCTGCGCAAGGCCGCGGACCGGCTGGCCGCGTTCGCGGAGGCGAAGTGAACGAGCCCGATAGGAAGGGCCGCGTTGCGCAGGCCGCCAACGTCGCCGCGCTGCACCCGGCCGACCACGACTGGGACGTCTTCGCGCAACTGCGCACGGTCAAGGAACTGCAGACCAAGGCCGGCAAGCCGTTCCTCGCGCTCGAACTCGGCGACCTCAGCGGCTCGATCGAGGGCAAGGTCTGGTCGAACAGCGCCGAGGCGATGGCCGCGGCGAAGGCCGCCGCGCCGGGCAGCCTGCTCAAGCTGCGCGGCCGCGTCGACGAGTACCAGGGCAAGGGCCAGTTCGTCGTCGACCGCCTGCGTGTCGTGCCCGACGACGAGAGGCCGGAAGGCTACGACCCCGAGCAGATCGTCGATCCGGCGCTGGCGGCGGTCGAGGACCTGTGCTGCCGCACGCTCGTGTTCGACATCGAGACGGTGCCGGCGCACGATCGCCGCGAACTGCCGACCACGATCGCCGCGGCGCTGTCGGAGTCGGCGACGCAGAAGGACATGGAGCCGGCGGCGTTGATGGGCATGTCGCCGTTCCTCGGCAAGGTCGTGTCGCTGGCGATCGGCGACGGCGACAGCGAAGGCGGCATCGACGACGTCACCGTGCTGGCCGTGCCGCCGCCCGGCTTCGACGCCAGCGCGTGCCCCAAGTGGCTGCGGCTGATGGACGAGGCTGAGTTGCTGCGCGCGTTCTGGGCGCTGTGCAGTCGCGCCGAGACCGTGGTGTCGTTCAACGGCCGCGGCTTCGACGTGCCGTTCCTCGCCGCGCGCAGCTTGATCCACGGCGTGCCGGTGCGCGTCGACCTGATGTCGCAGCGCTTCAGCCTGCGCCCCCACCTCGACCTGCTGGAGATCCTCGGCCAGAAGGGCCGCGGCCCGAGCAAACTCGACGTCATCTGCTGGGCGCTCGGCATCCAGAGCCCCAAGGGCGAGATGGATGGCGCGATGGTCGCGCCGGCCTACGAGCGCGGCGACCTCGTCAAGATCGCCGAGTACAACGCCCACGACGTGCGCGCTACCGGCGCGGTCTACCGACGCTGTCGCGACCTGCTGCTGCGGTACCGCAGCGATTGGGCGGCGGCGCGCAAGTAGGGCGGCCTCACCACTGCATCAGCGCGGAAACGGCAGCACGTCCGGGACCAGCACGACCTCGGGCCGGCGCTCGACGCGCGCCAGCTCGAGCCCATCGGCCGCCGGGCCCTCCCAGCGCCACGCCAGTTCCGTGCCGGCGAGCGCCAGCCACGTTGCGCCGGCACGCGCGATCGTCTTGCCGCGCACTTCGATCCACATGCGCTCGGGCAGGAAGCCGGCCTGATCGACCGCGATCGGCACGCCGGCCAGGTCCGGCACGCGGTCGCTCGCGGGCGTGATCGTGCAGCGGTTGGCTTGCAGATCCACCTGAACATCGGCCACGCCATCCAGGCGCAGCAGGCCGTCGGCCACGGCCTTCACTCAAGGCAGTCACTCGAGGCCGAGCGTCTCGATCCAGATCGTCTGCAGACCGTGGCCGCGCACCGCGACGGCCAACGGCAGCGGCGCCTGGCAAGCGACGGCGAGCAGCAGCGGGAGGACGAACGTGCAGCGCATCGGGGCGGTGCCTCTAGAAGAGGACGCGGAAGGTTACCAGCACGCCGACGTGGAAGTCGCCGTACGCCGACTCGGTGTTGTCGACGAGCGGCAGCAGCACGCCGGCTTCGATGCTCGTCGCCGCGGTGGCATTGGCCTGCAGACCAACCAACGCCTTGGCGTAGAAGCCGCCGTTGTCCTGGCCGACGCCACCCTGGCGGTCATCCTGCTGCCAGCCCGAGATCAGCTCCACCACCGAGCGCAGTTCGTTGCGGTGCACGCCTGGTTCGAAGCGCACGGGGTGCAGGCGCATCCACCACGCGGCGTCGAACGTGATCGCCTCGCCGGGCGCGAAACCGCCGTCCTCGGTGTAGGTCCAACCGCGCAGCGCCGCGGCGGCGCGGTGGCGATCGCGCACCGTCGTCCAGCCGACGCCCGCGCCAAAACCGTACACGCCGAGCCCAAGCGCGGCACGGCGGCCAAGGTCCTTGCCGTCGACGCGGCCGTCGTCGTCGCCAGTCGGCAGGCGCACGTTGCCGAGCACGGACAAGCGCTCGGAGCGCATCACCGCGTCGTCGCGCACCAGCGCCCACTTGGCGCCGAACTCGAGGTCGCCGAAGCCGGTCATGCTGCCCTGCGCCGCGGCGGTGGCGACGTCGCGCGCGATCCACGGCAAGCCCGCCTCGAACTGCAGCCGGCGGTTGGGCGACCACGCCGCGCGCGTCGTCGCGCGCAGGTCGTCGGCGCCGGCGCGATGCTGCCACTCGAACGTCTCGCGCGCGGCGATCAGCGCCGGCGACAGCACGCCGGCGTCGGTCGTCAGCAGTTGCGCGGGCGCGGCGACGGCGAGCGCGGCGACGGCGAAGACGGGACGCAGCATGGCGGCAGGAGAACATCACGCGCGGCGCGATGCAACGGCGTCCTGACCCCCGCCGCCGCCAGCCCTACCGCCGCCGCTCACAGCACGAAGGCGTTGCGGCAGCCCTTGGGCAACGCTGCGAGGCACAGGCGCTGCAGCTCAGCGCGCTGCGCCTTGTCCTCGAGCGACGTGAACACGTACAGCTTCCACATGCGCGGGTAACTGGCGGCGAGGTCCGACAGCCGCGGGATGCGCGCAGTGAAGGCGTCGAGCGGCTGCAACCTTTCACCCGCGCCGGGGAAACGCACCAGCGTCTTCGCTTCCTTGAGCTGCATGCGGCGCTTGGGGCAGTACAGGATCACGTCGACCGGCCGGCCGAACGCCGCCGCCGCCTGCTGCTCCATCGCCGCCTCCCAGGCAAAGCGCGCTTCGGGCTTGCCGGGAGTGAAGTACGTCGCCAGCAACTCGTCCTGCACGCCCTGGTTGTCGTGCCACGGCAGCACCAGCACGCGCTTGGGCAGCTGGCGACGGCCGTAGCGGCCGACGAAACGGTGCAGCCGCGCCGTCGCGGCGGGTTCGCCGAGGTCGAGCTGCGAGAGCCGGAAGACCAGCGTGTCGTCGGTCAGCCGCTGCAGCTCG
>VGZG01000079.1 GCA_016872675.1 Planctomycetota bacterium
ACGCGGCCGCCGGGCGACGCGCGCAGCTCGATGCCGTCGGCGATCTGGCCGCGCGCGAGCCGCGCCGTGCCGGGCGTGCGCACGAACCAACCATCGCTGCGGCCGTCGAGGAACACGCGGCCCTCGGTCAGGCCAAGCAGTTCGAAGCTGCCGTCGGCGTTGCTGGTCGTGCGGCCGAGTTCGCGGCGCGGCGCGCGCGTCTCGACGAACATGCCTTCTTGGAAGAAGCCGCGGAAGCGCGCGACGAGCGGCTCGATCGACGGCTCGTCCTTGACGGCGATGACCTCGACGCCGGCGAGCGGCAGGCCGGTCTTGGCGTCGACGACGACGCCGCGCACGCCGGTCGGCGGGCCCGACAGATCGATGCCCTCGCGCGCGGCGGTCGCGGCGGCGGCGGGATCAGCGGTCGCGGTCGCGAGCGCGCCCTGGGCGGCGTCGGCGCCGGCGGTCGTGGCGGTCGCGTCGTTGACCGTGACCGGCGCCAGCGGGGTCGCCGGGCGCAGGGCAAAGAGCACGGCCAAGGCGACGAGCAGGAGCAGCAGGGCGGCGACGGCGGCGCGGGACTTGGACGGCATGCGGTGGCGGGGCAGTGAGGCGATTGGCAACTAGTGGCCGGACGGGGACGGACAACTGTCGCTGACGCTTCGCCCCAAGGGAAGCGGCGGATGCGCAGGGTCGGTGGCGGGCGCGCGGCTATGCCGGCGCGAGCGGCAGTTCGAGCGCAAACGCCGTGCCCTCGGCATCGGTGCGCAGCAGGCGCAGCGCGCCGCCGTGCGCCTCGACGAGCCGGCGGCAGATGGCGAGGCCGAGGCCGGTGCCGGAGGTCTTGGTGGTGAAGTACGGCTCGAACAGCCGCGCCTGCGCCGCGGGCGGGATGCCAGGGCCGGCGTCGGCGACCTCGACCACGACGACGCCGCCGACGACGCGCGACCCGACCTGCACCCGCGCACCGTGCGGCGCCGCTTCGTGCGCGTTCTGCACGAGGTTGAGCAGCACGCGCTGCAGCGCGCGGCGGTCAAGCGACGCGCGCGCGCCCGGCGCGCCGGCAGCGAGTTCGAGTGCGACCGGCTTGCCGGCGAACAGATCGGCGCACTCGGCGACGGCGCCGGCGAGCCACTCGTCGACGTCGGCGACGGCGCGCTGCGTCGGCGCGACGCCGGCGAAGGCACGAAAGTCGCTGGCGATGCGATCGAGCGCGTCAGTCTGCTCGAGCACGGTGCGCGCGAGGCGCTCGGCGACCTGATCGGTGCGCGGATCGCCCTCGGCGCGCGTGCGCTGCAGCAGTTGTGCGGCCATGCGCATCGGCTGCAGCGGGTTCTTGACCTCGTGCGCGACCTGCCGCGCCATCTCGGCCCACGCCTGATCGCGCTCGGCGGCGGCGAGGCGCTTGCGGCCGGCGTCGAGTTCGCTGGCCATCTGGTTGAACGAACGCGCCAGCAGGCCGAGTTCCTTGCCGCCGCGCGACGCGAGCGCGACGTCGAGGTCGCCGCCGGCGATGCGGCGCGTGGCGACGACGAGCGCCTGCACCGGCGCGGTGATCGCGCGCGAGGCGAGCAGCGACCAGACGACGACGATCGCGAGCACGGCGGCGATCGCTGCGAGCAGCAGCCGTTCGTAGGCGAGCGCGGCGGCGAACAGCTCGCGCTCGGGCGCCGCGACGACGAGAACGAGGCCGTCGACGGCCGGACCGGCGCACGACGCGAAACCCGCGCGCCACGCTTGCCCGCTCGCGTCGGCGTAGGCCGCGCGACCGATCGCCGTCGCCGCGGTGGCGGCGGCGCGCAGCGCGTCGGGCTGCAGCGGCAGGCCGTACTCGGCGCGGTCGGTGTGGCCGCGCACGACGCCATCGCGCGCGACCAGCGCGACCTCGGCGGCGGGCATCCCGAGCCGATCGGCGACAGCACGCTGCGCGTCGTCGAGCACGCGCTGCACCTCGGACCAGCGCACCAGCGCGTACAGCACGCCCGCGCGGCCGTCGTTGCGCGGCACGTCGAGCGCGAGGCCGACGTGGTGGCTGCCAGGATCCATCGAACGGAAGTCGAGACCGCGGTGCAGCAGCTCCGAACGTCCCCACGCGCCAAAGCACAGCCCGCGCTCGCGCTGCGCCTGCGTAAACCACGGCGCATTCGCGACGCTCGCCGGGATCAGCGCCGCGCGCCGCTGCCGCTGCGCCGGATCGAGCCGCTGGCCATCGCGCCACGTCACCACCGCGCCGTCGTGGTCGGCGAGCAGCAGCAAGTCGAGGAAGTTGTCGAGCAGGTCGGGCACCAGCAGCGCCTGCTCGTCGAAGGCGGCAACCTCGGCGGCGCGCACGGCGACCGGCGCGTCGAGCACGCGCCGCGCCATCTCGCGGACGATCGCGGAGGCCTGCTGCGCCCGTTCGAGGTGCGACTCGATGCGCTCGGCGTGGTCGGCGGCGACCTGCGGCAAGAACGCGCGCGCGACCTGCTCATCGATCTGCGCGCGCATGCCGCGCAGCGAGAACCAGCCGTACGCAAGCAGCGGCAGCACGGCCGTCACCAGCAAGGTGACGAGGAATCGGCTGGCCAGCGACGTCGCGCGCATCGGCGCGATCATGCCATGGCGACGGCGGCGCAGTCAGCGATTCGGGCGGCGACGCCACCAGCGCGCACCCCGCGGGTCGCGCGCACGGCCACGGCACAGGGCCTCAGCCCTGCTCGCCGCCTTCGCCAGCCGCCTTCTTGGCGGCGATCGCGGCGCGCAGCTTGGCGAGCCGCTCCTTGCCCTCGGGGCTGACGTAGTAGCGCTGCGCTTCCAGTCCCTCCTCGAGCGCCTTGTCGAGGTTGCCCGCCTGCTCGGCGACATCGGCGGCGGCCCAGTGCTTGCCCCAGCCGGCAATATCAGCCTTGAGGCCGTCGATGCGCGCCTTCTCGTCGGACACGCCCTCAGGGAAGGCCGCGGCGAGCGCGGTGAAGTTCTGCAGCGCGTCGAGCTTGCGGCCCAGCACCTCGAGGTCGCGTGCGGCGCGGTAGGCCTTGTCGCCCTCCGCCTTGCGCACCTCGACCTTGATCAGGCCGATGTCGTTGCGCGCCAGCACCGACAATTCGAAGGCCTCGTCCAGCTTGGCGCGCGCCTTGTCGGTGCGGCCGGCGCGCAGGTCCACCTGCGCGACGTCGACGAGTTGCTGCGCCCTCACCTCGCGCTCCATCGCGGCGATCGCGGGCGCGACCTCGGGCGCGTCGGGGTCGAGTTTGCGCGCCGAGCGGTAGGCGACGAACGCGGCGCCGTAGCGGCCCTTGCGCTCGGACTCGCGGCCGTCGGCCATCAACTTGAGCGCGTTCTCGCGGCGCGCCTTGCCCTGGATCTCGGCGACGTCAGCGCGGTCGGGCGTGTTGTTGAGCGCATTGGCAGCGTGCCACTGCACCTCGACATGGCGGAACTCAGGCACTTTGCGCACGGCCTCGAGGAACTGCTCCTGGGCGCGCTGGGTCATGCGCTCGGTCAAGGCGCGCAAGTCCTCGATGCCCTGTTTGGCCGCCGGATAGCCGGGCACGACCTTCTCGGCTTCGAGGTACGCGACCATGGCGCCGGCGAAGTCCTTGCGCACCATCGCTTCCTGGGCGCGGTTGCACACGCGGGACGCCTTCTTGTCGAGCGCGCGATCGCGCATCGCGGCGAGCCCGGGATAGGCCAGGTCGAGCGACGCCAGCTCGCCGAGGTCGGCGAGCGCCGCATCCTCCTGCTCGGTGAAGATGCAGCCCTCAGCGCGGTCGAACAGGTGGTCCTTGCGGGCCTTCGCGTGCGCCGCGGCCAGTTCTTTCGGCGGCTCGTTGCCGTCGGCCTCGTACGCGGCGACGGCCTCGTCGAGGACGTTGAAGGCCCGGACGAAGTCGCGGTGCGCCGCGTACTCCTCGCTCCGCTGGATGGCAGAGCGCATGGCGCAGGCAGCGAGCAGTAGGACGGGCAGCAGGCGGAGGATCGTCATGACGGCGGACCGCAGCCGCGCGGACGCGGCGACAGGCCGCGTCGGACGGCCGACGGACGCAGGATCTTCCGGCGACGCCTCCGATTGTCCACAGGCAGCGCGGCGACGAGGCGAATCGCCGCCCCGCCGGCGGCTCAGGCCTTGCTGATGAAGGCCTCTAGGTCGGCCCTGAGCTGCTCCAGGTCGTAGCCCGCGACGGTGATGCAGCGGTAAACGATCCTCTCGAGCTCCTCAGGCGTCTTCGGGTTGAGCGTGTGCGGCGGCGTGTAGCTGAAGAAGTAGCTCAGGCTCAGGCGCTGCGTCTCGCCGCCCGTCTGGCGACCGGCAAACTCCCACGGCACCTCGTCGAAGGGCAGCGTGCCGGTCAGGATCTCGTAGATCATGATGCCGATCGCCATCACGTCTGCCTTGCTGTCGGTCAGCAGCAGCGGGTTGTAGTGCGGCGTCGTGGTCACGACCTTGTTCTCGGTCGTACGCATGGCCGGATCGAGCATCACGACCCTGCCGCTCGGCTTGACGACGATGTTCTCGGGCTTGAGATCGCCGTGCCACGCCAACTGGCCGCTCTGCTGCAGCGTCAGCAGCGAGCGCACGATGGCGAGGAACCAGTTGAGGTGAATGCCTTCGAGGCTGCGGATCTTCTCGCGCAGCGTCTTGCCACGGACGTACTCGAGCACCAGCACCGGGTTGCCGTCGACGTCCAGGCGATCGATCAGCGGCACCAGGTTCTCGTTTTGGCAGCCGGCGAGCACTTCGCCCTCGGCGCGCAGCAGGTTGTTGACCTCCGACTCGTCGAAGAGGTCGATGCGGACCCCGTTGGGCTCGAAGAACACCGCCTCGGCCGGCAGTTCGTCCGGGCTGATGCCCTCGGCGGTGCGGCGCGCGGTGACCTCGACGAGGCGCGTCACCTGCCGACCGCCACCGGCGACACCGCCAACCTTGAGGGCGACCTTCGTGCCGGTAGTCGCCTGCTCGGCGAGGTACACGGAGGCAAAGCCCCCGCGGCCCAAGAACCGCGTGATCCGGTATCCTCGAATCACTTCTCCAACGGCGAGCTTCATCATCCCCAGCGTCCCAGTTGCGTTTGCGCGGCGGCTTGCCACGCCGGGGTTTCTTCGGTATCCCCTTTACGCAAGTTGAGTTAGGACGCTAGGTGACGCGGGCTGGGCGATGCCAACGGCAGTTCGTCATCGGTAGATTTCGAACGAAACAACCGGGCTCGCTACCGGCTTGCCCGACCGCTCGCCGAGCACATACCAGTGGTACTTCTGTCCGGCGACGAAGGCTTGCCCCGCCGTGTCATCCAGGGTGCAGGCAGTGTCATCGAGGCCCGGGCGGCGCAGCAACTCGCTGTAATCGGCGGCGAGGACCACGACCGTGAACGGGCCCGTCGCGCCCTGCGGCGCAAAAGCGAAGCGAGCCGCAGCGGCGGCGTCGACGGGACCGCGCGGGGCGCTGGCGAGCAAATGGGCCGAACGGGGGTCTGTTCCGGCGCGGCGCGCTGGGCCAACATCCACAGGTAGAGGTCCGACCGGGTCGAGCGCGTAGATGCCTGCCACCACCAACAGAGCGACGCCCAGCAACCGCGGCCACCACGGCCGCGGCCGCGCGGCACGCACGCGCAGCGCCGCCTCACAGGCCGTCGCCGAACGCTGGCGCCAGGGACGGAGCAGCGGCCGCCCGTCCACCCCGATGGTCCGCGGTTCCGCGGCGCCAGGGCGCAGGTAGCGATGCGCCGCCCACACAGCCCACTTCGACATACCCGTCTCATCGGCCCGATGACCCTTCGATCTCAACGATTCCCGGCCGCAATCCTGCTCGTCGCCCTGCTCGCGGCCTGCGGCGGCGGCGGTGGCGGCGGCGGTGGCGGGCCGAGCGACGCCCCGCCCGTGCTGGTCGGCGCGGCGTGCGTCACCAACACCGGCACCCCCGTCGCCGGGGACCAGCTGATCCTGACGTACTCGGAGCCGGTCGAACTGGTCGCCGGCCGGCTGCTCGACGACGCCGACTTCCAACTCGGCGGCGGCGCCACGCTGGGCGCCGTGGTCGCAGCGCCGGTCCAGTTCGTGGCCAACGTCGTCTTCCTCGAACTCGGCCCGGGCGCACAGATCACGCCGGGCGTGACGACGATCGCGATGCGGACGCCGGCGGGCGGCGGCGGCAACGACGTCGTGCGCGACGCCAGCGGCCAGTTCGCGCGCGCCGGCGCGGAGGTGACGATCGCCGTCAGCGATGGCGCGCCGCCGGTCGTGCAGGAACTGACGATCGCGGCGATCCAGTCGCAGCTCAACGGCACGGGTCCGGCGGGCGGCACGCTGCAGACGCCGAGCAACGGCTTCACGATCACGCTGTCGTACGCGGACAACGTCGGCGTCGCCACCGATCGCATCCGCATCAGCGCCAACCGCAGCGTCACCACGCCCGCGGGCAGCGCGCGCGCCGACAGCGACCTCGTGCCATTCCTGACGCTGGTCGACGCCGACACCGACGAAGCGACGCTGCTCGTGCCGTCGACGGTGCGCTTCCCCGACGCGCCGATCGTGCTCACGGCGATCGTGCTCGACGACTCGGGGCTCGGCTCGGCGCCGCGCACGTTCGACCTGACGGTGCGCGCGTTCGACGACGCGCGCCGGCCGTTCGAGACGCGGCGCAACCCGACGCAGAGCTGGTTCCTCGACTTCAGCCGCGACGTCGAGTCGTTCACGGCGACCATCGCCGGCGTCGGCGCCGATGTCGCCGTCGTGCCGGGAGCCAACGGCCGCAGCGACTTCGACGACGCCCTGCTCGTGCTCGGGCTGCTGGCCCCCAACCCGGTCCCCAACGCCGTCGGCAACCTGGACAGCAACGAGGCCGTGCGCCAGCGCTTCGTGCAGCAGATGATCGCGCGGCTCGACGAGTTCTACGCCGGCACCAAGGTGCGCTTCACGACGACCGCCCCGGCCGCGAGCTTCGGCGCCAGCGCAAGCGTCGACTACAACAGCTTCGGCCACTCGCGCATCGCCATCGCCGGCGCGGCGGACACCGCCGGCGTGCTCGGCGTCGCCATCTTCGACCCCAACAACGCGACGCAGAACGACGACACGCGCCTCGACTTCGGCGGCCGACGGCTCGGCGTGTTCCTGCACACCATCGTCGACTTCGGCATGGGCACGCCGAGCGCGACGACGTTCCGCACGACCTTCGACGCGTTCACGCCGGTGTTCGGCGGCGCGCCGATCGGCGCCGCCGCCAACGACGCGGGCCGGCTCGCCGGCACGGTGACCGACGCGCGCCGCACGCAAATCGACGTGGCGATCCGCGACCTCGCGCGCTTCTGCGCGACCGTCGTCGCGCACGAGTGCGGCCACTCGATGGGCCTCGTGCAGGACGGGCCGATGCCGACCGGGCTGTACGGCGGCGACGCCGCCAACTTTCCGCTGTCGACGGACGGACACATCCGCAACGCCGACCTGTTCCCGTCCGGCGCCATCAACGTGATGAGCCCAGCGCTCTCGTACGACAACGCCATCGCGACCGACACGGCGTTCAACCGGCTCAACCTGGCCTACCTGCGCGAGCAGGTCACCTACGGCAACTGACATGCGCCTCCCCACCATCGCCTGCGCCGCCATCGGCCTGTCGCTTCCCGTCGCCGCCCAGGACCTGCGGCATGGGCTCGTCACCGCCGACGCGGTCGTCGTCGGCCGCCAGGTCACCAAGACGCCACACGACGACGACGTCACACTGCACGTCGTGCAGGTCGTGCTCGACGTGCGCGGCAGCCGCGGCGCGACCGCCGTCACCGTGCTCGACTGGCCGAAGCTCGCGCTGCACCAGCGGCCGACGCCGCGGCAGTCGCGGCTCTACTGCCTGCAGGACGCGAGCGGCAACGCCGCGCGGCTGGGGCTGCCGGCCGACAAGGGCCCGTACTTCAAGATGGTCGGCTTCGCCGGCAGCAACCCGCTGGTCGGCGCCGATCTCGACGCCGATCCGGTCGTGCGCTTCGCGCGACTGCTGGCGGCGAGCGACGCCGGCACGCCGCCGAACGACACGGCTCGCAACCTCTACGCCATGGCCGTCGAAGGCGAGCCGGTGGTGCGCGCCGAGGCGGCGCGGCTGCTGCTCGAGCGACCCGACCTGCGTCAGAAACTCGACGGGTTGCACTGGAGCCGGCTGATCGGTCGCGCCGTCGGCGAGACCGACGACATCGCCTACAAGTCGGCGCTCGCCGAACTGTGCGCCGAGCAGCGCCTGGACGGCGTCTTCGACGCGCTGCTCGTCGGCCTCGGCGAAGTGAAGGACGCGGGCTACGCGGCGACCGTCGGCCGCATCGGCAAGTCGCTGCACGGCGAGGACGCGGCCGCGAAGGTGCTCGCGCGCCTGCAGCAGACCGCGCAGGCCGAGCGCCGAGCGCCGCTGCTGCTCGCGCTCGGCGCCACCAACACCGCCGGCGCGCTCGACGCGCTGCTGCGCATGGACCGCAAGGACCCCGCGGTGGTCGCCGCGCTGAAGGCGCACCGCGACCCCAAGGCCCAGGAAGCCGTCGCGCCGAAGCCGACCAAGTGACGGCCGGCGGCTACTTGCGCAGCCGCTCGACGACGGCGAGCGCGATGCCCTGCTCGTAGAGGTCCGCGCGCGCCTGCAGCGTGACGGCCGCGCGCGCGAGGCGCGTGCCGTTGCCGTGCCAGCGCTTGCCGGACAGGTCGTCGACCGGGTTGGTCAGGAACGCCGCGCTGTCGGCGCGCAGCGTCCACTCGACCATCGGCAGCGGGCTGTCGCCGGCGAACAACTGCAGGCGCGGCGCCAGCGGGCCGGTCGCCTCGTACTCGATCGCGAAGCCGCCGCGCAGCAGCCAGCGCAGGCGATCGCGTTCGGCGCGCTGCAGCGCCGCGCCGGGCGGCAGAATCGCGTCGGCCTGCTGGGCCAGCGCGCCGATCGCGCGCATCGCCTCGCGCACCTCGGCCTTGGCCTCGCGGTGTTGGCGCTGCATCACATGCAGCGATTCGACGATGGGATCGGCGAGCACGACGAGCCGTTCGGTGGGCGTCGCGGCCGCGCGTTCCGACGGCACGAGCACGCGATCGAGCGTGACCAGCGGGCCGAGCGCGATGGCGCGGTACACGTCGCCGCCGTCGCCCAGGCACAGCAGGCGCGCGCCGCAAAAGCCGGCTTCGCGCACGACCTCGGCATTCGGGCTGCCGCGGCGCCAAGGCTGCAGTCGGCGGGTGGCGTCGCCGACGACGACGTCGCGCACGCGGACCTCGGCGCCGGGCGAGAGGGCGACGCGCACGAAGCAGCCGTCGGCGAGTCGCAGTTCGCAGCCACCGACGAACGGGCCGCCGGACTCGCCGCTGCGCAGGTGCAGGTGGCCATCCGGCGCCAGCAGCAGCTCGCGGCCCGACGGGAAGTCCAGCTTGACGCCGGCCGTGCGGCAGGCGACGCGCACGCCGCCGGCAGTGACGACGTCGGCGCCGTCCCAGCGCAGCGCGCCCTCGCCGGCGACGCCGCCGACGCCGAGGCCCAGGTCGCCGAGCGCCGGTCCGTCAACACCACTGGCGACGACGACCTCGGGCAACGGCGCGTCGGGCGGCCGCTTGGCCGACGAACGTTCCGCCGCCGGCCGCTGCGCTGTGGCAACGGCGACGAGGAGCCCGAAGACGGCCAGCGCGCGCGACGTTCGACCCATGCCAACGCGCTATCGGCCAGCGCGGGCCGGCGGCCGCAGTGGAAGTGACTGCGAACGCGCCGCCGGGTCAGGGCTTCACGCCTTCACGGCGACGCCGAGTTGCTCGGCGAGCGCGGTCAAGAAGGCGCCGACGTCGGTGACGATGCCCTGGCTCTGCGCCGAGCCGCGGTCGCTGAGCTTGCTGACCACCGCCGGGTGGATGTCGACGCAAACGGTCAGCACGTCGGCCGGGATCATGTTGCCGGTGCCGATGCCGTGCAGCATCGAGCTGAGGATGATCACGAGGCCGGCGTTCTCGACGATCTTTGCGTAGCCAGCCTGCGCCTCGATCAGATCCATCTGCGTGTCCGGCAACGGGCCGTCGTCGCGGATCGATCCGGCAAGGCAGTACGGCACGTTCGCCTGCACGCACGCGTGCATGATGCCGGACTTCAGGACCTTCTTCTGCACGGCGGCGGGGATGCTGCCGGCGCGGCGGATCGTGTTGATCGCGCGCATGTGGTGCATGTGGCCGTGGACCGCCGGCCGGCCCTTCTGCAGCTCGATGCCGAGGCTGGTGCCAAACAGCGCAACCTCGATGTCGTGCACCGCGAGCGCGTTGCCGCTCAGCAGACCGTCGACGAGGCCGGCGCGCAGGATCGCCGCGAGCGTCGGCGCGGCGCCGACGTGCACGACGACGGGGCCGGCGACGAGGATCACCTTGCGGCCCTCGGCGCGCACGCGCTTCCATTCGGCGACGACTTCCTCGACCTGCGCCGCGAGCCGTCGCTCCGAGCTGACGCCGCCCTGCATGAAGCCGAACTTGCCGTCCTGCAGCTTGCGCGTCGTGTACGGCGTGATGCGGATGCCGGCGAAACCGACGACTAGCTTCTGGCCGATCCGCAGGTCGCGCAACTTGACGCACCGCAGCACGCCGGCGCCGTCATCGACGATGGTCGCGTCCATACGCTGCTGCTGCACCTGCAGCCATTGACCGGCGACGCGCACCTCGGTGGCGAGGTTGGTCGTCGAGTAGAAGCCCTCGGGCGCGGTGCCGTCGATGTCGACCGCAACCCAAACGGCGTCCTGCGTCTCGGTCTCGGACAGGCCGAGCGACATCAGGTCGGCGCGCACGCGATCGAAGGACTTGCGGTCGGGCGCCGAGACCTCGAGGACGAGGAACGTCTCGTCGTTGCGCTGCTTGCCGACGTCGAGCTGGACGATGCGGTAGCTGGCGCCAGCGGCCTGCACCGCCTCGAGCGCGTCGGACATGAGGCCTGAGTCGATCAGGTGGCCACGGGCCTGGAAGTTGGCGACGACGTGCTTGCTCACGGGGCCGAGGGTAGCCGGCGGCCGGCCCGCCGGGAACGACGACCGCCGCTTCGCCGGCTCAAGCGAGCGCAGGCAGCAGGAAATCGAGCTTCAGTTCACCGTCGCCCGCCGTCGCCACTATATCGCCGCCGAGCCGTCGCTGCACGAACAGCGACGCCGCGAGGCCGTCGGTCAGCGCGCCGCCGCCGATCGCCTTGAGCCAGCCGGTCGCGCCGGCGAACAAGCGCGCGGTCTCGGCGGCGACCGCCGGGTCGACGCCAGCGGCGACGAGCCGTGCGCGGGCCCACCGGCGCGGCCTGCCGTCGCCGATCGCGAACGTGTCGGCGTCGGCAAAGATGCGCAGCGTCGACGGTTTCATCTCGCACAGCGCGATCATGCCGTGCCACAGCGATTGCGACGCCTCGGCGACCTCGGTGCGCAGCAGCGGCGACGGCGTCGCCGGCGCCCACTCGACCTTGACGCCGCGCTGCAGGAAGGCCTTGTTGGCCATCGTCAGCGCAGCGTCGACGAGCGCCGTCAGCGCAGCGCGCGAACGGTCGCCCGTCGGACGCGTCAGCATGCGCGCGATGACGCGCATCAACTGCGAACCGTGTTGCGTGCCCTTCGTCAGCTCCTCCAGAATCTGCACGTCGGTCGAGTCGATGACGAACGGGCGCACCATTGCGCCAAGGCCGATCACCGAGTTGAGCATGTTGTTGAAGTCGTGCACGATCGTGCCCGACGCCTTGGCCAGCGCGCGCAGCCGCGCCAGTTCGACGCGCGACGCGCCAGCTCGCCATGCGTCAGTCGTCTCCGCCGCGAGCAGCCAGTCGGCGCCGTCGGCGGCGACCAGGCGCAGGCGCCAGTGGCGCGCGCGCACGCTGACGTCGACCGGCTCGCCGGCGCGCAACCGCGCTTCGTCGGCGGGATCGACGCCCAGCGCGCGCAGGTCGGCGGCGTGCGCGCCGGGCCGGCTGAACGCCGCCTGCACCGCGCGCATCGCCTCGTTGTGCGCCGTCAGCGCGCCGGAGGCCGCGACGGCGGCGATCCCTTCCTGCAAGGCGGCCGACAACGCGGCGGGCAGCGAGGTCATCGCGAGCGTTGTAGCGACGGCGACGCAATGCGCCAGCCGCCGGCGCGCGTCATTGCGCCGTGACCTGGACCGTTGTGCGTACGACTTGCGTCACGCCGCGTTCGACCAATCCGATCGATCGCAGGTAGGCGAACGCGTCGCGGTAGCCGCGCGGCGGCGGCGTCGTGCCTTCCGCGATCATCGCGGCGATGGTCAGTTCGTAGGTGACGCCGGCGCGCAACGGCGACGTCACGCCGGTCGGCAGCGCGACGAACGTGAACCCGGTCGCGTCGGGCGGCAGCGCCGCCTGCCACAGCAGCGTCTCGCCCGGCGCCGCGCCCGCGACGCTGCGCAGCTCGATCCAGCCGTGCAGCGCCCCGGCCGGCAGCGTGAACGCGACGGCGAAGCCGCTGGCGGCGACGTTCGCGGCGGGCGCGGGCGCCGTGATCGCGGGGAAGGCGCGAAAGCGGCACGCGCCGCCCGGCAGCGTCACGAGCGCGGTGGTGCCGTACGTGACGCCAGCGGCGCCGGCGAACTCGCCCTGCAGCAGCGCCAGCCACGACTGGCCGGCGAGCGCGCCGGCGAGCGGCGGCAAGGTCAGCACGAGGTCGTCGCCATCGCGCGCGTGGTTGCCCTGCAGGCCGCGGGCGCAGTCGACGACGCCGCCCGAAGGCTGGCGCAGCGCCAGCGCCAGCGTCAGCGCGGTCGGGTCGAGCGCGACCGGCGCGTCGACGAAGGCCTGCGCGCAGCGGAACGTCGCGTCGGCGACGAAGCCGAGTTCGACGTAGCGCGCCGTCACCGCGCCCTCGATCGGCGCGACGTCGACGGCGAGGCCGAGCTTGAGGAGCGTGCGCGGCGCCACGCCGCCCGCCGCCGCGAACTCGGCGATCGCGAGGTTGCCGCCGATCGCCGGCACGCCGGCGGCGAAGCGCGTCGGCACGTCGGCGGGATCGACGTCGACCGGCGACGACGACACGGCGACGCCGTCGACGACGTCGTCCCACCACTCCTGCGCGCTGATCCGGCGCGTCGCGCGCAGCGCGTGCCCGCGCGCGGCGTCGGCGCCGACGACGAGGCCGACGACGAGGCCGAAGCGGTCGAAGGCGCCGACCGGCGTCGGCCGCGCGACCTGCAGCGGCAGCTCCAGCCGATCCGACGACGGCGCGACGATCG
>VGZG01000080.1 GCA_016872675.1 Planctomycetota bacterium
GACCTGCGAGACCCCTCATGGCCAACCTCCGCGCCCGCGCCCTCGTCGCCCTGCTCGTCGCCACCCCGCTCGCCGCGCAGTGGGACATCCGCTACCCGGACATGCCGGCGCGCACGTACGAGGAAGCCTTGGCGCGCTACAAGACCTGCCTCGCGCGCAAGGCGTTCCGCTACCACCACGAGGCGCGCGAAGCGCTCGCCGCCGCCCGCACGCCCGAGGCGCTGACGCTGCTGGTCGGCGACTACAGGACGGTCAAGGAAGACGCCGAGCAGATCCGCTACGCCATCGCGGACGACTTCGCGCGCTTCTTCGAGAAGCCCGAGTTCCTGCCGCCGCTGCTGGCGCTGCGCGACGCCAACAAGGGCCCCGGCGACGTCTGGCTCTGGTACCACACGCTGCGCATGCAGACCGACCACGGCGACGAGGCGGCGGTGATGGAAGTCGCCCACGCCGACAAGAACGCGCTGCTGCGCGCGGCGGCGATCGCCGCGCTCGGCGACTCGCGCAACGGCGCGCTCAAGGACGCGATCGTGCCGAATTGCGCGGCATTCCCCAAGAAGGAGAGCGAGCGCATGGCGCTGCTCGGCGCGATGAGCGGCGCGCTGCTCGCCAACAAGTCGCGCGTCAACGCCGAGGACTACCGCGCCGCGCTGACGGCCTACATCGGCCTGCTGGCCGACGACGTGAAGCTGTCGCACGTCGGCAAGGTGCAGATGGCGCGCCACCTGCAGATCATTCTCAAGGCGCCGGCGCCATTCGTCGACCCGCAGTCGTGGCTCGACATCCTCGCGCGCGGCGAACTCAAGACCGCGACCAAGCAGACCACCACGGCGACGCCGCGCTTCTTCGGCCTCGAGACCGACGGCGAGCGCATGGTCTACGTCGTCGACATGTCGGACTCGATGCTGCTGCCGATCGAGCCGTCGGCCAAGCCCAAGGGGCCCATCACGGGCCCCAAGGAGAAGAAGAAAAAGGGCGCGGTGCTCGACGAGAGCGACCTGCCGTGGCACCAGATCGGCACGCGCTGGGATCTCGCGCGCGAAAACCTGCGCATCTCGCTGTCGCGCCTGACGCCGGACAAGGAGTTCTGCGTCGTGTGGTTTGGCAAGCAGGCCGGCACCCTCGACGCCTGCAAGGGGCTGATGAAGGCCACCCGCGGCAACATCGACAAGGTCATGGCCGAGCTCGACGGCATCAAGGCGAACATGACGCCCGAGCAGGGCAAGCCGCTGCCGCCGACGGGTCGCTTGCGCGGCGACACCAACCTGCACGGCGGGCTGCGGCTGGCCTTCGCGCTGCACAGCAAGGGCTTCGCGAGCAGCGCCGCCTACGTCGATCCGCTGGCGCTCGCCGAGGGCTGCGACACGATCCTGCTGTTGTCGGACGGCGATCCCTCGATCGACGACTTCTACGAAGAGGACAAGAACTATCACGAGGCCCGCATCGTCCAGAGCCTCGAACGCGGCGAGGCGGCGCCCGACGTGCCGACGGTCTGGGTCCCCGGCCCGTACGTCGCCGGCGGCCTCGCCCACTGCCCCTACATCGTGGCCGACGTGCGGCGCATGAACACGTTCCGCCGCGTGCGCATGCACTGCGTCGGCCTCGGCGAGGCCAACATGACGCTGACCAAGGCCCTCGCCGAGCTCGGCCAAGGCGAGTCGCTGCAGGTCGGCAAGGCGCGATGACGTGGGTCGGTCCGCGCGCGCCGCGGCGACGCGTCGAACGGTGGACCAGAAATCGCGGGGAGAAAGCGGCCGCCGCGCGGCGCCAACCACCTTTGCGCCCCGCTGTCGCGGGCTATCCTCACACGGACCAACCACGGCCTACCTGCACAACCCTCATGCACCTATTCCACCGCCTCGCCACCGCGGTCCTCGGCGCTGCACTGCTAACTAGCGCCGGCTCGGCGCAGACCAGCGTCAACATCGTCGCCAACGCCGACAACACGCTCTACCAGACGATCTTCGGCGACGCGTCGAACGGCGCCGGCACCGGCCTGTTCGTGGGCTCCAATGCGTTCGGTTCGATCCGCCGCACGCTGATCAAGTTCAACGTCGGCTCGGTCGTCCCCGCCGGCTCGCGCATCCTGACGGCGCGCCTGACGATGACCGTGACGCAGACCACCGTCGCGCTGGCGATGCCGCTCAACGGCCATCGCGTCACGTTGTCGTGGGGCGAAGGCACGAGCGTCGCCAGCGGCGGCCAGGGCGGTGGCGGCGCGGCATCGGTCGGCGACGCGACGTGGCTGCACCGCTTCTGGAACACGCAGCTGTGGACCACGCCGGGCGGCGACTTCGTCGCGACGCCGTCGTGGACGGCCAGCATGCCGACGTCGGGCTCGTTCACGTCGGCGCTGTCGCGTCAGGCGGCGACGGACGTGCAGTCGTGGCTCGACAACCCGACCGGCAACTTCGGCTGGCTGCTGCGCATGCCCAGCGAGACGCTGGCGTCGACGGCGCACCGGCTCAACTCGCGCGAGGCCACCAGCGGCAAGCCGACGCTCGTCGTCACCTACCTCGCGCCGGGCCAGCTCGGCAGCTACGGCACGGGTTGCCCGACCGGCGGCAGCAACACGGCGACCGCGGCCTACAGCGGCTCGTCGGCCGGCGGCTCGACGCTGACGATCAACAAGACCTACACGATCGCCAACAGCGTCGGCGCCGACTACTTCACGCTGTCGCTCGACCCGGTCGGCGTCACGCTCGCGCCGAGCTGCAACGTCTACCTGCCGATCGCCGAAGTGCTCTCCGGCGGCGCGTTCCTGACCAACGGCTACGGCGCGGGCTCGACCACGCTCGTGGT
The DNA here is from genome assembly GCA_016872675.1 of Planctomycetota bacterium. Classification (GTDB taxonomy): domain Bacteria; phylum Planctomycetota; class UBA1135; order UBA1135; family UBA2386; genus UBA2386. The sequence continues at coordinate 2,803 of VGZG01000080.1, forward strand.
GCCGGCGGGCTTCCCCGGCTACCTGATCAACTGCCAGGCGGCGGTGCTCGCCAACAACGCGCTCGGCTTCGTGCTGACCAACTCGGCGCTCTGCGTCACGCAGTGACGCCACGCGGGCAGCGAGCGAGGCCGGGACGTGGCCGCGCGCGCCCGCGTTCGCGCTGACGGCCGACCGCGGCCACAGCGCCACTCACGGCATGCCGACGACCAGCTGCGCCGGCTCCGGCACGAAGCGCCGGACCGGCAGCGGGGCGATGCGGCACGGGCCAGTGGGCAGGCCGCCGACGCGGACCTTGGCGGCCTGTCACGTCGGGGTCGGGTTCCCTCGTCCGCGCGGGCCCAACGGCCAGCGGGCGCAGGCCCCGTCCGCACGGCTCAGCGGCAGAGCCGCGGCGGCGCGACGTCGAGCACGGTGCGCAGGCCGGGCGGGGCGGCGACGACGCCGTGCAGGTTGTTGACCAGAATCGCGGCGGTCGCCTGGTCGCCGGCGATGCCGCCGAAGAACTTCAGGTGGATCGGCGGCGTGCTCTGCAGCACGACCTCGTCGCGCGGGTCCGGCGCGCCGACGTACATCGACAGGTCGAGGTGGATCACCGCCTTGCCGCCGACGTAGCCGTAGCCGTGGTTGCGGATGCCGGCGACCTGACCCGCCTGGACGGTCAGGAACGGCGTCTTCTGCTCCTTGCCAGCCATCACCGGCTCGACCGACTGCTCGATGCGGTCGACCCGGAAGTCGAGCGCGCGCGCCAGCAGCGCGACCGACTCGCGCATGCCGATGTGGCCGAACTTGCCGGTCGCCATCTGCGCGTCGAACTCGGCCTTGCTCAGGCCGGCGCCGACCTTGCGCTGCAACGGCAGGCGGCGCGTGCCGGCGTCGACGACGCGCGTGCACTGCACCGATTGCACGTCGTACGTCACCGCCGACGCGACGATGGCGACGAAGTCCATGGCGTAGCCGGGGTTCACGCCGGTGCCGAGGAACGACACGCCGCCGGCCTTCGCCGCGGCGTCGAGTTCCTTGGCGATCGCCGGGTGCTGGAACTCCGGCACCAGCAGCTCCTCGGTCGACGACACCACGTCGACGCCGCAGCGCGCCGCCAGCAGCAGCTGGTCCTTGACCATCGGCATGAAGCTCGACGTGCAGTGCAGCATGACGTCGGGCTGCAGGCGCTTCAGCGCCTTCTCGGCGTCGCCTTCGACCACGACGCCAGTCCTGCGGCCGAGTTCCAGCAGGTCGCCGAGGTCTTTGCCGACCTTGGTGGGGTCGACGTCGATGGCGCCGACCAGTTGCACGGTCGACTTGGTGAGGGCGAGTCGGGCGGCGGCGAGGCCGATCGGGCCAAGACCGAAGGAGACGGCGCGGACGACGTTCGACATGCGGGGTGTGCTCTGGGTTCGGGGGCGAAGCATGATAGCGACCGGCGCGCGGACGCGCATGGTCGCCGCGGCGGCGCACGACGGCTGGGTCGCCGACGGATGGCCAGGGGCGTCATCTGCCTCGCGATGGAACGCGTCGCTGGCACGCGGGTCAGCACAGCAGCGGCGCAACGGCGTCCGCGGCTCATCTCGGCAATGAGCGCGTAGCCAGCATCGTTGCAGTGGCCGTCGGCGACGAACAATTGCTCGCGCTTCCTCGACTTCAGCTCCTCGTCGAAGCGCTCGCGGATCGGCGCCAACGCGCTCTTCGTCTCGGCGGCGACGGCGCGAGCCACTGCTTCGGCGCTAACTTTGAGGAACGGCGCCGCTCAGCGCGCGGCGAGGCCGAGCCCCGGTTGGCCCAGCGGCCGCAGCACGCCGCGCTTGAGCGTGAAGCCGCCGGTCGCAAAGTCCGCCGACAGGTCGAGGTGGCCGTCGAGGTCGAGGTAGCGCGTCGCCGGGCAGGCAAGAGCCGTGTGCAGCGCCGCGGCGATGGCGATGCGGCTCTCGTCCATGCAGCCCCACATGAGCCCGATGCCGGCTTCGGCGGCGATGGCCGCGATCGCGCGGGCAGCAGTGATGCCGCCGCACTTGACCAGCTTGACGTTGAACAGGCCGAACGGCCGCGGCGCCTGCGCCAGCGCCTGCGCGTCGGCCGTGTCGTGCAGGCTTTCGTCGGCCATCAGCCGGTCGACCAGCGCCGGCGGCAGCGCGCGCTGCGCATCGATCTGCTCGCGCGGCAGCGGCTGTTCGACGAACTCCAGCCCCAACGAACGCGTCGCGCGCAGCAGTTCGAGCAGCTGCGTCGGGCGGTAGCCGACGTTGCCGTCGACGCGGATCGCGATCGCGTCGCCGACCTGCTCGCGCAAGCGCACCAGCCGTTCGACGTCGAGCGCGAGGTCCTGACCAATCTTGACCTTGAGGACCGTGAAGCCGCGTTTGGTGTATTCCCGCGCTTGTGCCAGCGTCGCCGCGACGTCGCCGATGCCGATAGTCACCGAGGTCGGCAACTCGCGGTGCAAGCGTCCGAGCAGTTCGCACAGCGGCACGCCGGCGGCGGTGGCCCACAGGTCGTGCAGGGCAATGTCGAGCGCCATGCGTGCGCCCGGTGAACGCAGCCGCTGCAGCACATCGCCGAACTGCGCGGGCGGCGCGACGGCGCGGCCGCGCAGCTCGTCGAGCACGGCCTCCAACTGCGCGAACGCAGCGGCGTCGGTGTCGCCGTTGACCTCGGGTTCGGGCGTCGCCGCGCCGAGGCCCAGCGCCGGTCCGTCGGTGCGCAACTGCAACAGCACCATCGCCGCCGCGGTGGTCGCGTGGCTGGCGACCGCGTACGGCCGCGACAGCGGCACGCGCCTCCGGCGCAGCGCGACCGCAGTGATCCTCACCGGCGGTGTTCCTGCAGGTGGCTGCGGATCGCCGGCACCAGCGCGTCGGCGCCTTCGAGCAACGGGTAGACCGCGGTCAGGCCGGTCGCGCGCTGCAACTCGGCGCGCGCGGATTCACGGCGCTCGACCGGCAGGTCGTGGTGATTGAGCGTGAGGCCGAGCACGCGCGACCGGTAGTAACCGAGCAACGCGATCTCCTCGGTCACCGGCGGAATGACGTTGCCGAGGCGTTCTTGGTCCTCGAAGCAATGTCGCGCTGGCGCGTGCTGCAGGATCACGCCGTGCGCCTCGCCGGACAGCACCAGCTCGGCGCCGCACGGCCCGGACGGGTTGCGCAGCGCCGACTGACCTTCGAGGAAGATCACGTCGGGCGACAAGTCGCGGTCGCACTGCACGATCGCGTGTTCGAGTTCGCCGCTGACGAAGTCGTTGGGCGTGCTGTCGAGCACGAAGCCGTGCGGGACGCCCTGCAGCCAGCCGGTCTGGCCGGTGGCGACGATCGCGGGCTTTAGTCCGGCGCGGCGGCACGCGTCGCTGAGCACGTGGCAGGTCGTGCGCTTGCCGAGCGCGCAGTCGGTGCCGAGCACGGCGATGCGCGGCGCGCGGACCGCGCGGATCGCGCCGGTCCAGAAGTGCAGCTCGCGGCGCGGCTTCGGCCGCCGCACGTCGATCAGCTGCACACCTTTCTTCTTGGCAGCAGCGGCGATCTCGGCGTCGTCGGCGAGGAACTCGTGCAGGCCGTTGACGATGTCGAGTCCGGCCTCGATCGCGACAAGGATCATCGGCCGCATCGATGGCGGCAGCACTCCGCCCGAGGTCGCGACGCCGAGCACGAAGCAGTCGGGGCGCTTGGGCAAGCCACGCTGCATCGCCGCGAGGTCGGCGAAGATCGGGATGTCGCGGCGCTTGCCGTCGAGCAGTTCGCCGGCGTCGCGTCCCGCGCCTTCGCCGTCGATCAGCGCCAGGACCTCGAACCGGCTCGGGCCGCGAACGAGGCCATGCGCGGTCTTCGCCTCGGGGGTCTGGAAGAACCTGTCAGTGAACACGACCGCCGTCCTGCGCATCGCGGCAACCATACGGCGGCGGTCGGGGACGAGCGAACGCAGCAACGGCGCGCTGGCGAGCCGCGCAGTCGCGGCGCACACTGGCCGAGCCATGTCCATCGCCATCAGCCGGCGTGCCTTCGTTCGTCATGCGCTCGCGGCCGGCGCGGCGGCGCCATTTGCGGCGCTCGGCGGGTGCGCCGCCGCCGGTTCGCGCGGGCCGTTCGACCTGTTGCTGCGTGGCGGCACGGTCGTCGACGGCACGGGCGCTTCGCGGCGGGTCGCCGACGTCGGCGTCGCCGGCGACCGCATCGTCGCGATCGGCGATCTCGCGGCAGCTACGGCGCAGCGCACGCTCGACGTGCGCGGCCTCGTCGTCGCCCCCGGCTTCGTCGATGCGCACGCGCACACCGACCTGCGCCGCCAGCCACGCGCAACCAGCAAGGTGTTGCAGGGCGTGACCACGGACGTGACCGGGCCCGACGGCGGCTCGGCGTTTCCCGAACGGCCGGCGGCCGGCGCCGAAGCGGAGGTCGACGATCGCAGCTGCGCGGACTTCGCCGCGTGGCGCGCGCAGCACGGCCCGATCGCGATCGACATCGGCAGCTACGTCGGCCACGGCACGGTGCGCCGGCGCGTGCTCGGCCCGGTCGGCCGCGCAACAACCACCGACGAACTAGCGGCGATGCAGGCGCTGCTCGCGAGCGCGTTCGAGCAAGGCGCGCTCGGATTGTCTTCGGGGCTCGAGTACTTCCCCGGCAACATGGCGCCGACCAGCGAACTGGTGGCCCTGTGCCAGGTCGCAGCCAAGTACGACCGGCCCTACGTCACGCACATCCGCAACGAGGACGATGCCGTGCTCGAAGCGGTCGACGAGGCGATCGCGATCGCGCGCGACTCCGGCGCGTCGCTGCTGATCTCACACCTCAAGATCGGCGGCCCGCACAACTGGCCCAAGATCGACGCGCTGCTGGCGCGCATCGAGGCGGCGCGGGCGCAGGGCGTCGACGTCGTGTGCGACGCGTATCCGTACGAAGCGTGGTCGACGGGCCTCGCGACCAACTTCCCAGGTTGGGCCAAAGAAGGCGGCCAGTTCACCAAGCGCCTGCAGGATCCGGCGGAACGCGAACGCATGCGCGTGGAGACCGAGGCGTCGGTGGCCGCAAACGGCGGCTGGGGCACGCTGATGCTCGGCAGCGGACTCGGCGCCGCGGATCGCGCGCTGCAGGGACGGCGCATCGACGACGTCGCGCGCGAGCGCGGCGTGCCGCCGTTCGAGCTCGCGTGCGAGCTGCTGACGCGCGGCTCGGTGTCGATCCTCGGCTTCGGCATCGATCCCGCCGGCATGGACCGCATCCTGCAGCAGCCGTGGTGCCTCGTTGCGTCGGACGGCAGCGGCGCCGTGCAGAGCGGTCGCACCGGCCACCCGCGCTCGTTCGGCGCCTTCCCGCGGGCGTTACGCCGCTACGTGCGCGAACAACGCACGGTGTCGCTCGAGGCGATGGTGCGCAAGGTGACGGCGATGCCGGCGCAGCTGCTGCGCCTGCACGACCGCGGCGTGCTTGCCCCCGGCAAGCTAGCGAGCGTCGTCGCGTTCGATCCCGAGCGCTTCACCGATCACGCGACGTGGCTGGAGCCGCAGCGCTACGCAGAAGGCGTGCAGTGGCTGGTGGTGAACGGCGTGGTCGCCGTCGAAGGCGGCAAGCAGGGCGAGGCGATGGCGGGGCGGGTGCTGGCGCGCGGCGTGGGGTGAGGGGCCGTGAGCCAGCACGGGCTGGCGCGCGCGCCTTACTTCGCTGGCAGCTGCTGCTTGGGCGCTTCGAGCGCCGCGATGCGCGCAACCAGCGCAAGTTGCGCATCGATCAGTCGATCTGCAGCGTCGGCTCGCCGTACTCGTCGCCCGCAGGCCGCAACTCGGGGAGTGCGCGCAGCCGCCGCACACAGGCGTTCCAGCGCAGCAGCGCCTGATCGTCGCCCGGCGGCCGCACCTGTTCGGCTTCTTCGAACCGCGCCATTGCGCGCCGCAGCCAGTCGTACGCCATCGGGCCACACTGCGGCGCATTGGAGCGCAGATGCGCCTGGGCGCGCCGCTCGTAGACGATGCCGGTGTAGTAAGCGCGTTCGTACGGACCCGGCAGCCCTTGCGCCAAGCCCTGCGCTTCCTCGAAACGACCGCCGAGGCTGCGCACGAACATGTCCGTCAGCGTCAGGATCAACAGCACGGTCGCCTCGGCGTGGCCCGGCTCGATGTCGAGCACGTCACGACAGATGCTCTCGGCGGTGCCCGGCTCGTTGAGCAGTCGGTACTGCTTCACCTTGTCGATGGCGCCGGAGACTCCTGCGGAAGTGAGCTTCTTGAGCTGGAAGTCGTCCATGTCGTGTCCGCCGGCACGGCGGCCGGAACCTCAGGACTTGCCGAGCAGCTTACGCCAGAGCTTCTTCAGCGGATCGTAGAAGCGATCGACGACTCGCTCCTTCAGCGGAATGATCGCGTTGTCGGTGATCGTGATGTGTTCTGGGCAGACCACGGTGCAGCACTTGGTGATGTTGCAGTAGCCGATGCCCTGCGTCTTCTGCAGCTCAGACAGCCGGTCCTCGGTGTCGAGCGGGTGCATTTCGAGCGCCGCCGTGTGCACGAAGAACCGTGGGCCGATGAACTCATCGTGCTTGGCGTGGTCGCGCAGCACATGGCACACGTCCTGGCACAAGAAACACTCGATGCACTTGCGGAACTCCTGCACGCGATCGATGTCCTCCTGCTGCATCGACCAGGTGCCGTCCTGATGATCCGGCGGCCGCGGCTTGAACGGCTTGATCTTCTTCTTCACCGCGAAGTTCCACGACACGTCCGTGACGAGGTCCTTGATCGGCTTGAACGCCTTCAGCGGTTGCACCGTGACCGGCTGATCGAGCGGCAGGTCCTCGCAGCGCGTCATGCACATCAGGCGCGGCTTGCCGTTGATTTCGGCCGAGCAGGATCCGCACTTGCCGGCCTTGCAGTTCCAGCGCACCGCCAGATCTGGGGCGGACTCGGCTTGGATCTGGTGCACGGCGTCGAGCACCACCATGCCTTCGCCGATCTGCGTCGTGTAGGTGGTAAAGGCGCCGCCACCGGTGTCGCCGCGCCAGACGTTGAACTTGGCAGCTATCACTTGGTGTTCTCGTCCATGATCTTCTGCATCTCCGCCGGCCACTGCGGCACCGGCACATGGCTCAGCTGCATGCTGCCGTCGGGGCCCTTCTTGACCATCGTCGTCAGCTTGCCGAACTTGGCGTCCTTGTCGGGAAAGTCCTCGCGGAAGTGGCCGCCGCGACTCTCGCGGCGCGCCGCCGCCGACCTCGCGATCGCCTCAGACACCGTCAGCAGGCAGTGCAGGTCGAGCGCCGAGTGCCACCCGGGGTTGTATTCGCGGTTGCCCGGCGCCACGACCTTGGCGGCGCGCTGCCGGTAGGACGCGAGACGGTCGACCATGCGATCCATCTCTGCCTGGTTGCGCACGATGCCAACCAGCGCCTGCATCTCCTTCTGCAGATCGTGCTGGATCGCGAACGGATTCTCGCCGCCGTGCGCGGCGCGCTCGATCGGCGCCAACATGCGCGTGATCGCGGCGTCGACTTCGCCGGCGGCAACACTGCCAGCGCTGTGCTCCTTGGCCCAGCGCGCCGCGTACTCGCCGGCGCGCTTGCCGAACACGAGCAGATCGCTCAGCGAATTGCCGCCGAGGCGGTTGGCGCCATGCAGTCCTGCGGCGACTTCGCCGGCCGCGAACAGGCCGGGAACCGTCGACATCTGGCTATCCGAGTCGACGCGCACGCCGCCCATCACGTAATGCGTCGTCGGCCCGACCTCCATAGGTTCGGCGGTGATGTCGATGCCCGCCAGTTCCTTGAACTGGTGGTACATGCTCGGCAGCTTCTTCTTGATGTGCTCGCGCGCGCTGCCGAGCTTCTGCTTGATCCAGGAGATGTCGAGGAACACGCCGCCATGCGGGCTGCCGCGGCCGGCCTTGATCTCGCGCATGATGCAGCGCGCGACGTGGTCGCGCGTCAGCAGTTCCGGCGGGCGCCGCGCGCTCTTGTCCCCCTGGGTGTAGCGCCAGCCCTCCTCCGGATCGCTCGCGGTCTGCGGGCGGTAGTTGTCCGGAATGTCGTCGAACATGAAGCGCTTGCCGGCGCTGTTGCGCAGCACGCCGCCTTCGCCGCGCACGCCTTCGGTCACCAGGATGCCGCGCACGCTCGGCGGCCACACCATGCCGGTCGGATGGAATTGCACGTATTCCATGTCGATCAGCTCGGCGCCAGCGTCGTACGCGAGCGTGTGGCCGTCGCCGGTGTACTCCCAGCTGTTGCTGGTGATCTCGTACGCGCGGCCGATGCCGCCCGTCGCCAGCACGATCGCCTTGGCGCGGAACAGCCGGAAGCGCCCACGCTCGCGGTCGTACGCGAGCGCGCCGGCAACGCGGCCACCGTCGAGCAACAACCGCACGACGGTCACTTCCATGTGCACATCGATGCCGCGGTGCACACCGTGATCCTGCAGCGTTCGAATCATCTCGAGGCCGGTGCGATCGCCGACATGCGCCAGCCGCGGGTAGCGGTGGCCGCCGAAGTTGCGCTGCAGGATGCGCCCGTCTTTGGTGCGATCGAACACCGCGCCCCAGGCTTCGAGTTCGCGCACTCGGTCCGGCGCTTCCTGCGCGTGCAGTTGCGCCATGCGCCACTGATTGACGTACTGGCCGCCGCGCATGGTGTCGGCGAAGTGCACTTGCCAGCCATCGCGCTGGTCGACGTTGGCGAGCGCGGCCGCGACACCGCCTTCAGCCATCACCGTGTGCGCCTTGCCGAGCAGCGACTTGCACACGAGGCCCACCGACGCCCCCCCGGCCGAGGCCTCGATCGCGGCGCGCAGACCGGCGCCGCCGGCCCCGATCACCAGCACGTCGTGTTCGTGCGTCGTGTAACGGGCGGTCGAGTCACCAGCCATCAGAGGATCCTCCAGTCGGTCCAGGTGCCGTGCGAGCACAGCCGCACGTAGACATCCGAGAAGCCGACCCAGAACAGACTCGCCCACGCCCACAGATGGTGGCGCGTATTGAGGCAGGTGACGCAATCCCAGCACTTCTTGCGCGCGCGGCTTTGGCTGAACACGTCGAGCACGCCGCCGACCAGGTGGCGGAAGCTGTGGCAGCCGAGCGTGTAGCCGCTCAACAGCACGACGTTGGTCGTGAGCACCAGCGTGCCGACACCGATGCCGAACGACTCGCGGCCGCCCTCGCCGGCGAACCACATGCTGCACCACGCGTCGTATGCCAGGACGAGCAGGAACAAGAACGCCACGTAAAAGAAGTACCGGTGCACGTTCTGCAGGATCAGCGGCAGCGAGTTCTCGCCGAGGTAGACCTTGCGCGGCTCGCCGACGGCGCAGGCCGGCGGATCAGCCCAGAACGCCTTGTAGTAGGCGCCGCGGTAGTAGTAGCAGGTGAAGCGGAAGCCGCCGGGCGCCCACAGGATCAGCAGCGCCGGCGAGAACGGCAGCCACGCCGGCCACCATCCGGGCTTGCCGCCGAACAAGGCGTGCGGCGAGTCGCCGAACAGCTCCGGCGAGTAGAACGGCGACAGGTAGTTGCCGAAGTGGTAGTGGTCGCCTTGGAACGCCGCCCACGTCGAGTAGACGATGAACGCCGAGAACCCGAGGAAAACGAGCAATGGCTTGGCCCACCAGCGGTCGCGGCGAAAGGTGGCGCCTAAGCCCGACGGATGGGCGGTTTGAAGGGTGGTCATGCGCGGGCCCGCGGGACGGTATTGGGCTCCATCAACTCCGGCAAGTCCTTCTGGCGTCCGAACTACCGTTGCCAATGCTCTGTCGGACGCCCTCGCCCACGCGCGCCAGCCGCGACCACATCGCAACCGGAAGCAAGATCGCGCTGGCGCGCAGCGCGCCTTCGTTCTTCATCGCCAGCATCGCCGCCAGCGAGCCGCAGGCGAGTCGCCACCACGCCCGCAGACCGGTCTCGCGCCAACGCAACTGCGCGGCGACGGTCGCCAGCAGGCACACGCCAACGGCCCGGCGGCTCCGAAGCTGCGGCAGCGGTCCCGCGTCACTCGGAACCCACTGCCACCAGCCCGCCACTGCTCGCGCTTCGACTCGCGCTGACAGAACTGCCTGCGTGGAGTTGGGGGGCGCTTACGCCGAGCCACGGCGCATCGACGCGGATCGCGCCGGGCCGCTCACGTTCTTGGGCCTAGTGCTCGGCGGCCCGCTGACGACAGCGCCCTATCGCCCCCAGCGCCCGGACGATCGCCCCAGGATCCTGGGGTCGACGCGCTCTCGCCCTCAGCGCCCGATGGTCAGTTCGAGGCCGCGACTG
>VGZG01000081.1 GCA_016872675.1 Planctomycetota bacterium
GCGGCCCAGGACAGGCTGCGCGCCGCCCAGGCCGACCTCGGCGCGGTCGACGCCGGGGTCCGCGCCGCTGCTATTGCGGCGGCCAGCGTCGCCGTCGCGGCGCCAGCGAGATCGAGAGCTAGGTCCCCCAGCCACGGCCGCGCCGTGGCCAGCGCCCCGAATCCGGCGGCGGCGATCAGGACGGCGCGCGGTTGCGCGCGTTGGACGGCGGCGAGTGCGAGCGCAGCGGCGGCGAGCGCGACGGCAGCGACCACCGGCGGCGCCATCCAGCCGGCGGCGGCGTGCCAGCTTGCGACCACGACAACGACCCCGGCGGCGCTGGCCGCGACGCCGCGCGGCGCGTGGCGGCGCGCAACAGCGACCGCCATGACGGCGGCGAGCGCGCCGGCGGCGACCGTCGCTGTCAGCGCGCCGACCGCCGCGGTTTCGGCGACCACGTCGCGCGCGACGACCACCGTGGCCGCCACAGCGAGACCTGCCGTGGCGGCGGACAGGCGGGCGGGGACGGGCGCCGGGCCAGCCATGGCGTCGCCCAGGCGCTCAGGCCTGGAGTTCTGCCAGGGCCTGGACCGCCGACGCCGCGTCGTGGCAGCGCACCAACCGGTCGCGCACCTCGGCGCGCGACAGCAGGCGCGCGATCTCCGCCAGCGTCTTGATGTGCTGCAGTTTCTTGCTGCGCGGGATCACCAGCCCCACCACGACCCGGGCCGGCTGGCCATCCAAGGTCTGGAACGGGATGCCGGCCGGATTGAGACCGAGCACGGCGACGAGTTCGTCGAGGCCGTCGACCGCCGCGTGCGGGATGGCGATGCCGTGCTCCATGCCGGTGGTCATGCTCTGCTCGCGCACGACCAGGGCCTGTTCGACCACCGGCGCGAAGGCGGCCGGGTAGCGGCCGGCGCGGACCGGCACCTGCGACAGGACACGGAGGGCTTCCCACTTGTCGGCGGCGCGCAGCGGCGCCTCGACCAACGCTGGCGTGATCAGTTCGAAGAGCTTCATGCTAACGGTGCCGCGCGGCGTCGCGGCAGTTGTCCCGCTGATGCAACCGACGGCCTTTCGGGCGCGCAAACGGAAAGTCGGAAACACAGACCGCGCACTTCCTTGCGTCGTGCGAGCGGAATAAAAACGCGCCCCGTCCGGTCACATGCCGGTCCACCGCCACCCCGTCCGTGGCAGCCGCGACGAACCCATCCGATGGCCCGATCCGACCTTGCCTGTGTCTCCCGCGTCCCGACCATGACCCCCTACCCGGCCGGGGAGTCGCCGATCACGGCGCTGCTGCGCCGGGCCGCGACCGTCGCGGCCGCCAGCGTGCTGCTCGGTTTCGCCGCCGCGCAAGGCGAGGCGAAGCCCACGCCGCCGCCGGCCGAGACCCCGGTGGTTACCGGCGCGCCGCAGAACCCGCAGGGCCCGACGCCGCGCATGGTCGTCGACGCCGCGACCGACACGATCGCCTTCTCGATGAACGAGGCGAACGGCATGGAGGTCGTCGAGTTCATCAAGTGGGCGCAAGAGGTCACCGGCAAGCGCTTCGTGTTCAACGCCGGCGACATCCAGTCGGCGACGCAGGCGCAGGGCGGCAGCACGATCAGCTTCCTCGGCACGTTCCGGATCAAGCGCAGCCGCTTCCAGGAGGACTTCTTCGCCTTCTTCCAGACGATGCTCTACATCAAGAGCCTCGCGTTGGTGCCGCGCGGCGAGGGCGACCTCGAACTGCTGGAGATCGTCAGCATGATCGGCAACCGCAACCGCGAGGTCACCGCCGGCGCCCGCTACGTGCCGCTCGAGGACGTGCCGCTGTACCGCTACCAGGCTGGCGTCCCGATCCTGACGACGTACCAGCTCAAGCACATCAACGCGCAGATCGTCACCACCGCGCTGCGGCCGTTCTACGCCGCGGCCAGCTCGCCACAAGGCGGCGGGACGCTCAACGTCAACCCGATCGGCAACAGCTCGGCGATGCTGATGCAGGGCTACGGCCCGCAGGTCTACTCGCTGGTCGAGATCCTCAAGCTCGTCGACGTGCCGACCGAGCAGCCGAACATCGTCGTGCGTGTCATCGTGCTCGAGTTCCAGGCCCCCGAGGAACTGGAGCCGATCCTGACCGAGGTGCTCGAAAGTCGGCAGCGCATCCGCCAGCAGGTGCTGCAGGAGCAGGCCGGCGGCCAGCCCGGCGGAGTCCCGGGCGGCTCGGGCCAGGCCCAGCTGAAGGCGGTCGTGCACAGCTCGCAGAAGGCGGTCGTGCTCAGCGGCACCGCCGAGCAGGTGCGCGACGCCGAGGAGCTCATCGCGCGCCTCGACGTCCCAAGCCAGCCGGTCGACGGCGCCGCCAGCGTCGTGCAGCTCAAGAACGTGCTCGCCGATGACCTCGCCGACACCCTGCGCAACTTCCTCCAGGAGGACAACCAGGCCGAGCAGCAGGCCGCGACGCCGGCCGCCGGCGCTGGCGCCTCGGCGCGCCGCACGCGCCGCACGGTGATCCGCGCGCACAAGGAGAGCAACTCGTTGCTGGTCTCGGCGGCCGGCACCAAGTGGACGCAGATCCAGGAGCTGATCGCCAAGATCGACCAGCGCCAGCGCCAGGTGCTGATCGAGGCCGCGCTGGTCGAGCTGACCACCGGCGACCTCGACCGCCTCGGCGTCGAGCTCGGCCTGTTCGACCTCAAGGAGAACGGCGACTTCACGCGCGGCTTCGGCTACACGAGCTTCGGCCAGTCGTCGTTCGAGGACACCGACGACGACGGCATCCCGGACAGCCGCCTGCCCGACTTCGACAACCCGCTGCAGGGCGTCACCGGCGGCATCATCAGCGGCGGCGACTTCGCGGTGCCGCTGCTGGTCAACGCGCTATCGACCGACGACCGCGCCAACATCCTGTCGCTGCCGAGCGTGCTCGTGAACAACAACGAGTCGGCGACCGTCGTCACGGGCGAGGAACGCCCGACGCAGCAGCAGAACCAGGGCACGGCGACGACGCAGACCGGCGTCGGCGCGCCGCGCGACGCCGGCATCACGCTGGAGATCTCGCCGACGATCTCGCCGAACAACTACCTGCGGCTGAACATCAAGCTGGAGGTCTCGCGCTTCGTCGGCTCGTTCGACCCGAACTCGGTCACCGGCGGCGGCGTCAAGCTCAAGCGCCAGATCAAGACGCAGGTCACGATGCCCAGCGACAGCACGATGGTCATCGGCGGCGTCATCGAGGACCAGGAGTCCGAGAGCAACGGCGGCATCCCGCTGCTGAAGGACATCCCGATCCTGGGCTACCTGTTCAGCAAGAGCGAGAACACGTCGAACAAGACGAACCTCTACTTCTTCGTCACGCCGACGATCCTCGACGAGGACGACTTCAGCGACCTCTACAAGCTGAGCCTCGACCGCAAGCTGAAGGCCGAGGAGTACATCGGCGAGCGCCGGCTGCGCATCATCGACCGCTCGTGGAAGGCCGACCCGTTCGCCGCGTCGCGGCGCCTCGAGGACACCGGCTCGACGATCGAGGACCTCGACGCGCTCGGCGAGAACGAGACGGTGACCTACCGCCGCAACCGCCCGACGACGCCCGCCCCCGCCGGCCCGTCGGCGCCGCGCGACCCGAACGGAGCGCAGCCGCGATGAGCACGATGGGATCCACGCCGCCGGCGACCCGGCCGGACCGCGTCCGCGAAGGGCTGCTGCGCAAGGCCGGCCTGACGCAGGCGCAGATCGACGACGTGCTGAAGACCGAGCGCGAGACCGGCCAGCAGCTCGACCAGGTGCTGGTTGGCAAGAACGTGCTGTCGGAGGCCAAGTGCATGGCCTTCTTCGGCGAACTGCTCGGCCTCGAGTTCCGCCCGAGCCTCGACGGCGTCAACGTGCCGTCGGCGTTCATCCAGCACATCCCGGTGCAGTTCGCGCGCACGCACGGCCTCGTCGCCATCGAGGACACCGGCGGCCTGCTGCGCGTCGCGACCCACAAGCCGCTCGACGTCCAGCCGATGGACGACCTCGCGACGCTGCTCGGCCGCGAGATCGAAGCGGTGCTCAGCACGCGCGGCGAGGTTGCCAACCTCATCAATCGCGCCTACCGCCACAAGGCGGACGGCGTCGACGAGGCGCTGCAAGACGTCAAGGACACGGACATCGTGTCCATCGCCGAGAACATCCAGGAGTCGGAGGACCTGCTCGACGCCAACAAGGCGCCGGTCATCAAGCTGGTCAACATGCTGCTGTTCCAGGCGCTCAAGCTGCGCGCCTCGGATATCCACCTGCAACCGTACGCCGACCGCTTCCAGGTGCGCATGCGCATCGACGGCGTGCTGTACGACATGGAGTCGATCCCCAAGCGCGCGCAGGAGGCGATCGTCTCGCGCGTCAAGGTCATGGGGAAGATGGACATCGCCGAGCGCCGTCTGCCGCAGGACGGCCGCGCCTCGATCCGCATCGGCGACGGCGACGTCGACGTGCGCATCAGCACGGTGCCCGTCGCCGGCGGCGAGCGCGTCGTCTTCCGCATCCTCGACAAGACGACCAAGATCTACTCGCTCGACCAGATCGGCCTGGAGCAGGACGCCGAGCGGACGATCCGTCGCTACATCAACTACAGCCACGGCGTCATCTTCGTCACCGGCCCCACCGGCTCCGGCAAGACGACGACGCTGTACGCCTGCCTCGACGCGATCAACGCGCCCGACCTCAACATCCTGACCATCGAGGACCCCGTCGAGTACAACCTCGACGGCATCAGCCAGGTGCAGGTCAACGTCAAGAAGGGTCTGACGTTCGCCAGCGGCCTGCGCAGCTTCCTGCGCCAGGACCCGGATGTGATGATGGTCGGCGAGGTCCGCGACAACGAGACCGCCGATATCGCCATCCGCGCGGCGCTGACTGGCCACCTGGTGTTCTCGACCGTCCACACCAACGACTCGTCGTCGACGGTCACCCGCCTCATCGACATCGGCGTCGAGCCCTACCTCGTGTCGTCGTCGCTGCTGCTGGTCGTCGCCCAGCGCCTGCTGCGCACCGTCTGCCCGAACTGCCGCGAGCAGGTCAAGCCGACGCAGGAGATGCTCTACCACCTCGAGGACCTGAAACTGTCGCCTGACCAGTTCTCCGAGGGCAAGCTGTTCGTCGGCAAGGGCTGCGACGAGTGCTTCGGCTCGGGCTACGCCGGCCGCACCGCCATCTACGAGGTCATGCCGATCGACACCCACATCCAGGAGCAGATCGTCAACAAGGCGACCGCCAGCCAGATCAAGCGCGGCGCGCTCGAGCGCGGCCTCAAGACGCTGCGCATGTCCGGCGTGCAGAAGTTGCTCAACGGCATGACGACGCCGGACGAGGTGCTGCGCGTCACCCAGCTCGACGTGCTGTGACGGAGCGCTCCTGACGTGCCCATCTTCGAATACAAGGCGGTCGACGGCGAGAACAAGGTCAAGAAGGGCATCATCGACGCGGACACGCCGCGCGACGCCCGACTGAAGCTCAAGAAGGAGCGCCTGTTCGTCACCGACATCAAGGAGTCGGCCGGCAGGCGCAAGGCCGTGCTCCGGATCAAGGGCGTGACCGGCGTCGACGCGCCCAACAAGCTGCGCAACGAGCAGGTCGCCCAGGTCACGCGCCAGATGGCGTCGCTGCTGCAGGCCGGCATCCCGCTGGCCGAGGCGCTGCGCATGATCATCGAGCAGGCGCCCGACAAGAAGATCGAGTCCGCCTTCCGCGACATCCGCGAGAAGGTCACCCAGGGCATGCCGCTCGGCGACGCCGTGCTGCAGCACCCGGCCTACTTCTCCGACCTGTTCAGCAACATGGTCAAGGCCGGCGAGTCGTCCGGCGCGCTCGACAAGGTGCTCGTGCGCCTCGCCGGCTTCCTGCAGGCGCAGACGCGGCTCAAGAACAAAGTCGGCGCGGCGATGATCTATCCGATGGTCATGAGCGGCGTTGGCGTGATCGTCGTCGCCGTGCTGATGACCCTCGTCGTGCCGAAGGTCACGCAACTGCTGAAGGGCCGCGGCCAGGAGCTGCCCGGCCCGACGTACGTGCTGATCAGCATCTCCGACTTCCTGGTCGACTACTGGCTGCTGGTGATGATCGGCCTGATCGGCGTCGTGCTCGCCTTCCAGGTCGTCGTCAACAGCGACAAGGGCGGCCTCGCCTTCGACCGCTTCAAACTGCGGCTGCCGGTCTTCGGCGACCTGATGAGCAAGCAGGCGATGGCCCGCTTCACCATCACGCTGGCGACGTTGCTGCGGTCCGGCGTGCCGGCGCTGCAGGCGCTGCAGGTCACCAAGGCCGTGCTCGACAACAAGGTGCTGCAGAACGCGATCATGACGGTGCACGACCGCGTGCTCGAGGGCGCCGACCTGGCGACGCCGATGAAGCAGACCGGGGTCTTCCCGCCCACCGTCTCGTACATGGTCGGCGTCGGCGAGCAGGCAGGCAACCTCGAGGAGATGCTCGAACGCATCGCCGCCACTTACGACGAGGAAGTCGATCTCGCGACGCAGAAGCTCACCAGCGTCATCGAGCCGATCATCATCGTTGCGCTCGCAACCATCGTCGCCGGCATCGTCATCGCGATCGTCATGCCGCTGCTGCAGCTGCAGCGCGCCAACTAGTCGCGCCAACTAGTCCGGGGCGGGTCCGCGCCTCACAGCAGTCCGCGCGCCGTCGCGATCTCACGCGCCAAAGCCAGCAACATGGCCGGCTCGTTGCGCGCCGGGTCCTCGGTGACCCGTTCCAGCAACTCGTCGAGCAGCGCGCCCAGCGCCTTGCCAGGCGTGACGCCGAGTTCGCGCATCAGGTCGCGGCCGTCGACGGCGAGGTCGCGCACCGCCAGCGCGTCGCCGGCCGCCAGAACGCGCGCGACGTGCTCCTTCATGCGCTGCAGCGGCGTCAGGTCCGCCGCCTCGATCGCCTCGGCCTTGCCGCGCACGTCGGCCTCGTTGAGCGCCCACAGGTCGGCGATGCGCTCGCGGCCGACGCGCCGGATCCAGCGCCGGACGGCGGCGTCGGTCCAGTTGTCGTAGTGGAACAGGTGGTGCCGGACGAGGTCGACGATGCGCCGGCGCTCGTCCGTCGAGAAACGCAGGCGCTCGCAGATGGGATCGGCCATCGCCGCCCCCACCTTGTCGTGGTCGTAGAAGGTCCAGTCGTTGGTCTTGTCGCTGAAGGCGCGCGTCCGCGGCTTGCCGACGTCGTGGAGCAGCGCGGCGACGCGCAGCACGGCGTCGCCGGCGCAGCCGTCCATGCAAGCCATGCCATGACGCCAGACGTCGAAGCGATGCCACTTGTTCTGCGCCATGCCGACGCCCTCGAGCAGCTCGGGGCAGGTGATCGCCAGCATGCCGGTGTCGCGCATCACCTCGAAGGCGCGCGACGGCCGCCGGCTCTTCATCGTCTTCAGCCACTCCTCGCGCACGCGTTCGGGGCTGACCTTGCGGAAGGTGTCGAGCGTCGGCGCGACGGCCGCCGCCGTCGGCGCATCCAGGTCGAACTCCAGCGTGGCGACGAAGCGGGCGGCGCGCAGCGACCGCAGGCCGTCCTCGGCGAAGCGCTCGCGCGGGTCGCCGACGGCGCGCAGGATCCGCCGACCGAGGTCGGCGCGACCGTCGAACGGATCGACGATCGCGCCGGTCTCGGGGACCACGGCGATGGCGTTGACGGTGAAGTCGCGGCGCGCGAGGTCGGCGGTGATGTCGTCGACGAAGCGCACCGCGTCGGGCCGGCGGCCGTCGGAGTACGCCGACTCGCCGCGCAGGGTGGTGACCTCGTAGTGCGCGTCGCCGTCGACGACCGTGACGGTGCCGTGTTGGATGCCGGTCGGCACCGCCTTGGGGAAGGCGCGCAGCAGGTCGTCGGGCCGCGCGTCGGTGGCGACGTCCCAGTCGGCCGGCGGCACGCCGCGCAGGGCGTCGCGCACGCCGCCGCCCACCAGCCACGCCCGGAAGCCCAGCGCGCGCAGCCGCGCGACGATGCCGTGCACGGTGTCTGGGACGAGGCGTAGATCGAAGGCGGCGTCCACAGCTTGGTTCGCGGCGGACGCGCGCCCGCCGCGTCTCAGCGGCTCACTGCAGGAACAGGGTCTCGCGGTACTTCGGCAGCGGCCACTCCGCGTCATCGACCATCGTCTCGAGCTGGTCGGCGAGCGTGCGCAGCTTGCCCATCGCCGGGACGACCTTGTCGCGGTAGGTCTTGGCGTGCTTGTCGGGGGTGCCCTCGTGCGCCTCGGCGTGGTCGAACTCGGTCTTGAGGCCGTCGATGGCGCCGACGAACGCGTCGACCACGGCGCACAGCTCCTTGAGCCGCGCCTCCTGCGCCTTGACCTTCATGCCGGCCGCCTTCGCCGCCGTGACGCTCTGCGCCACGACCAGCTGCGTGCGCTGCGCCGCCGGCAGGACCATCGTCCGCGCGATCGACAAGGCGCTCTGGCCCTCGATCGCGATGGCCTTGCAGTAGGCCTCGAACATGATGTGCATGCGCGACTCGACCTCCTTGGCCGACAGCACGCTGAAGCGCTCGAACAGCTCGGCGTTCTTCTTGCTGCCGAAGTTGCCGATCGCGTCGACCGCGTTGCGGAAGTTCGGCAGGCCGCGCTTCTGCGCCTCGGCGTGCCACTGGGCCGAGTAGCCGTTGCCGTTGAACAGGATGCGCTTGTGCTTCTTGAACAGCTCGACGACGACGTCGTTGACGGCCGCCTCGAGGCCCTTCTTGCCCTTCGTGCGCTCGATCTCGTCGCTGATGAAGCTCATCGCGTCGGCGACGATCGTGTTCAGCACCGAATTGGGCTTGCCGCAGGCCTGGCTCGAGCCGACGGCGCGGAACTCGAACTTGTTGCCGGTGAAGGCGAACGGCGAGGTGCGGTTGCGGTCGGTCGCGTCGCGTGGCAGCGGCGGCAGGACCGAGACGCCCAGCCGCATGGTCTCGCGCTTGCGCTCGCTGCCGCGGCGGGTGCCCGCGATCATCGCGTCGACGACGTCGGTCAGCTGCTCGCCGAGGTAGATCGACAGGATCGCTGGCGGCGCCTCGTTGGCGCCGAGGCGATGGTCGTTGCCGGCGTGCGCGATGGTCGTGCGCAGCAGGTCGGCGTGCATGTCGACCGCGCGCATGACGACCGCGAGCATGACCATGAAGCGCATGTTCTGCTCCGGGCTCTTGCCCGGCTCGAGCAGGTTTTCGCCCGCATCGGTCGCAACCGACCAGTTGTTGTGCTTGCCCGAGCCGTTGATGCCGGCGTACGGCTTCTCGTGCAGCAGGCACTGGAAGCCGTGCTTCTGCGCCACGTGCTTCAGGATCTCCATGCAGAGCATGTTGTGGTCCACGGCAATGGTCGAGCGCTCGAAGATCGGCGCCAGCTCGTACTGGCTCGGCGCGACCTCGTTGTGGCGCGTCTTGACCGGCACGCCGAGCTTCCACAACTCGGCCTCGACCTCCTGCATGTAGGCCAGCACGCGCGGCGCGATGGCGCCGAAGTAGTGGTCCTCGAGTTCCTGGCCCTTGGGCGGCTTGGCGCCGAACAGCGTGCGGCCGGTGGCGACGAGGTCCGGTCGCAGCATGTACAGGTCGCGGTCGACGAGGAAGTACTCCTGCTCGCAGCCGAGCGTCGGGTAGACGTACTTCACCTTGTCGTCGCCGAGCAGGCGCAACAGACGGACGGCCTCGCGATTCAGCGCCTCGGAGCTGCGCAGCAGCGGCGTCTTCTCGTCGAGCGCCTCGCCGGTCCAGCTGCAGAACGCCGTCGGGATGCACAACGTCGAGCCGTTGGTCGTCTCGCGCAGGAACGCCGGCGAGGTCGGGTCCCACGCGGTGTAGCCGCGCGCCTCGAAGGTCGCGCGCAGGCCGCCGCTCGGGAACGAGCTGGCGTCCGGCTCGCCCTTGATCAGCGCCTTGCCGGAGAACTCCATGAGCAGCTTGCCGTCCTCGATCGAGGCGAAGCTGTCGTGCTTCTCGGCCGTGCTGCCGGTCATCGGCTGGAACCAGTGCGTGAAGTGCGTGGCGCCGCGCTCGACGGCCCATTCCTTCATCGCGTTGGCGACCTGATCGGCGAGCGCGTGGTCGAGCTCGCTGCCATGCTCCATGCACGAGCGCAGCGCCTTGTACGCGCTCTCGGACAGGCGAACCCGCATCTGCTCCATGCCGAACACGTTCGCGCCGAAGATCTGCGGCACGTTGGCCGGCATCGGCGAGGCGACGGGCGATTTGCGGGCGATCAACTGGATGGCGGCGGTGCGTGCAGCGGCTGACACGGATCGTGCTCCTGATGGGCTCGTAGTTTGGACGGGTTCGCAGGGCAGTGCGATGGCTAAGGAAGCTAACGAGGCGACGGGGCGAATACACCGCGACTGTGAAGTTGCGGACCGCCGCGCGCGGCGTAGCGTTGGCGCTGTGCGAACAGACCGCCGACTCGTCTGGCTCATGCTTGCGCTCGGCGCGGGCTGCGCGAGCGCGCAGCCACCGTTCGCGCCGATGGCGATCGACCTGCGCGTTACGCACCGCGTCCTAGCCAACGTGGAAAATGCTGAGACTTCTCCACAATCGCTGCATGTCCAGTTGCTCGCCGTGCGCGAACCACTTGCCGGCCCCTCGCTTGACGCCTCCGCCGCCGTGATCACGGCGGCGCGGGGCGCCGCCTTCCGCGGCGCCGGCCCCCTGCCGGCGACGTCGGTCTGGCTCGTCGGCGCCGCCGCGCACGCGGCGGCTGGCCGTCTCGCCGCGCCCGACGTTGCGCGCGTAGTCGCGGCCGGCGTCGCCATCGCCGGTCGCGACCTGCTCGCCGTCGTCGCGACCACCGCCACCGACCTGCCGACGCTCCGCGCCCAGCAAGGCGCCGACGGCGCCATCTGGCTGCGCGTCGGGAGAGGCGATGGCGACGAGCCGGAGGTCGATGTGCACGTGCGCGACGCGCTGGCCAGCGGCGACATGGCGGTCCTGTTCGTGCCCGCGGTGACCGCGGGCTGCGCCGGCCACGCCTTCGTGCTGACGATTGCGCCCGCCGGCGCCGACGCCATCGCCGCAGCGCGCGCCAGCGACCAACTTGCAGCCGGCGACGACTGGCCGCGGCGCTGGCGCATCGCCTTCGCTTCGGTCGGCCTGCACAACCGTCGGCCGCCGCTGCTCGAGATCGCCCGCACGCTGGGAGCCATGCGCGCCCGCGACCTGATCCTGATCGCCGACGAAGCGCTGCTGATCGAAGTCAGCGAACGCCTCGCGCGCGAACTGACGCCCGCCGACGCCGATGCGCCATGGCCATTCGAACGCGCGCTGTGGCGCGCGGTGCTGCCGCGGCTAGAGCGCGACGAACTGCCCGACGCGCTCTACGCCGCGTGCCTGCGCCACCTCGGCGCCATGGCTGACGACACCGGCGCGCTGCGGTCCGCGCTCGACGGCAGCGCCGACGCCGTCGCCTTCGTGCGCGCCGTGCGCGAAGACAACGTCGGCGCGCTCACCGACCGCGACGCCGCGTGGCGAACGCGCGGGCTCGACTGGTTGCGACGGCAGGGCGTCGCCGTGCCCGGCTACGACCCGCTCGCCGACGATGCCGCGCGCCGCGCCGCGCTGCGCGCCTTCCTCGACGCCGAAGCCGCGGCGCCGGCGGGACGATGACGCCGCCGCCGAAAGTCAAGCCGAAGGCCTGGCAGCGGCTGCTGCGCTGGGCCGTGCGCGCCGTGGCGCTCGCCGTCGGCCTGCGCCTGCTGCTCGGCGCGTTCCTGACGCAACTCATCGGCCTCGCCGCGCCGCGCTTTGGCCTGCGCGTCGAGATCCGCAGCGCGACGCTGTCGCTGAGCGGCCTGTCGCTGCGGCTGCAGGGGGTCCTCGTCGCCGACGTCGACCGCTCCGGCGCGCCGCCGCTGCTGACCGCCGAAGACGTCAACGTCGACCTCGCGACCGGCGCGCTGCTGCGCGGCGAGTTGGTCGTCGTCGACGCCGCGATCGCCAAGGCCCGCATCCACCTCGAACGCGACGCCGACGGCGTTGTCCTGCTGCCCGCCGCGTGGACCGGCCGCCCGGCCGTCGTCGTGCAAGCGCCGGCGACCGCAGCGCCGGCGCCGCCGCTGGCGACGCTGCGGCTGCCATTCCAGGTGCGGTCGCTGCGTCTGCACGAGGTCGCGCTGGCGTTCGTCGATGGCGCCGCCGCGCCGCCGCGCACCGACGAACTCACCGTCGACCTCGCCGTGCGCAACCTCGGCGTGCCCGACGCCGAGGGCTCGCTGGCGCTGCGCGCGCACTCGCCGGAAGCGCTCGACGCCGGCTGGGTGCGCGCCACGCTGCGCGCCGACGAGCGCGAACTGACGGCGCAATGGCAGGCCGACCTGCGCGACGTGCGCACCGCGCGCATCGCCGCCGCGGTGGCGCTGCCAACAGCCGTGGCCCGCTACGCCGAGCTCGGCGCCGAAGCGCGCGGCACGCTGCGCTGCAGCCTGCCGCAACCCGGCGCGCTCGCCGCCGCCGGCACGCTCGCGCTGCGCGTCGCCGGCGACGGCGAGGAACGCATCGGCGTCGATTGCGACTTCGGCCCGGTGCGTATGGCCGCCGACGTGCGCAACCTGCCGTTCGCGCTGCGCGTGCGCGCGCCTGGCCTCGTCGAGCAGTTGGCGTTGACCGACGCAGCGCTCGACCACCGCGCCGACGAGCTCGCCTTCCGCGGCACGCTCGCCGCCGAGCGCGTCCGCTTGCAGCCGCTGCAACCATGGCTCGCCGAGCGCGGCGTGGCCTGGCCGTCCGAGGGCCTCGGCATGCGCGCGCACATCGACGCGACGGTCGCCGAGGCGCTGTCGCTGGTGCTGCGCGACGTCGAACTGACCGGCAACGGCGCGCGCGTCAGCGTCCGCCAGCTCGCCGTCCGTGACCTGCGCCGTGACAGCGAAGGTCTCGCCATCGAAGCGGTCGAGCTCACGACGCCGACGGCGGCGGTCGTGCGCGCGGCCGACGGCGGCTTCACCGCGCTCGGCGTCGCGCTGCGGCCGCCGGCAACGACGCCAGCCGCGCCGGCGGTTGC
>VGZG01000082.1 GCA_016872675.1 Planctomycetota bacterium
GCCCGATCACCGCGTCGGCGCCGACCTCGTACTTGGCGGCGAGCCGCTGCACGACGGCGGCGCGATCGGCGGCGTGCGCCGCGGCCGGCGCGGCGGTGGCCGGCGCGAGCCACGCGGCGAAGCCGCCGACGAGCAGCGCGCCGGCGAGCGGCAGCGCGCGGCCGGCGAAGCACAACCGGTCGAGCCCGATCGCCGCCAGCCACGCGACGAACAGCGTCGCCGGCGCGAGCCAGCGCATCGGCCAGACGTTCTCGACGAGCGGCAGATGGAACAGCGCGCGCACGCCCGGCACGAACAGCGCGAGCCCGGCGCACAGCAGCCACGCCGTCACCGCGAAGCCGCGGTCGCGCGCGCGACCGGCGAACGCGCCGACGAGCGCGAGCAGCAGGCCGAGGTGCGAGACGAACACCGCGTACTCGGTCCAGTTCCAGTTCGGCAGCGCGGCCTTGCCGTCGGCGTTGGTGCGCGTCGTGCCGAGCAGGCCGAGCACGTTCTGCGGCCCGTACGGCACGGCGAGCTTGTCGGACGGATGGCCGATCGCGTCGGGCAGCACGAAGCCGAGCAGGCCGTAGCGTTCGAACGGTTGGTCGGCGAGGTCCTGCCACGCGGGCTTCGTCGGCCGCGCGCTGTGCGGGAAGAACTGCAGCGACGGCAGCACCTGCGGCAGCGCCAGCAGGCCGCCGAGCGCGAAACCGAGCAGCAGGCGGCCGCATGCGGCGCGGCCCGCCGCCTTGCCGTCGCGAAACAGCCGCGTCGCGAAGCGCCAGCCGGCGTAGAGCAGTCCGAGCAGCGTGGTCGTCGCCGCGAACGGCGGGAAGCCGGCGAGCCATGGCATGGCGAAGGCGACGGCGAGCGCGGCGACGTGGCGCGCGCGCAGCCGCTCGGCGGCAGTCAGCGCGTGCGCGGCCCACAGCACGCCGGGCAGCCAGACGTAGCTACCCAGGCGCATCCAGAAGAACGCATTCGCCGCCATCGGCCCCGACAGTTCGAACAGCAGCGCGCCGAGCCATGCGCCGAGCGTCGACAGGCCGACCGCGCGCAGCAGGCCGAAGGCGAGCAGGCCGCCGAGCGCGAGGTTGAGCCACGCGACGTAGACGAGCGCGCGCGCCGGCTCCGGCGCCAGCAGCGCGAGCCAGTTGGGCGGGTAGCACAGGCCGATCAGGCCGTGCGCGTGCAGCGGCGCGCCGAAGCGCGCGTGCGGGTCCCACGTCGGCAGCCGCCCGGCGCGCAGTTCGCGCTGCGCCAGTGCGAACTCGGGCAGGAACCACACTGGCACCTCGGTGACGTCGGTGTTCTCGCCGTCCTGGGCCGCGGCTGCCTGCTCGGCGGTCAGCGTCGCCGCGAGCGGCGGGTACTGCGCGGGTGAGTAGGGGACGAAGTCGCGCGCGCCGGACACGCTCGGCCAAAGCCACAGCAGTGGCGCCAGCAGCAGCGACAGCGCGGCGAGGCGGGCGGCGGTCGCCGGCTGGCTGCGTGCGGTCGCGCCGGTCACGCGCGCCTCCGCGGCGGCCACAGCAGCCAGAGGGCGAGCGCGTAGGCGAGCAGCGTGACGCGCAGCGGCCAGACGACTTGCCAACCGTCGTAGGTGAACACGACCTCGTGCTCGCCCGCCGTCACGTGCACCGCACGCAGGTGGTGGTCGGCGACGAAGATCGGCGCTGGGGCGCCGTCGATCGTCGCGCGCCAGCCGGCGTCCCACGGGTCGGCGAGGCGCAGGTAGCCAGCCGCGTCAGCGCGCACGCGTACGACCACGCGTTCGTCGCGGCGCGACACCAGGTCGACGCGCGCGTTCGCCGGCGTCGCGGCGTCGACGATCGGCGCGGTCGCTTCTTCGAGCACGATCCGGTTGCGCACGTCGCGGTCGCGCGCAGCGAGCGCGGCGAGGCGCGCAGTGGCGGCGGGCATTACGTCGACCTGCTGCACGAACGTCGCGCGCGGCAGCGCGGTCGCGCGTTCGTACAGCTTGTAGACGCCGCAGCCCGGCGGCGTGCGGTCGACGAGGCCGGCGTCGACGGGCACGGCCTCGCGCGTCAGCACGAAGCGCACGCCGAACAGGTCGCACAGCGGATGCGTCAGCGCCGCCGCGTCGTGGAACGAACCGACGCCCGCGCCGCCGTACGGCGCGCTCGGGTCGATTGCGGCGAAGAACTGCTCGCAGCGCGTCTTCGGCAGCGGGTTGTAGGCGCCGCTGTCTTCCAGGCGCAGGAAGCCCAGGATGTTGCTGGGTAGCGCGGTGTCCTTGCGCGCCGCGCTGGCGGTCAGCCGGCACAGGCGCGGGCGGTCGCCGTTCGCCGGCGCGGCGTCGGCGGCCGGCAACAGCACGCGCGGCGTCGTCGTCAGCCGTTCGGCGGGCGCCGTCTGCACCGGGCCGAGCCCGGCGTGCAGCAGTTCCGCCGCGGTGGCCGCCAGCCACAGCGCCGCGCGTGCGCGCGCGGCGAGCAGCAGGCCGACGAGCCCGAGCATCGCCGCGACGATCGCGCGCGCGGCCGTCGTCTGCAGGCTATCGCGGTTGTGTGCGGCTTCGCCGGGCATGGCGTCGCGCTGCAGCCACGCGGCCACGACGGCCGCATCGCCGCCGACGGCCTGCACCTGGGGATGATCGCCGTCGGCGACGATCAGTTCAGCGACCTGCCGGGCGAACGCCGCGTCGTCGCGGGCCAGCGCCAGCCAGCCCAGCGCGGCCGTCGATGCGGCGATGACGGCGGTGAGCAGCACGGCGGTGGCGTGCGGCCGCGCGCCGCGCAGCAGGCGATCGGCGCCGAGGCCGGCGAGCACGACCAGCAGCATCTGGGTGGTGAACAGCTGCCGCCGCAGGTCGCCGGCGGCGTAGCCGGGGACCGCGCGCGCCAGCGTGAAGAACGGCTCGTCGGCGACGGCGAAGCCGAACGACGCCAGCGCCGCGGCGGCGCAGGCGAGCACGAGGCCGCGCCGCGCGCGGTCGCCGAAGGCCGCCAGCGCCGCGGCGAACGGGATGACGCCGACGCTGCACGCGGTCTCGACGTAGCCGTGGAAGGCGCTCTGGTCGCTGGGCCGCAGCGGTTGCTCGACCAGCACGAACTGGCTCCACGGCATGCGGGTGACGAAGTCGAACGGCGGGCCGCCGCCGGCCGGCGCGTAGAAGCGGTCCGCCGGCCACGCCAGCAGGTCCGGCCACAACAGCCCCAGCGCGTGGTCCCAGTCGAGCCCGAGGCCGCGCAGCTCGTCGGCGGTCCAGGTGCCGGCGCGCGACGACTCGGCCGCGGCCTGCAGGATCGGCGCCATGTTGGCCGTCGCGGCGAGCGCGCCGAGCAGCAGGCCTGCGGCCACCGGCGCGAGCCGGCGCAGGCGGTCGCCGCGCGGCGCGCCGAGCGCGAACAGCAGCGCGCCGCCGAGCGTCAGGTAGGTCGCCTGCAGCGCCACCGGCACGAAGCCCGTCGACCACGACAGGCCGGCGGCGATCGCCAGCCACCCGACCGCGCGCCAACGCGCGCCGCCGCGCACGCCGTCGGCGCATAGCGCGTGCGCCGCGGCCAGCATCGGCCACAGCGACAGCGCCGCCGTCCAGATGACGTTGTGGTGCACCTTGCACTGCGTCCACAGACCGAGTTCGGCGGTGACCAGCGCGAGCAGCGCAGCGCCGTGCAGGCAGCCGAGTCGCCGCAGGAACGCGTAGGCGAACAGGCCGAAGAGCGCGAGGTGGACGAAGCACCACCAGCCGTACCATTGCTCGCTCGGCAGCAGCAGCAGCAGCGCGTTGATCGGTTGCCAAGGTTGCGCCATCTGCGGCACGAACGGCGCGCCGCCGGCGATGTCGTTGGTCCAGCGCGGCAGTTCGCCGGCGCGGAACCGGTCCATCATGACGCGGTCCCAGCACAGCGACTGCAGGTACTTGTCGGCCATGCCGACGTTGCCGCGGAAGGCGTCGGTCGCATCGAAGCGGCCGGTGGCGTGCGCTTCGGCCATCACCACGTCGAACAGTTCAGGCGGGTGCGGCACGAGCGCGCGCTCGGGCAGCAGCGCGTCGCGCAAGAACAGCGCGGCGCATACGCACGCGAGCAGCGCGGCGAAGAGCCAATGCCGGCGGTCGATCGGCGCGCGCACGTCGTCCACCTCGGCACGATGCAGCACGCGCGCGGCGTTGGCAACGGTCGGAGTAAGGCGCGCGGGCGGCAGCGCCCGTCCGCTAGACTCCCGCGCCGCCATGGCACCGCCCCTGCCGACTCCGCCCGTCACCGCAGTCCCGTCGTGGACACCGCGCGCGGCGGCGGCGCTGTTGGGGCTGACGCTCGTCGCCGCGGCGCTGCGGCTGACCGGCATCGGGACCTGGGCGTACGCCGAGAGCGAAGCGCTCGGCTGGCTCTGGCTTGCCGAGCCGCTCGGCGCGGCGCTGCCGGCGCCGCCGCCGCGCTTTGCGCCCGTCGGCTGGTTGGCGCTGCACGCGCTCGTCGACGCCGGCCTGCTGCCGCTGCGCGGTGAGGGCTGGGCGCGCTTGCCGGCGGCGCTGGCCGGCACGTGCGCGGTGCCGTTGCTGGCGCTGGCGGTGCGCCCGTTTGGCGGCGTCGGCGCCGCGCTGCTGGCGGCGGCGTTGTTGGCGGCGCACCCGGCGGCGGTCGCCGCCAGCCAGGCGCTCGACCCGGCGATGCCGGCCGCTGCTCTCGGCCTCGCGGCCGCGGCGGCGCTGCGCAAGCGCTGGGTGGCGCTCGCCGCGGCGCTGGCGTTGCTGGCGGCCGCGACGTCGCCGGGCGCGATTGGCCTGCCGGTCGCGGTTGTGCTGCTGGCGCTGCCGCCGGCGGGCCACCGGCGACTCGCCGCCGGCCTCGGCGGCCTCGTGTTCGTCGCGGCGCTGGTTGGATTTGGCGCGTCGATGCTGCCGCTCGTCGCCTTCGCTGTGGCCGGCTGGCTGGTCGCGCCGCGGCCGCTGTGCTGCGTCGTCGGCGCGGTCGCGCTTGGCGCCTGCGGCGCCGGCCTAACTGCCGGCAGCGGCTTCGCCGTCGCGGTCGCCGTCCCAGCGATCGCCGCGCTCGCGGCGCTCGGTCTGCGCGAACTCGCCGCCGCCGTGCGCGCCGCTCTCGCCGTGCCGCCGCGGCTGCAGGCGCTCGCTGCCGCCGCGCCGGCGGCGGTGGTGCTGGTTGGGCTGCTGATCGACGTGTTTCTCTACGCCAGCACGCACCAAGGCAGCCGCTCGCCGTGGCGGCGGGCGGCCGACGCGCTGTGGGACGTTGCCGCCAGCGCGCCGGCCGTCGTCGTCGCCGCCGGCGTCGGCGAACCGAGTCTGCGCGTCTACCTGCGGCCGGGCGCGAGCCATGCCGTCGTCGTGCTGCCGTTCGCGGTCGACTGCGCCGAGGGCGTGCGCGAACTCGCGGCGCGACCGGAGCCGGCCGTGCTGCTGGCGCTGCGCGAGGACGAACTGTTGCGTCTGGCGCCGGCGACAGCCGCGGCGCTGGCGGCGTCGTTCGTATGCGTGTGCGTCGTGCCGGGCCCGCAACTGCACGGCGACGACACCGTCGCGGTCTTCGCGCGCCGGCCAGGACGGCGTCCGCCGCGCTGACCGCTGCGCCGGCTGCGGTTTTGGCCGTCAGCCGCGCGGATGTAGCCGCTTGTGCATCGCCCGCAGCCGCTCGTGGTCGACGTGCGTGTAGATCTGCGTTGTCTGCAGCGACGCGTGGCCGAGCATCTCCTGCACTGAGCGCAGGTCGGCGCCGCCGGCGACGAGGTGGGTGGCGAACGAGTGCCGCAGCGCGTGCGGCGAGCACGCCACCAGCATGCCGGCGCGTTCGCAGGCGGCCTGCACGACCTGGTAGAGACGGGCGCGATCGAGCGGCCGGCCGGTGCGCGACAAAAACAGCACGTCGCCGGGATCCTTGCGGGCGCGCGCGCGCAGCCGCGAGCGCACATCGGCGACGTAGCGGCGCACCCAGGCCAGCGCCTCGTCGGCGATCGGGATCAACCGCTCCTTGTTGCCCTTGCCGAACGCGCGCAGCAGCCGGTGGTCGGCGACGATGCTGGTCGTGCGCAGGCCGGTGAGTTCGCTGACGCGACAGCCGGTCGCGTACAGCACGTGCAGCATGGCGTGGTCGCGCACCTCGAGGTCGCCGTTGGGCTCGTGGTCGAGCAGGCGCGCGACGGTGGCGCGGGTCAGGGCCTTGGGCAGCTTGCGTTCGAGCTTGGGCCCGAGCAGCCCGTCGGCGACGTCGTCGGGCGCAAGGCCCTCGGCGTGCAGGAAGCGGAAGAAGCCGCGGATTGCCGCCGCAGCGCGGGCGACGCTGGCCGGCGCGTGCGTCGGCAGCAATGCGGCGAGGTGGCGGTCGATGGCGGCGCGGTCGGGCAGGCTGCGGCGTCCGGCCATCAGGCGCGCGAGGTCGTTGCGGTAGGCGGCGACCGTGTTGGGGGAGACCTGCAACTCGGCGCCGAGGTAGACCAGGAAGTCGGCGAGTCGCCGGTTGCCGTCGTCTCCCTGGGCGCCTTTGGCCATGACGGGGCAGGCTAGGAGTCGGCGCCACGGGATGCCACGCCGCGAGGTCGCGCGTCTTCGCGGCCGGGAACTCGCCGCCGAGCCGTTGGCGAACCCACCGATTCGCCAACGGTCACGGGTTTCGCCCCGACCGCGCCTCCACGCATCGGTCCGGCGCATGTGGCGCGGGCCGTCGCCGGTCGCCTTGACGGTCCAGTAGGGTGTCCGTATGGTCCCCGCCCCTCCGCGGGCGGCAGCGCGCCGGTCGCGGGGGTTACCAAGGCGCGCGCAGGCGCCGGCCGGGTCGGGAAATCCCCGCCGCCGGCCGCCGAGTGCGCGTTCCTCTGCCGCCAGTCTTCGAAGCCGGCCCGCCTGCGGGGCCGTCGCAGGGAGCCATGACCAAGCCGACCAAGGCCGATTTGCAGAAGTACAAGTCGATCCTCCAGCGCCAACTCGCCTCGCTGAAGGGCGACGTCGGTTCGATGCGGGACGAGGCGCTGCGCGCTTCCGAGCAGGACGCGTCGGTCGACCACCTCGCCGATCAGGGCACCGACAACTACGACCAGGGCTTCATGCTCGGCCTGATCGAGAACGAGGAAGAGACGATCAAACTGATCGAAGAGGCGCTCGACCGCATCGCGGGCAAGGGTGACTGGGACTTCGGCGTCTGCCCGCTGTGCGTGG
Organism: Planctomycetota bacterium; assembly: GCA_016872675.1. Lineage (GTDB taxonomy): Bacteria > Planctomycetota > UBA1135 > UBA1135 > UBA2386 > UBA2386. The sequence goes on from VGZG01000082.1 coordinate 7,115, forward strand.
AGGAGGCCGAGGGCAGCAAGAAGTTGGCAAAGGACGGCAAGAAGGGCGGCAAGGCCGCCAAGCCGGTTAAGCCAGCCAAGCCGGCGAAGTCCGTCGACGTGTGGATCCCTAAGGCTCGCCTCGACTACCTGCCGTGGGCGCGCTACTGCGTCCGCCACCAGGAGTCCGAGGAACGCAACCGCGAGACCGCGTGAGTGGTTCGGGCGCAGCGCCCGCCGCGAAGGAGCCGCCGCGGTTCGGCGGCAAGGGCTGGTTCTGGTGGCCGTGGCCGACGCTGCTCGCCGTCGACCTGTGGAGCAAGGCCTGGGCGTTCGCTGCGCTGCAGGCGCGGGCGGAGGCCAGCGGTTACGCGCACCTGCCGGAAAATCATCGTCCCGGCCAATTCGTCTTCGATCTCGGCTGGCTGCGCTTCGAGCTCGTCAGCTGGGGCAACACCGGCACCATCTGGGGCCTCGGCCAGTCGGCGACCATCCCGCTGATCGTGCTGCGCTGTGCTGCCGTCGTCGGCCTGTTCTGGTTCGTCCGCAACACGCCGCGGAGCCAGCGGCTGCAACTCAGCGTGCTCAGCCTGATCCTCGCCGGCGCGCTCGGCAACCTGTACGACAACTTCGTTCGCGCCGACCGCTCGGTCCGGGACTTCCTGCACTTCACCGGCGAGTGGCCGTTCGCATGGGACTTTCCCGCCTTCAACGTCGCCGACGCCTGCGTCACCGTCGGGGCCGCCGGTTTGCTCGTGCTCTTGTGGCGGGATGATCGCAAGCCGAAAGCGGCGCCGGTATCCTGAGCGAATGGCCGATTCCGGCCCCGCCGCGCCGTGCTAGAGACATCCCTCGCCAGCCTGGAACTCGATAACCCGGTGCTCAGCGCCTCGGGCACCTTCGGCTCGGGCTGGGAAGGCCGGCAGTTCTCCGACCTCGGCCACGTCGGTGCGCTCGTCAGCAAGACGGTGACGCTGCTGCCGCGGCCCGGCAACCCGCCACCGCGCATCTGGGAGACGCCGTCGGGGATGCTGAACTCGATCGGCCTTGAGAACAAAGGCGTCGACTACTTCGTCCGCGAGACGCTGCCGAAGATGCGCGAACTGGCGGCAAGCGGCCGGAAGGACGGCCGCCATGGCCCGCGCATCGTGATCAACATCGGCGGCGAGTCGATCGATGACTTCGTCGCGCTGGCCGAGCGCTTCTGCCGCGAAGGCGTGCACGCGCTCGAGGTCAACCTGTCCTGTCCCAACGTGCAGGAGGGCAAGCTGTTGTTCTCGACCGACCCGCGGCTCGCCGAGCAGGCGGTGCGCGCGGTCAAGAAGGTCGCCGACGTGCCGGTCTTCGCCAAGCTGTCGCCGAACGTCACCGACATCGTCGCCATCGCCAAGGGCGCGGAGCAGGGCGGCGCCGACGGCCTGACCGCGATCAACACGCTGATCGGCATGGCGATCGACTGGCGCAAGCGCAAGACGATCCTCGGCCGCGGCATCGGCGGCCTGTCGGGCCCGGCGATCAAGCCGGTGGCGCTGCGCATGGTCTACCAGCTCGCCGCCGCCGTGCGTCTGCCGATCATCGGCGTCGGCGGCGTGCGCTCGGCCGACGACGTGCTCGACTTCGTCTGCGCCGGCGCGGCGGCGGTGCAGGTCGGCACGGCGATGTTCACCGACCCGGCGCTGATGGTCTGCATCGTCGACGAGATCCGCGACAAGCTCGCCGCGGCCGGCACGACGATCGGCGATCTGCGTGGCGCGGCGCATCGGCAGGCGCACCAGCCGTCGGGGAGTTGTGCGCGATGAAGCTCGCGGCGCTGACTCCCGAGCTGGTCCGGCAGGCGATCGCGATCTACCAGGATCTCGCCTACGGCCAGGGCCGCAAGCAGCGCGCGGTCGAGTTGCCCGCCGGCCACGGCGCCGAGGCGTTGCTGGCGATGTTCCACAAGGAGCAGGTCGAGGCCGTGCCCGGCCATCCGTGCGTGCGCTACACGCTGCGGTTGGGCAACCGCAACTACCCGTTCATGAAGCTGCTCCTGCAGGAGCACCTGCTGCCAGGCGAGTTCTACTTCGCGGTCGACTCGCACGACCAGATGGAGATCAAGCCGGACTATCCGGACTACGAGCAGTGGATGGCGGTGCGCCGCTTCAACCGCGGACTCAAGCGCCAGATCGAGCAGAGCTTCGCGTGCGCCGGCATCGACACCGCCGCGAAGCTGCGCGAAATGCTGGTCGCCGCCTGTGACGACGGCCCGGCGGCGGGTCGCGGCCTCGTGCTGATCGTCGACGACGAGGAGGACCTCGCCGACGCCGCCGAGGCGCTGCTGCGCCGCCGCGGCTTCCGCACCTGGAAGGTGCACGACGGCCTCGCCGCCGTCGCGGCCGCGCGCGAACTCGCGCCCGACCTCATCCTGCTCGACTACGAGTTGCCCGAACTCGACGGCCTGCAGGTGATCGAGACGCTGCGCGCCGACCCCGCGACCGCCGGCATTCCGATGCTGCTGAGCAGCGCCGCGCGCGTGTCCGTGGGCGACATCAAGAAGGCCGACGGTTTCCTGGCCAAGCCGTTTCCCGAGAAGCTGCTGCACGAGATGGTCGACCGCGTGCTGCGCGGCAAGGAGGCGCGGTCGTGACCGCTGACCGCCGTTGTCCGCATGGCCGTGGTGGCGCGCTCGCTGTCTGGTTGTCGGCTTTGCTGCTGCTTGCGCTCGTCGCTGCCGCCGGCCTGCCGGTCGCGTCGGCCGCGCCGTCGCCGCCGCCGCGCGTTGAACGCGTCGAGGGCGGCCGCGCCGCCATCCTGCTGGTCACCGCCGAGGCCGCAGCGAGCGGACGCGAGCGCGCCCAGCGCGCCGCCGTCGGCTCGGCGAGGCCGCGTCCGCGCACGCGCGATGGCCAGCGCCGCGGCCTGCCGCCGTGCCGCGCGCCGACCTGCTGACTAGCCGGCGTCGGTCCTTTCCCGCGGCCGCTTCGTGCGGCCGCCGCGCGCGGCCCGTCTGCGCGCCGTCCTGTCCCGCATCCCCGTCGTACGTCCGCCATGAAGCTCGATTTCGGTTCCATTCCCGCGCGCCTGGGCAAGGCCCTACAGGGCCTGTTCGGTTCGGCCAACCAGCGCGCCGTCAACTCCTTCCAACCCGTCGTCAAGGCGGTGAACGAGCTCGCGCCGTGGGCCGAGGCGCTCGACGCCGAGCAGGTCGTGGCCGAGGTGGCCGCCATCAAGCAGGCGGTGCAGTCCGGCGCGAAGACGCTCGACGACGTGCTGCCGCCAATGTTCGCGATGACACGCGAGGCGGCCAAGCGCACGCTCGGCATCCGCCACTTCGACGTGCAGGTGATCGGCGGCGCCGTGCTGCACGGCGGCAAGATCGCCGAGATGTCGACCGGCGAGGGCAAGACGCTGGTCGCCACGCTGCCGGCGGCGCTCAATGCCGTCTCCGGCAAGGGCGTTTACGTCGTCACCGTCAACGACTACCTCGCCAAGCGCGACCGCGACTGGATGGCGCCGGTCTACCAGTACCTCGGTCTCACCGTCGGCGCGATCCAGTCGCAGATGCCGCCGCAGTTGCGCCAGGCTGAGTACGCCTGCGACATCACCTACGGCACGAACAATGAGTTCGGCTTCGACTACCTGCGCGACAACATGAAGTGGCGCGCCGAGGACCAGGTGCAGAAGCGCTTGTCCTTCGCGATCGTCGACGAGGTCGACTCGATCCTGGTCGACGAGGCGCGCACGCCGCTGATCATCAGCGGCGAGGGCGAGGGCACCACCGAGCGTTACGTGCTCGCGGACCGCATCGCCCGCCAGCTCAAGCCCGACGAGCACTTCGAGGTCAAGCTCAAGGAGCACCAGTGCATCCTCAGCGAGGATGGCATCGAGCGGGCCGAGAAGCTGGTCGGTGTCGACAGCTTCTACAAGAACCCGGCGCACATGGAGTGGCCGCACCTGATCGAGACGGCCCTGCGCGCGCACCATGTCTACGAGCGCGACAAGCACTACGTCGTCGTGCAGCCGAAGAAGCCCGACGGCAGCGTCGGCGAGCCGGAGGTCATCATCGTCGATGAGTTCACCGGTCGCTTGATGCCGGGCCGCCGCTGGAGCGACGGCTTGCACCAGTGCGTCGAGGCCAAGGAGGGCCTGCCGCCGCGCGAAGAGAACCGCACGCTGGCGACTATCACGCTGCAGAACTACTTCCGGATGTTCGCCAAGCTCGCCGGCATGACCGGCACGGCGATGACCGAGGCCGCCGAACTCTCGCGCATCTACGACCTCGACGTCGTCGCCATCCCGACCAACCGCCCGAACCAGCGCAAGGACCAGAACGACCAGGTCTACCTCGACGCGTCGAGCAAGTACGACGCGATCGTCGCGGAGATCAAGGGCGAGCACGAGAAGGGCCGCCCGGTGCTTCTCGGCACGACATCGATCGCCAAGTCGGAGGCGATCAGCGACAAGCTGAAGGCCGCCGGCATCCCGCACAACGTGCTCAACGCCAAACAGCACGAGCGCGAGGCCGAGATCGTCATGCAGGCGGGCCGTCGAGGCGCCGTCACCGTGGCGACCAACATGGCCGGCCGCGGCACCGACATCGTGCTCGGCGGCAAGGCCGACGCGCTGTGGCGCGTTGAGCTGGCGCCGAAGGGCCTCGCCGAGGACGCGCCGGAGGCGCAAGCGCGGCTCGCCGCGCTGAAGGAGCAGTGCGCGGCCGAGCAGGCCGAGATCAAGTCGCTCGGCGGCCTGTACGTGATCGGCACCGAACGCCACGAAGCGCGCCGTATCGACAACCAACTGCGCGGCCGCTGCGCGCGCCAGGGCGACCCGGGCCAGACCAAGTTCTTCCTCAGCTTCGATGACGACCTGATGAAGATCTTCGCCCGCGACTGGGTGAAGACGATGATGGAGCGCATGGGCCTGAAGGCCGGCGAGGTGATCGACAGCCCGATGGTCACGCGCGTCATCGCCAAGACGCAGAAGAAGGTCGAGGCGCGCAACTTCGACATCCGCAAGCACCTCCTCGAGTACGACGAGGTGATGGACAAGCAGCGCAAGTTCATCTACGGCCAGCGCCAGGAGGCGCTGGAGTACAAGGGCCTGCGCGACAAGGCGCTCGGCATGTTCGAGGAGGTGCTCGACCCGGTCGTCGAGCGCTGCGCCGGCGACAAGGACAAGCCGGTCGACTTCGCCGAGTTGCAGAAGTGGCTGCGCCACCGCTGCGGCGACGAGCTCGACCTCGCGGGCTTCGAGCAGGCGCCGCGCGACGGCCTGTTCCGCTGGCTGATGGAGCGCGTCGAGACGCTGCACGACGCGCGCGCCGCCGAGTACGGCGCCGACTGGGACGCGATGATGCGCTTCCTGCTGATCGACACCGTCGACAACAAGTGGAAGGACCACCTGTATGCGATGGAGGTGCTCAAGCAGGGCGTCGGCCTGCGCGGCTACGCCCAGGTCGACCCGAAGAACGAGTACAAGAAGGAAGGCTTCGAGAAGTTCCAACTGCTCAAGGCCGAGGTCGCCGATCACGTCACCGGGTTCCTCTACAAGCGCGAGGCGACCGACACGATCCGCGAGGTCGTCACCGGCCGCATGCGCCCGGCGGCGGCGCCGCCGCCCCAGCCGCAGCAACAGATGCCGATGCCGCGCACGCCGGAGGAGTTGCAGGCGCTCTTTCAGCAACTCGTCGCCGCCGGCCGCGTGCCGCAGGAGGTGCTCGACCGCATGCAGAAGGGCGAGCGCTTCGTGCTGCGCGTGACGCCGCAGGGACTCGTGCTGCAGCCCGCCGGCCCGGATGGCCCGGCGCCGGACGCGCCGCCGCCGGACGCCGCGGCGAACGTCGTGCCGACCAGGGCTGTGCCGCCGCCGCCGCCGCCGGTACAGC
>VGZG01000083.1 GCA_016872675.1 Planctomycetota bacterium
GCACACCGCTCCCGCGCCGCGACCGGCCAGCAGCCGCAACTTCGCCCCACACCGTCACTCCGCAGCGTCGCCGTCGTCGGCAGCGTCCCCTTGCGCAGCCGGCGGTGCCCGGCACCCCGCCGGATCGACCCCCGCCGCGGTCAGTCCGAGCGCCGCGAGCACCCGCGCGATCGCCGTCGGATCGTGGATCGCCGCCAGCACGCGCCGCGGGCCCGCGCACTTCGGGCAGACCAGCACCTCGATGCCAAACACGCGCCGCAGCAGGTCCGCCCACGGCAAACGCTGCCGGTGACTGCGGCGACGGCTACCGCGGTGTGGCACCCGCAGACGGGCGCGGGCGCGGCGTTGTGCTTGCTGACGACGTACGGCCGCAGCAGCTGACGTCGCCGGCGTCGCCGCGTTGTCCTCACCCGCAACCTGACAGCCCCCACCACCGCCCGCACCGTGGCGGCAGCCAGCGGCAGCGCCTGCGACCTCTTCTTCACCCGCCGCCGTCTGCCGCGGCACCACCTTCGGCCGCAGACCCGACGCCGGCGCCAACACACCGTGGTAGGTCACCAGGTGCTTGCGCGGCGGTGGCACCAGCGCGCACAGGCGCTCCATCAAGACCGCGTTCGACATCACCACCGCCGTCGTGCCGTCGGCGAAGCGCCTCTTCAGCGCGTACCCGATCCGGCCGTCCGGCAGTTCGGCCAGCCGCGATTCGCTCACCGCCGGGCGCGCGGCGTAACGGCACAGCGCCTCAAGGCGCTCGCGATCGCGCGGCGCCACGCACGTGTTGGCGTGCAGCGAGAAGCCGTCCAACGCCGCGCACAGCGGGCCCTTGGCCTGCGGCCGCCAGCGACCATCGCCGCCGACGCGACCGTCGCGCCGGCCCGCGCGCGCACCGAAGGCCGCGCGTCCTGCCACCGCCGCGGCGGCGAGGCCGGGCAGCAAGTCGTCAGCGGGTGCACAGTCAGCGTCCGCCGCGGCGTCTTCGTCGACCCACTTCCCGGCTTTGCGCAGCGCCCGCAGCACGCGAGCGCGGATGCGCTGCACGAGCAGTTGCACGTCGGCATCCGTCCCTTCCGGCTGCGCGTGGAACACCGGCTGCCCCTGCCCCGGCACCCAGCCGTACACGCCGTCCAGCCACAGCACGTGGAAGTGCACATTGAGCCGCAGGGCCGAGTCAAAGCGCTGCACGAAGGCCACCGCGCCCGTCCGCGGCCGCGGCACGCCCGCTCGGCCTGCCGCTCGCTCGTAGAAGCCCGACACGGCACGCACCAGCACCGAGCGCACCAGCGCGCACGCCGCCGCGTCGTACGCGCACAGCGCCCGCACTCGATACGGCAGTGACAGCACCCACTGCCGCACCGGCACCTCGGGGAGCACCGCATCGCACAGCCACGCCGCCGTGTCGACCATGCGCGCAGCGCCGCACGACGGGCAAATGCCGCGACCTTTGCAGGAGAAGGCGACCACGTCGTCGGCCCCGCAGCCGTCGCAGTGCACGCGCGCAACGCCATACGCCGGCACCCCGCACCGCAAGAACGCTTCGATCTCCCGCTGGCAGAACCGCGGCACCGAGCGCTCCTTCGCTGCCACCGAGCGCACGAACGCCGCCCAGCCGGCCTGCACCGCGCGGTGCAGCACTGTCCTCTCCGGCTCGCGCCGGCTGCGTTCGCCCATGCTGCTGCGCACGCAGGCTTCGTGGCACGCAACGCTGCTGCGGTGCCGGATCGCAGCGGAAATCCCAACCATCACTACCCAGGACCGCCCCCACCTGACGCGGCGCGCAACCCGCGCCGGTACAGTCCCGGCCGCGTGACGAACCCAGACTTCTCCAAGCTCCCCTACGGCTTCGCCGAGTTCTCCCCCGCCACGCTCGCCGACTGGCAGAAGGCCGCCGGCAGCAGCGCGCCCTGGCAGAGCCCCGAGGGCATCGCGCACCGCGGCGTCTACACCGCCGGCGACGCGAACGTGCCGCACCAGGGCGGCCTGCCGGGCATCGCGCCGTTCCTCGGCGGCCCGTACGCGACGATGTTCGCGCAGAAGCCGTGGACGATCCGGCAGTACGCCGGCTTCTCGACCGCCGAGAAGACCAACGAGTTCTACAAGAAGGCGCTCGCCGCCGGGCAGCAGGGGCTCAGCGTCGCCTTCGACCTCGCCACGCACCGCGGCTACGACAGCGACCACCCGCGCGTTGCCGGCGACGTCGGCATGGCCGGCGTCGCGATCGACTCGATCGCCGACATGCGCATCCTGTTCGCGGGCATCCCGCTCGACAAGGTGTCGGTGTCGATGACGATGAACGGCGCGGTGCTGCCGATCCTCGCCCTCTACGTCGCCGCCGCCGCCGAGCAGGGCGTGCCGGCGCACAAGCTCTCCGGGACCATCCAGAACGACATCCTCAAGGAGTTCATGGTCCGGAACACCTACATCTACCCGCCCGGACCGAGCATGCGCATCGTGCGCGACATCTTCGCGTGGTGCGGCGAGAAGATGCCCAAGTTCAACGCCATCAGCGTCTCGGGTTACCACATCCACGAGGCCGGCGCGTCGGCCGAGCTGGAGTTGGCGTACACGCTCGCCGACGGCCTCGAGTACCTGCGCACCGGCGTGCAGGCCGGGCTCGACGTCGACAAGCTCGCCGGCCGCATGTCGTTCTTCTTCGCGATCGGCATGAACTTCTTCACCGAGATCGCCAAGCTCCGCGCCGCGCGCTTGCTGTGGAGCAAGATCGTCAAGGCCTTCGGCGCCAAGGACCAGAAGTCGCTGGCGCTGCGCACGCACTGCCAGACGTCCGGCTGGTCGCTCGCCGCGCAGGATCCGCACAACAACGTCGTGCGCACCTGCCTCGAAGCGCTCGCCGCCGTGCTCGGCGGCACGCAGTCGCTGCACACCAACGCGCTCGACGAGGCGATCGCGCTGCCGACCGAGTTCTCGGCCCGCATCGCGCGCAACACCCAGCTGATCCTGCAAGAGGAGAGCCACGTCACGCACACTGCCGACCCGCTCGCCGGCTCGCACTACGTCGAAGCGCTCACCGACGAACTGGCGCAGAAGGCCTGGGCGCTGATCCAGGAGGTCGAGGGCCTCGGCGGCATGACCAAGGCGATCGAGGCCGGGCTGCCCAAGCTCCGCATCGAGGAGTCGGCGGCGCGCCGGCAGGCCGCGATCGACTCGGGCCGCGAGGTGATCGTCGGCGTCAACAAGTACGCGCCCGAGAAGCAGGAGCCGCTCGACATCCTCGCCATCGACAACACCGCCGTGCGGCAGGCGCAGATCGCGCGCCTGGACCAACTCAAGCGCACGCGCGACGGCCGGCAGGTCGCGCAAGCGCTCGCGGCGCTGACTGCCGGCGCGCGCTCTGACGGCAACCTGATGGAGCTGACGCTGCAGGCGATGCAGGCCGGCGCCACCGTCGGCGAGGCGTCGTTGGCGCTCGAACAGGTCTTCGGCCGCCACGTCGCCAGCCCGCGCACGGTCGCCGGCGTCTATGCTGCCGCCGCCCAGCAGATGGAACGACTGCACGAAGCCCAGGCGCGCACCAAGGCCTTCCTCGACGCCACCGGCCGCCGGCCGCGCATCCTGATCGCCAAGATGGGCCAGGACGGCCACGACCGCGGCGCGCGCGTGATCGCCAGCGCCTTCGCCGACATGGGCTTCGACGTCGACATCGGCCCGCTGTTCCAGACGCCGGACGAGGTCGCCAAACAGGCGATCGAGAACGACGTGCACCTCGTCGGCGTCAGCACGCTGGCCGGCGCGCACCGCACGCTGGTGCCCGATCTGGTGCAGCTGCTGCGCGCGCAGGGCCGCCCCGACGTGCTGGTCGTCGCCGGCGGCGTCATCCCCACGCAGGACTGGCCGGCGCTGCAGCAGGCCGGCGTCACCGAGGTCTTCGGCCCCGGCACCGTCATCCCCGACGCCGCCGTGCGGCTCGTCAACTTGCTGCAGCAGCGCACGCGCGGCTGAGCGCCCGCGAAGGACCCGCGATCCGGGCTCGCCGATCGCCCCCGGTGGCCGCGGGCGCGGCCACGCAGCGCCGAGGAACCGACGGGCTCCCCGGCTCAGCGCGCGCGACCGGCCGGCGCCGCGTCAGCCTTCGGTAGCGCGTTCAGCCGGCGCGTCGCCCTCGATATCGCATGCGTCCCCCGCCTCGTCGGCGTCGGCGACCCACGGGCCGAACGGGTCAGGCAGCTGCGCCCACGCCGCCGGACCACCGGCCATCTCGGCGTCGGCCAGCAGGCAAGCATCGAGCCTTCGCCGCAGCGCCGCCTCGTCGACGTGGCGGCCGATGACGACGATCTCCTGCCGGCGATCGCCCCACGGCCAACCGTGGGATCGAACAGGACGGTCCAGTCCGCCAGATCCCGGACGATCCGGGCGGATCGGGCCGATGCCAACGCAGCTTGCGGCGCCATGCCGACGGAGTGCCGCTCGGCGCTTCCGGGTTCCGCGCCCGGCGACGCGAACGGCCCCCGGGCGCGCGCGCGCGGCCGCCGGCCGGTTCGCCTGAACGCGCGCCGGCCGCCGGGCCGATGTACGACACCTATGGCTCTGCTCGCCGCCCTGGCCGTCTTGGTGATCGCGCCGCAGGATCCGACGCCTGCCGTGCCCGCGCCCGCCGTCGCCCTGCAGCAGCAGGAAGCGCTCGGCAAGGCGGCCGACGCGCGCGCGCTCGCCGACCTGACGCTCGGCGACGACGCCGCGGTGGCCGCGCGCGCCGCGTGGCTGCTCGGCCGCACCGCCGGCCCGACGGCGCTGCCGGCGCTGCACACGACCGTGACCGACAGTAAACACGCCGATGCGCGCGCGTTCGCGATGCAGGCGTTGTGCGAACGTCGCAAGGCCGAGTCCAACGCGTTTGCGCAGAAGGCGCTGCACGACGCCGATCGGCGCGTGCGTACCTTCGCGGTCCAGTTGCTCGCGGCGACCAAGCCCGAGTTCGCCGCCGCCGAGCTTACCGACCTCGTCGCCCGCGTCGCGGCGGCCGGCGGAACCGACGCGGCGACCGACGTGAACGCGGCGCTGCTGGAGTTGCACGACCTGCGCGCGTCCGACCGCGCGCTCGCCGTCGCTGCCGCGCTCGACACCTCGACGCTGACGGGCTGCGGCGATGCCTTGGCGTACCTGTGCCAGGGTCTCGTGCCGGCGCTGACGATGCCTGCGCGACTGACGGCGCTGCACACGCTCGCCAACCACCGCGAGGAGGCCGTGCGTCGCTTCGCGCTGACCGTTCTCGCCAACCACCGCGACCCGGCGACCGTGGCCGTGCTGCAGGCGCGCGCCCCCGCCGAGACCGGCGCGCTGCGACCGATCGCCGCGGCAGCGCTCGCCCAAGCGCAGCGCACGCCGGCGCCGATCGACCTGAAGACGCAGGCCAAGCAGAACCTCGCCGCCATCGCCGCGACCGCGACCGGTTGGTGGCGTCGTCAGAGCCCGACGCGCCAACTGCTCGCCATCGCCGCGCCGACCGTCCTGCTCGTCGCCGTCGTCGGCCTGCTGGCCGCCGTGCGCCACCGCCGCCGCCTCGCCGTCGAACAGACCGCCGCCACGGCCGCTGCGCTGGCTCTGGTGCAGCCATCGGACGAGTACTTGGAGCGCGCCGAGGCCGAGGCCGCCGAGTTCGCGATGGCGGCGGAGGACATCGCCGTAGAACTGGGCCTGGAGCCCGCCGCGGCGGAGAGCGACGCCAAGGCGTGGGACCCGGATGCGCCGGTCGCGCGCTGATCGGAGGGCCCGCATGTGCGTCGGCGCGCTCTGCGCCGCCGCCGCCATCGCGCAGACGCCGCCGGCCTTCGCCGTCGACGTCGCCATCGCTCCCGCTGCGCAACGCGTCGGGACGCCGGCGCTGGCATGGCTGTGCGAGACGTGGCTGCCGGAACACCCGTCGTGGCCCCGCGGTCTCGACCCGCGCGACGGCCTGCAACTGGCGTGGAATCACGACGGGCTGTCGATCCGACCGCTGCGCGCGCCGCTCGAAGCGCGCACCGTCGCGCTCGGTGCGTGCGTCGGCGACCACGGCGGCACGGCGCTGTTCGTCTGCGACGTCGACGGCGCCGAGGACTGGTTCGTGCCCGTCGACTTCGCGCCGCCCATGCCCTGGCGCCGGCTGCTCGCGCGCCTCGACGCGCTGGCGACTGGCCGACCGCGCACGCTCGACGTCGGCGTCATGGTCGGCCACCTCGCCGGCGGACTCGCCGACGCCGATCGACTGGCGCAGTTGCTGCAGATCGGCGCCAGCCGTTGCGGCGAGGCAACGTGGCTGGCGTGGCGCACCGACGAGTGGCTGCGCGTCCGCGGCCGCTCCGACGGCGGTCTCTGCCTGCCGGCGGCGCTGATGGCGCTCGCCGCGAACGACGGCCCGCGCGTCGACGGCCTTGCGCTGCGCGCCTACGCCGCGCGGGATGCCGACCGCGCTGAGGCCACGCGGCAGATGCTGCGCGCCGGCGCCGCCGACGCCCGGCCGCCGCTGCGCGCCGCGCTGTTCGCCGACGACGAGACGCGGCTCGCCGCCATCGACACGCTCGTGCGCTGCGGCGCCACCGGCGACCTCGCCGCCATCGTCGTCGCCGCCGACGCCGAGTCGCCGTGGGCGACGCTGGCCGCCGCCGACGCGCTGCACGCGCTGTGGGCCAAGGCCTCGCCGGCCGAGCGCGCGCGCGCTCGCACGGCGCTGGCCCGCAGCGACAGCGCCACGCTGCGAGCGCTCGACCTCGACGCCCTGCTGCCCGGCCCGGCCGACGTCACCGTCGCGCCCGCGCCCGGCCCACTGCGCGCGATGGTCGCGCTGGCCTTGCTCGGCGTCGCGCTCGCCGGCTTCTGGGCGCGCGAGCGCGCGCAACTCGCCCGCGCCCCGGCCTGACGCCGGCTCAGACGACAACCATCGTCTCCGCCAGCGGCCGCCGCGTCGTCGCCGCGACGGGCACCACGCAGTCGTCGGCAGGATGGCCGACCGGGATCACCAGGAATGGCCGCTCGTGGTCGGGCCGCCCCAGGATCTCGTGCAGGAAGCCCATCGGGCTCGGTGTGTGCGTGAGCGTCGCGAGGCCGGCCATTTGCGCGGCGGCGAGAAACATGCCGCAGGCGATGCCGACCGATTCCTTCGGGTAGTAGACCTGACCGCCGTCGTCGGCCTGCAGCAGCAGGAACACGACCACCAGCCATGGCGCCGTCGTGAGGAATTCTTTGTTGGCGTCGGTGCCAAGCGGCGCGAGGTCGGCGAGCCACGCGCTGTTGGCACGACGCGCATAGAACTGGTGCTCCTCGCGTTCGGCCGCCTCGCGGATGCGCGCCTTGGTCGCGGCGTCCTGCACGCAGACGAAACGCCATGGCTGCTTGTTGGCGCCGCTGGGCGCGGTGGTCGCGCAGCGCACCAGCGCCTCGATCGTCGCTTGCTCGACCGGCCGGTCGGAGAAGTGGCGCACGGTCCGGCGTCGGCGCAGGACTTCGAGGAACGCCAATGCGGCCTCGGTCGGCGGCGCGCTGGGCTGGTGTCGATCGGCGTAGGGGACGAAGCGAGGGTCGGCGCTCACGCGGGCAAGGAAGCCGCGATCGCTCGCGGCGTCCAGTCGGCACGGTCCGTTTTCCCGCGCCCTCGTCGTCACAGCACGTCGATCACCTCCGGCGTCGACAACTCGATCGACGCAGCGCTGCATTCGACCAACTGGCGTGCTCGAGCGACAAGGCGCTGAAGTGGCGTGCGCCGCCGACGGCCACCGCCCCGTCCTGCACGAGCATCGGCACGCAGGTGGAGTTTTCGGGCTCGTCGCCGTCAAGCGAGAAGAACACGCTGAACTGCGGGTGGAACGCCATCGCCTCGACGTCGCTTGGCGTCGGCAGCGGCAGGCCGAGAACCTGGTTGAACTGCTTGGTGTTCCCACGGGCAGGACCATCTGGTGCCGAATGCACTCTCAGGGCCCAGATAGACCGCGACTGGCACGCCCACCGGGTGCGCGCCGCCTCCGCGCTGGCTGACCGGCCGCCCGCGGGCGAAGATCGACCGGCCATGACCGCTCCTGGCCAGCCGAGCGACGACCTGCCCCAGGCAGTCGAGGACGCCGTGCTGACCGTGCTGGACGGCGACGAGGCGCGCCGCGACGACGGGCTGCTCGCCGTGCTGCGCGCGCACCCGGCCCACGAGACCACGATTCGCCGCTGGCTCGCCGCCGCCGGCATCGCCGTGCCAGGGATCGCCGCCACGCCGGGTCGCAGCGCCGGCAGCGCAGCGGCGGAGTTCGACGCCAACACGCCGCTGCCCGCCCCGCTCGGCCCGTATGTGCTGCTCGAGCGGCTCGGTCGCGGCGGCTTCGGCACGGTCTTCCGCGCCGAACAGCTCGATCCGATCCGTCGGCGCGTAGCCATCAAGGTGCTGAACCCTGGCATGGACTCGCGCGACGTGCTAGCGCGGTTCACGGCCGAGCGCGAAGCGCTCAACCGGATGGACCACCCCGGCATCGCCCGCCTGCTCGACGCCGGCGTCACGCCGAAGGGCCGGCCGTACTTCGCAATGGAGCTGGTCGCGGGCCCGACGCTGCTCGCCTACTGCCGCAAGAAGTCGCTGTCAGTCAAGCGCCGCGTCGAGCTGTTCCTGCTCGTGCTCGACGCCATGCAGCACGCGCACCAGAAGGGCATGCTGCACCGCGACCTCAGCAGCAACAACGTGCTGGTCGACGACGTCGACGGCCGGCTGCAGCCCAAGATCATCGACTTCGGCATCGCCAAGTCGCTCGAGGGCCCGCTGCTCGCGGGCGGCGCGCTGACGCTGCGCGGCACGATGATGGGGACGCCGGAGTACATGAGCCCCGAGCAGGCCGACGGCCGCATCGACGAAATCGACACGCGCAGCGACGTCTACGCGCTCGGCGTGCAGTTGTACGAACTACTCAGTGACCAGCTGCCGGTACCGAGCGTGACGCTGCGCACGCGCGGTATCGCCGGCATCGCCGACGTGGTGCGCACCTACCAGCCGGCCAAGGCCAGTGACACGGCGCCGCGCGAACGCCGGCGCGCGCTGCGCGGCGACCTCGACGGCATCCTCGGCAAGGCGATCGCCAAGGCCAAGGAAGAGCGCTACGGCGGCGTCGGCGAGTTCGCCGCGGACCTGCGCCGACACCTCGCCGACGAGCCGGTCGACATCGCCATGCCTTCGGCGTGGACGCGAACGCGCAAGTTCGTGCGGCGGCATCGCGCCGCCGCAGCCGTCGCGGCGATCGCGGCCGCCTGCCTGCTGGCGACGATCGGCGCGCTGGTGCTAGCGCTCGACGCCGCCACCGCCGCGGCCGTCGTCGCCGAGAAGATGCGCGTGCAGAGCGATCAGAAGGCCGACGCCGGCTTCCTGCTGCTCGCCAACGCCGAGACGCTGGCGCGCGCGATCGACGCGGAGGCCGCGTTGCCGCCGCCGTGGCCCGAGCACCGCGCCGCGTACGTCGACTGGCTGACCCGCCACGGCCAGCCGCTCGCCACCGCGCGCGCCGCGCTGCAACGGCGTAGCGACGGCGCGACGGCGCTGACCAGCGCCGATGGCGACGTCGCTCGCTACCTCGCGCACGCGCTGCAACGGCTCGAACGCGACTTCGCCGCCTTCTTCGCGCCGGGCGGCCCGCATGCGCGCGTCGAACGCCGACTCGAGCGGCTCGACGCCCACGTCGCGCCGCTGCAGGCGCAGCACGCCGGCAGTTGGGCGGCGACGATCGCAGCGATCGCGCGCAGCGACGGCCGCGGCGCCAGCCGCGCCTACCGCGGCCTGCGCCTGCCGCAGCTTGGCGGTCTCGTGCCGCTCGGCGCCGACCCGGCGACCAGCCTGCACGAGTTCCTCGACCTCGCCTCGCACGAGCCGGGCTACCCGCTGCCGACGCGCGACGCCGACGGCCGGCTGGCGGCCGACGCCGGCGTCGGCGTGGTGTTCGTGCTCGTGCCCGGCGGCCGCATGGAACAAGGCGCGCGCCGCAACGAGCCAGGCGTCGACGGCAACGACGACCTCGCCGCCGATGACGAACTGCGCGGCGGCGCCGTCGTGCTCGACCCGTTCCTTGTGGCCCGCACCGAGCTGACGCAAGCGCAGTGGCGCCGTCTCGCCGGCGAAGGCCTGCGCGGCGCCGATCCGCTGCTGCCGGCGACCAACCTCGACGCGCTGACGCTGCAGGCGGCGCTGTCCCGCTTTGGCATGACGCTGCCAACCGAGGCGCAGTGGGAATACGCCTGCCGCGCCGACCGCCGTGAACGTTGGGCCAGCGGCCCAGTCCGCGAACGCGCGGCGACCGTCGGCTGGTTCGCGCCAGCGCTGCAGCCGGTAGCGTTGCTACAGCCCAATGCGTGGGGCCTGTTCGACATGCACGGCAACGCCGCCGAGTGGTGCCTCGACGCCTACGGCCTGTACGCACAGTCGTCGCCGCAACGCGGCGACGGCCTGCGTTCGCCGAAGCGCGGCAGTGACGAAACGCTGCAGGTCGTGCGCGGCGGCGCGTGGAACGAGGGGCCTGAGCGCGCGCGCAGCACGGCCCGCAGCCGGCAGGCGCCGACGACGCGCGACTCTGCGTTGGGCGTGCGGCCCGCGCGCCTGCTGCCCTCGACGCGCTGACGGCGGCGCGGACGCTCAGTGCGCGGCGAGCGCCGGCCTGGCGAACATCGACGTCCACGGCGGCGCAGCGAGGTCGCGCCGGCGCGGCGCCTGGTACGGCGGCAGCGCCCCGTCGGCCGCGGGTGTGGGCGCGGAAACCGCAGGTGGGAACCCGGCCGCCTTCGCCTGCGCCAGCAGCGCAGTCTGACTCTCGCAGTCGACGGCGCCGACGCGCGGGCACAGGTACGCGAAGCTGTAGAGCGCTTCGCCGTCGCCCTTCTTGGCGTCAGCGGCGAGCGCGACGAGCGCCGCCGGTGGCACCTCGACGAGCGACCCGGGCTGCAGCGCGATGCGCGCGATGCCGCGCTGCGCGAACACGTCGTCGGGACAGGCGCGGTAGAGTTCGAGCGCCTTCCTGCGATCGACCGGTCGGCCGCCGCCGGTCTCGTAGGCAAGCCCGAGCAACTGCCGCGCACGCACGGCGTCGGGCCGCGACGCCAAGGCCTCGAGGCGTTTCAGCGCGGCGTCGAGCTCGCGATCGTCGCGGCGCGCGCCATGGTAGAGGAAGTGCGCGACGAGGTTGTGCACTGCGGCGTCGCTCTGGCGCAGGGCGGCTTGCGCGAACCAGTCGGCCGCCGAGTTGAAGCGCGTGCGCTCGCTCGCGGGATCGACGTCGCCGGTCAGCGCCAGGATGCCCAGTTCGTTGAGCGCCTCGCCAGACTGCTGTGCGATCGCCTGCGAGCCGGCGACGAGCGCTAGTTTGCGCTGCGCGTCGTGCTTGCCGTCGGCGACCGCCTGCTTCCAGAACGGGATCGAATTGCCGGGATGTGCGCCGCCGACGTAACCGGTGCCGAACAGCACGGCGAACGTCGCCGCCCACAGCGCCATGTGCACGCGGTTCTGCGTGCGCGCCGGCCGCGCCGCCTGCCAGCCCACTTCGAGCCGGCCGCCGAAGCCGCGGCGCGCAAGGCCGTCGAGCCACTGCACGCAGCAGTTGAGCACGGGCACCGGATAGAGCTTGGCGTACAACTCCGGCGCGCCGAGCCAGCCGAGCAGCTCGAACGCGACGATGTAGCCAAAGCCGTAGCCGAGCCCGAACAGCGTGCGGCCGACGTTGCTGCGCGGCGACGTCGACGGATCGGTCATCAGCAGGTGCAGGCCGAGGAACGCCGCTGCCGGCAGGTTGGTGCTGCCGAAGAGATACACGCCGGTCCACTCCGTGTACGCGAGGTTGGCAGCGACCATCGCCACCGCCGCGGCGAACGTCATCAGCGTCACCTGGAAGAAGTTCTGCACGATCAGTCCGAGACTGAACAGGTACAGGTAGATGCCCGGCGCCTCGATCGTCGTGGCCAGCGACTTCGCCCATGTCAGGTCGGTCTGGTTGGTCGCGACCAGCGCGGTCGCCGTGCACGCGAGCGCGAAGCCCGACGGATTGAAGACGTGCGTGCGCCGGCCGTCCTTCGTCCACTTGACGAACTCCTTGCCGAGCAACCCGAGCGCGACCACCGCGAACTGCCAGCCGAAGGCGTCGTCGCGGAACCAGATAAACAGGTTGGTGCTGAGCACGATCGGCGTCGGCCCCGATGACAGCCGCCATGGCCGACCGCGCGACCACTGCAGCAGCGCGTCGAACGCGTACAGGAACGCAAACTGCATCAGGATGAGCGGCGCCTGCTGGTAGATCGGACGCACACCGTCCTGCACCCACCACCAGCCCCAGTAGACGTACAGGCTCGTCTGCACGCAGGCCTGGATGTAGTGCTGCTTGATCGGCGCGGCGACCTCGACGGCGAGCGATCGTCCGCGTGCGCTCAGCCACAGCAGCGCCTGCCAGCCGAGCAGGAACGCCGATGCGCCGAGGATCGCGGTGCGCAGCGCCGGCGTGCGACCGGCGCGATCGAGCAGCGCGCAGGCGCCGACGGCGAGCGCGAGTAGCGTCGGCAGCCAGCGCAGCCACGGCGCGCCCGGTCGGGCGGTCGGCAGG